>JAFWSS010000238.1 GCA_017524385.1 Prevotella sp.
ATCATTTTTCTGCCAGATTGCAAAATCAGGGTCAATTGGCATTGTGGCAAATGTTAAAATCCTAATTTCCCCTTTTATTATCCATCACCCCAAAAGGGCATAGGCGTGAAGGATGATAATACCAAGTAAATTACATTTTACCGCTTTCTCCCCCGAGTTAAACGGAATAAATGTTGTAATCTTTTATCCCCATTGAAATTGCTTCACTTTTCACATAGGGCGGGAAAATGGCGGACTAAGAGTAAATGAAATAGCTGCAAATCCTTGATTTAACGACATTTAAGAATAAATAACATAATCAGGAGACTATTATGCTAGCGTTATGTGATGTTGCCACATAAAACGACACGAGGGGAGCAAAGACTTGCTTCCCTCGCATCGTATAGATGATGACTTACAGGTTCGGGTTGATTTTGTTCCACTCGTCGATGGGCGGAACGATGTTGAGAGTGACGAGTTCGTCGCGCATCTTGCAGAGGTGCTCGTAGGAGGCGTCGAGTTTGGCGTTCTCCTCGGGTGTGCCTTGCGGCACTTCAAACTTGGCTCCCTCCGGTGTGAGGCAGGTCTTCATGGCCATCATGATATGGTCATACTTGTCGGTCTTCACATAGGTGCCCACGGGGAAGCGGAACGGCTCACCACCCATGGCGGCGCGAATCATCTCCACGGAGAGATAGGAGGGGCTTTGGAATGACGAGCGTCCACGCAACTTGATGATTTGCGCACCACCCTGTGTCACATCCTTCTTCATCTGCTCCCATTCTTCCACGGGGAATTCATCGGTGCCGATGATGTCGATGAGCTTGCGGCCTGCTATTTCCACGTGGCTGCCAAAGACGGCCATCTGCTCGCCGTGGCCTCCGTAGGTGGCGCATCCGGTGATTTCATCCTGCATCACATTGAACTTCTTGGCCAGCGCCGACAGCAGACGAGTGGTGTCAAGGCCGGCGAGAGTGGTCACCTGACCGGGTTTCAAGCCGGAATAGAGCAAAGTCACCAGACCGGTGAGGTCGGCGGGGTTGAAGATGATGACGACATGCTTCACGTCAGGGCAGTATTTCTTGATGTTGCAACCCAGTTCCTCGGCAATCTTGCAGTTGCCGGCGAGAAGGTCCTCACGGGTCATACCTTCCTTGCGGGGAGCGCCTCCACTGGAGATGATGTATTTGGCGTTGGTGAATGCCTCGGCGGCATCTGTGGTGGCGGTGATGGTGACATTGCCAAATCCGCTCTGCCGCATCTCTTCAGCCACTCCCTCGGGAGAGAAGACGTCGTAAAGGCAGATGTCGTTGGTCAAGCCCATCATGAGGGCGGTCTGAACCATGTTGGAGCCAATCATGCCGGCTGCGCCGACGATTGTCAATTTCTCGTTTGTCAAAAATGCCATAACTATGTTTTGTTTTTGTAAAGTAATAAATGGTTGATGTCGTGATGATGTTGCTATGGTGCAAGGACTCGGATGTCAGCGCACATCAAACAGTTTGATGAAACCTGTCATCGTGAATACCTTCTTGATGTCGTCATTGATGTGCTCTACAATCACCTTGCCCCCTTTGGCGGCAGTCTCCTTGCGGATGGAGAGAAACAGACGAAGGCCAGAACTGCTGATGTATTCCAGCTGTTCACAATCGAGGATGATTTCCTTGTCGGCATTCTCAAGCAAGGGGGTGATTTCCTGTTGGGCCTTGACGGCCGACGGGGTGTCCAACCGCCCCGCGATGGTGGCGGTCAAGCCTCCTTGGTGTTCTTTGATGTCCAATGTCATAGTACTTGCGTATTGATGACATGCCCTCCGTGCGGAGGGCATGTATTAAGGGGATACTAATTGGAATTATTTGATCAAAGCCTTGCGTGCAGCTTCAATACCTTCCTTAGCCTTGGCAAGTTGCTCTTTCAGTTGTTCAACTGATGTAGCGTTGAGTTCCTTCAGTGGAGCAAGAGCCTCGACAACAGGCTTCACTTCGGGGTCGTATTGTGTAAGGCGATCCAAAGCATCAAGCACGAGAACAATACGATAGGTCACATCAGATGCAGCGTTATTATCAAACACGGAGAGGAACTTGTCGGCATTCTTGTTCATAACAAAGAGTTGCTCCACCAAACCGGCAGCTGCAAGTTGCCAGAACTGGTTGATGCGACCGTTCTCACTCATATACTTATAGAGAGAGTCTGTGGTCTCAAAGAAGGAACCATTAGTACCTTCAAGAGCCTTGAAGGAGGGGTCATCGATGGCGGCAGACAGTTTGGCGATGGCTTTGTCATACTCCTCAACAGGCATCTCATAGAGGGCGGCAATCTTCTTATCGACACTGAGGGCACTCAGGATGCGGTATTTCTCAGCCAAGGTTTGGGCTTTTTCTGCCACGGCTGCGTCAAGAAGGTAGTCGGGCTTTGCTTGCTTCTCTTCCTTGGTCAGCTCGAACTTGGAGCCTTCCTGAACGAAGGGGAGCTGCTTGAGTTTGTTCAAATCAGCTGCGATGCTGTCAATCTCCATTTTGATCTTGGCCTCTACCTGCTCTTGTTCAAAACTCTTCGTCTCGGTTTTGTCCTCGGCTTTGGGTTCCTTGGTGCCTGTGCATGCTGCCAGGGCGAAAGCTACGAATGCAATAGCTAAAAATGATAATTTCTTCATTGCTTTTGGGTTTAAATGATTGATTTATTAGTTCTTGATTTAGATGTTCACATCAATGGAAAATGCCTCGCCCGAAGGTAATCGGCAAGTTCCATGCAAAAATAGATAAAAGTTTTGAGAAAAACATCATATTCCTTCCTCTTTTATCAAATTTATTTCATCTTTTTGTCGTTTTTTTCTTATTGGGCCTCCTTTCTGACATATTTTCCAGGGCAATCAGTCAACAAAAGGGATGCCGTGATGACACACATCAACAACATGACGGCCAAGTTGAACCACAAAGTCTTGACATGCCTGGACCCTACGATTTTCACACTGCTGTAAAAAGGAGCACGACCGTTGCGGTTGTGCGGGGTGAGGAATACCAGTCCGGAGCGAGGGACGATGTGGCCGTCCACCACGTCGAGCATTTTTTGCTGGTTGGCGCCGACGACACAGTCCTCCAGGTTCAGGTTGTAGTTGTCGCGTTTCAACTGCATCAACTCTTCCTTGCCGTGCTCGCGAATGAAGGCAGACACCTGTGCATCAGCCTGCAGCACCGTCTTGTTGCTGCGCTTGGCAAGGATGTCCTCGGCCTCTGCCATATATTCCTTCAGCGATGCATAGGAATAGTCTCCTTGGTAGGGTTGCATGCCGCAATATTCCGTTATCAGGGGCAGGTTGGTCTTGATGACCTCCATGTGCGAGGGGTTGACGTCCTTGCCGTTTGCCTGTTCGCTTTGCATCGTCTCCAACTGTGACTGCAGTTCATACAGGTATCCCATGTTGTAGTATTGCGTCTCATATTTCTCCCGGTCGCTCTCGAAGAACATGGACTCGTAGGCATTGTCGGTGAACGACGTGACGGCCAGCGCCTCGTAGGCCCATCGCGAAGGGATGAGGTCGCCCACCAGCGGCACGTTTCCCGTCGTACTCTTGGGTGTCAGGTCGGTGAAACTCACCACCAGCCCGCAGAGCAGTATCTGTGGAATGAGGAGCAAGGGTATGCAGATGTATATGGCCACCACGGAGTTGAGGCATTGCGAGAGCAGCAGGCCGGTCAGGTTGGCCAGGAAGGATGTGACGAAAAGGATGAGCCACCACTGCCAAAAGAGCCCATGCAGCCCCATGATGTTGTTGCCCACAAGGATGAACAGCAAGGTTTGCAAGAGCGACACCCCTGCCATGAAAACGATTTTCGACCAGATGTAACTTCCATAGGAAAGGTTGAGGAACCGTTCCCTTTTCAGTAGCGCACGGTCCTTGATGATTTCCTCTGCACTGCCAATCATGCCTACGAAGGTGGCCACGATGACAGCCATGAAGAAATAGCTCACCAGGTTTTTGTTGTCCATCACCGTGTAGCCCTCCGGTGGTGCGAAGCGGGTGAGCAGTGCGCAGATGACGGCCAGCAGCGGAGCCACCGCCAAGGTGATGCAGAGATACTGCACGTTGGTGGCCTTGGTCTTGATGTTGCGTTGGAGAAAGATGGCGAACTGCTTGAACGCGTTTGGCTTTCTCTGGTCGGAAGGCGGCACGTCGCTCACCGTCGGTGGTTCCATCTTTCCACGGTGGCTCAGATACAGTTCATGCCAATCCTGGGGTGTCTGTTTGCGCTCATCGGAAGGCTCACCCGTGTTGCTGAGCGCTTTCTCGTCGATGATGTTGAGCACCACCTCAGGGTTGACATTGCCGCATGTGGGGCAGGCGCTGGTCTCTGCATCGGCATAGTTGGCTGCCTCCTTGAAATAGGTGATGGCGTCGATGGGGTTGCCATCAAACACCGGGTAACCGCCTTTGTCGAGCAGCCACAGCCGGTCGAAGAGTTTATAGACATCGCTCGAAGGCTGGTGAATGTTGACAATGATGAGTTTCCCCTTCAAAGTCTGTTCCTTCAGTAGCAGGATGACCCTCTCGGTGTCTGCTGAAGACAATCCGGAGGTGGGTTCGTCGAGGAAGAGCACCGCCGGTTCGCGTATCAACTCCAGTGCGATGTTCAAGCGCTTGCGTTGCCCTCCGGAGATGGTCTTGTTGATGGCAGAGCCTACTTTCAGGTCTTTGGCTGCATAGAGTCCCAGGTCTTTCAATGTCTTCACCACGCGGGCGTCGATGTCCTGGTCGGACAACCCTTCGAAACATAGTTTTGCGGTGAACCACAGGTTTTGATAAACCGTGAGTTCCTCGATGAGCAGGTCATCCTGTGGCACGTAACCAATCAATGCCTTCGTTTCTGGTTCTGAGATGTCATGTCCGTTGATGGTGATGCTGCCTTCCTGAGGTTTCAGGCTTCCGTTCAGTAGCGAGACCAAAGTGGTCTTTCCCGTCCCGGAACCTCCCATGATGGCCAGCATCTCACCGTTTCTCAGCGTGAAACTCAGATTGTGCATGCCGTTGTCGCTGTTGGGGAAGCGGAAATTGATGTCGCGCCCGCAAAATTCCACTTGCTGGGCCTGTGCGTCGTCGTTCTCATATGTCCCGATGATGGAGGAATAGTACACCGGCTTTCCGCCCGCGCTTTTCAGCACGCCGCTCTGCTGCCACACCTGATAGGTGCCGGCAAGCACGGGTACATCGTTGAGTTTCACCGTGTCGCTACCCATATAGGTGAAGATGAGCAGTCCGGTATGACGCTCAAGCAAAGTTTTCAATGTACCTCCGAATCCCTCTATATGGTGCAACTTTACCCGTGCCGTCTCACGATTGTAGACGTAGTCGGTGAAATCGTTGTATTGTTCGTCGGTGATGTGGAACTGCCTTGCCAGTGTGCAAAACATGTCATTGGCTTGCAAGCCGTCGTCGCTGCAGAATTCCATCAGTCGCAGCAGCAACAAGGCCTCCTCGCTGGGTCGTATCTTGCCGTGGAGGGCAGAGCAGATGGAAGCCACCGTCTCCTCGCTGTCGAGGTCGTCGGTCATCTCGTAAGCCATGCGCATGTCGCTGTAGAGGTTCAGGTAAAGGTCGATGTTGCGTATGCCGAAATGCCGGCGAAGATAGCTCGAGAGCATTTTCTTGGCTGGCACCTCGTCCACTTGTTCCTCTTTTCCGAAAAGTGCGAACAGGCTGATGAAGCTGGAAAGTATGATGTCGGTCATCTTACTGGGATTCTATTTTCTTGGTTAGTGTCAGTACGTTCTTCCCATCGATGCGCTCATAGTTGATGCTATCCATGATTTGCCGGACAAGATGTATGCCCAGGCCTCCTATGTCGCGGTCTTCCGCAGGCAGCGTCGTGTCGATATCATCCATGGTGGTCGGGTCGAAAGGCTTGCCGCTGTCGATGATGATGAATCGCACCTGTTGGTTGCATGCGATAGCTTTGATGACGACGTCACCCACCGTGTTGGTGGGATAAGCATAACTCATCACATTGACGACGGCCTCTTCAATGGCGAGGTTCAGACTCATGGTCGTTCCCATGTCGATGCCAGCCTCCTCGCATACGCCCTCGACAAATTCCGCCATCTTCGGCACCTCCTCTACATTGTTGGTGAGGGTGATGGAGCGTTGGAACTGTTCGTCTTGTTCCTGACTGTTCTGCTTTGCATATTCGATGGCGAGCATGGTCAGGTCGTCGCTCTGCTCGGCATCGCCTACGAAATCGTTCACTTCATTCATCATTTGTCGAATTAGCATTTGTGGTTGTTGACCCGCCATTCGTGCCACTTCGGAGACACGCTCCTCTAGGAACTGCATATGGCAGGCATTCTCGGCTTCTGTCAAGCCGTCGGTGTAAAGGAAGATGGTGGTATGTGGTGTCACAACCATCTCCTGTGTGGAGAATTTCTGTCCCGTGATGATGCCCACAGGCAGGTTGGAGTCACAAGTGAGCACCTCAATCCCCGACTTGCCGACCAGCATCGGGGCGTTGTGCCCGGCATTGCTGTATCGCAGGCGGCCTGTTGGCAGGTCGAGCACACCGACGAACAAGGTGACAAACATATCAGACTCATTGTCTTTTGCCAACTGGTTGTTGATGCCACCGACAATCTTTCCCGGGTTGCTCTCATGTGCAGAGAAGGAGCGGAAGAGCGCCCTGGTGACAGCCATGACCAGCGAGGCGGGGATGCCCTTGCCTGAGACGTCGCCGATGCAGAAGAACAGCTTCTCATCTCTGATGTGATAGTCGTAAAGGTCGCCTCCCACCTCCTTCGCCGGAGTCATTTGTGCGAAGACGTCGATGTCGGTGCGGTCGGGGAAGGCAGGATACTTCTTGGGTATCATCGCCATCTGGATGTTGCGGGCGATGAGCAGTTCGCCTTCCATGCGTCCCTTCTCCTCGTTCACGGTCTTGATTTGCTCTATCTGCCTGGCGAGCGACTTTTGCATTGTGGCGAAAGAGTCATGCAAGCGAAGCATCTCGTCCTTGGTCTTGATGACAGGCAGTTCGGCTTGGATGTTTCCCTTGGCTATCTCATCGGCGGAGTCGGCGAACCGTGACAAAGGCTTGGTGATGCGATGGATGGCCCTGCTGCATACCAATGCAACGATGAGGATGCCCACGAGAATGATGATGCCCAACAACTTGGCAAAGAAATTGACGGGTTGCAATATGTCGCTCAAAGGCAAGATGATGCCCATCGACCAACCTTGACGTTGGAGGGGCGAATAGGAGACCATCATCAACTTGCCTGTCTCGTCCTCGACGATTGCCATGGATTTTTTCCCGGAAAGGATTCTATCGGCAATGACATCGTCTGTGGGCGGAGGCGTCCTCTTGAAGAAGTCGTAAATGGTCTCTTTCATATCCGTCTTCTTGTCGGGATTCACGACAAAAGTGCCTTTCTTGGTGACGATGAAACTGCGGGTATGCAACCTGCCTTCGAGGTCATTCCACGGATAGAAGTCCTTATTGTTCATGCTGTCAAGCTCCTGAGCCATTCGGGCTATCCTGTCGATAGAAATATCGGCTGTCTGCACGGCAAACGTCTCTTTCTTGGAGTTGGTCAACGGCATCGAGTATGTGATCATCATCATATCACCTCCCCCCTCATCGACATAGGGCTCCGACCAGACTCCTTTTGCGCTATCAATAGGCACCGTGTACCATTCCTTGTGCAAGTAGTCGTAGGCTTCGGAATTGAGCATCTTGCTCTTTATGCCGGATGAGTCGCGGTAAGAGTAGGCGGCGAACCTTTGCCCTTTCAGAGGTTCATACTCAGGGTTGAGTGCGACGGCTGCTCCTATGATGCTGGGGTTCAGTTGCAGAATTTGCTCCGTGGCATAAAATTCGTGACCTTGCACGCCGATGTTCTCCAAAACCTCTGTGGAGTTGTTGGAAACGGCTGTCTCCACCACCGAGAAAGCACTGTTGATTTTCTCATTCGACACATTCATCGCGGTCCAGAAAAGTCCAGACAGCAACGCCATCCCAATGGCCCAGACCATTATGACGACCAAGCTGGACACAAGGGTGAATATCAAGAGCATCGTGCCGACTACCCGCCACGTCAAGCGTATGGCAATCGAACTTCTCCAGCGAAAAATGCGAGGTAGTTTCATCTTACCGATTTAATGCCATGCAAAAATAGTGAAATAATGCGAACCAACCAAAATTGCGAATATTTTTCTGCTTACTTGGCATATTTTCGTGTTGTGAGGATTGCAATCAACTCATAAAAAATAGAATGGTAAAAGCCGAGCTGCCATACAATTATTCAAAAATTTTTACTCATAGGCATACAAGACTTGGGTATTTTTTCATGTCCAACGCCCATTTTGTCAAAATTAACAATTGAGTCTAATCAAAGACCCCACCCCAACCCCTCCCCTCGAGGGGAGGGGATATGCGCACCGACTGTTGGACAAGACCTCTTGGCATAGAAAGCGAAACGTAATCTTTATGAAAGAACAGGTTACAAATTGGACACCCTATTAAAGAAATTAACGCCACGCTAGGTGTTAGCGAAAATAGTTCTGCTAATTGACGAAGGAGAATAAGGTGATGAGGTTGGCGCTTCAACACCCATGAGCACACCCAGGGGTCGACGCCTCCGAGCGTCGCAAGCCCCATCCCTCAATCTTCAATAGCATCAATCACCTCGTCGAGTGTATTGGCGAAGGTGATGAGGCGGTGGTAGTCGCCACGCATCAAGCCGTGCTCCTGCATATGGTCGAGCAGTGTCTGTAGGTCGTCCCAGAAGCCATGCATGTTGTACACCACCACACGCTTGTCGTGGTAGGACAACGTACCCTCGGCCACCATGGAAAACACCTCGTCGAGGGTGCCAAGACCTCCAGGCAGTGCCACCGCCACGTCGCTGTTATCCAACATCAACTGCTTGCGCTCACCCAGCGTCTCACAGAGGATGCGCACATCGATATGCTGCGAGGTGTGGCCACCCTGCTCCAGGCGCGAGGGTATGACGCCGACCACCTGGCCGCCACTCTGCTTCACCGCCTCTGCCACACACTCCATCAGCCCCAGGTCGCAACCGCCATATACCAGTTCATGGCCGTGGCGGCCCATCCATTGGCCCAATTCACGTGCCAAGTCGAAGAAACGGGGGTCGATGCCGCTGTTGGCTGAGCAGAAAACACTGATTCGCATAGTCGTAAGTATTTGATGATGAATGGTTGGATTGGCGATTCCACGCCAAAGAATGGATTTTGACTTGCAAAATTACGTCTTTTTCACTAACTTTGCAAATCAATCCATCCAAGAGACAAGAAATGACCATAGAAAACATCAAATTGGTGGCTTTCGACGCCGACGACACCCTCTGGGACTGCCAGTCGCACTTCGAAGCCGTGGAACGTGAATATTGTCGCATCCTGACCGAATATGGTTCACCCGAACACATCTCCACCGAACTTTTCAGGACAGAGAGCGCCAATATGGCTGAATTGGGCTATGGCAGCAAGGCGTTCACCCTCTCGCTTGTAGAGAACGCCGTGCTTGTAAGCGGGGGGAAGGTGGACGTCCTCACACTGCTGCGCATACAGCAACTCGGGCGAAGTCTTCTCAATATCCCCGCCACACCATTGGAGGGGGTGGAGGATACACTGAAGGCCATACGGGCGATGGCGAGATACAAGATGGTGGTGTTCACCAAGGGCGAAATCCTCGACCAGGAGAACAAACTGCGCCGGTCGGGATTGTGGAACTATTTCGACCGCGTGGAGGTGGTGGCCGACAAGACGCCGCGCCAATACCGCGAACTGTGTGCCATGTTCGGCATTGGCATCAGCGAACTCTTGATGGTGGGCAACAGTTTCAAGTCGGACATAGAGCCGGTGCTGCGACTCGGAGGACAGGCCGTACACATCCCATTCAAAGTCACGTGGGCGCACGAGCAGACCGAGGAGTTCGACCACCAAAACCTCGCACGAATCAGCAGCATCACACAACTGCCGGAACTGATGAAGGGGAGTGCTTCTTAAGGAGTTAAAAAGGAGTTAAAGGGGAGTTAAAAAGGAGTTAAAGGGACATATGTTCACTTCACCACCCTGTCTTTTCCCTTGCTTAATCGTACCTTTGACTCCGCCGAAAGTACTAACGCTCGGAAAAGCCTAAAGTTTTTTGGCTTTTCCCTTGTTTAATCGTACCTTTGACTCCGCCGAAAGTACAGACGCTCGGAAAAGCCTAAAGTTTTTTGGCTTTTCACTTGCTTAATCGTACCTTTGTACCTTCAAAGGAAGGTAATAATAAATGACTAGGAAAATATACTTCATTCTGCTATGCCTCGTGCTGTCAGTAGCTGGGATGCAGGCCGCCGACACCGCCTCATTCGAGGAACTGCTCCAACAATTCGAGAAGAACACAACAGCGAGCACCGCCAACGCTTTCTTCTCCTTCTTGGAGAAGGGCGACTTCCTCGACGAACCCTTGAGCTTCCCCGCCGGCACACCCGCAGATGACCTCAAGGGACACGTGTGGTATTGGGCGGGGGAATACCTCTACGACCAACAGCAATACCAACGGGCGGCGGAATACGGCGAAAAGGCATGGCCACTGCTGAAAGGAAAGGAGGAAGAGTCTGACTGCCTGAACCTCCTCGCCATCATCTTCATACGCCTCGCCAACTACTCCTCGGCGGCGAAATACGCCAAACTGTGCTATGCCATCGACGAGAAGAACGGCGACCCCGACATCATATCCTCAACGCTGAACACCCTCGCCGCCATCTTCATGAGCGCCAACCAGCCCGAGGAGGCGGAGAAATATGTGATGAAAGGACTGGAAATGGCGGGGAAGGCCAACAACCCCTCGCGAAAAGCCATCCTCCTGGGCACCGCCTCCGAGGTGTGTCACGCCTTGGGCGACGACAAGCGTTCGCTGTCCTACGCCGAAGAGTCCTACGAATTGGAGATGAAGTTGGGCCACAAGGACAAAGCCGTCCTCAGGCTCTCGCAGAAAGCATCGGCACTGCTTGGCCTTCACGACTACCAACAAGCGGAGGACGTGTTGAAAGAGACCATCCCCACCCTGCGCCAACTGAAAGACCTGCACTCGTTGGCCATCGCCGACAACAAGATGGGCATGGCGCTGCTCTGCCAGAAACGCGAAACGGAGGCCGTGCCCTATTACCGTGAGGCGGCACTGCTGTTGCAGAAGATGGGTGACATGGCCAACGAGATGCACGCCCGCCGCGGCCTCTACGAGAGCCTGTGGAGCACCCAGCCCGACAGTGCGAAAATCGAACTGGACCGTTTCAACGACCTGAAAGACTCCCTCTACACCAACGCCTCTGCCGAAAGCCTTGCCAAATACAACGCAGAGTTTGGCAACGACTGGCTACAGAAGGAAAATGAGTCGGAACGCGCGGCAAAGCGCAGGACACTCATCGTCAGCAGTTTTGCTGTCCTGGCCTTGCTGCTGCTCCTGGCCGCCGTCTGGTGGGTGATGAACCGCCGCCACAAGAAGCAAAGGGCCATCAACGAAGAACTGACGGCCAACATCGACGAACTGCGTGAGAAATACAAGCAAGTCGCCTTGCAATTGGAACAAGCACAAGTCAGGGAGACCGAGACAGAACAAGAAAAGACACAAGAGCTGACGGCCGCCGACCGCGAATTCCTTGAGAAAACCATCAACGTCGTCGGCACAATGATACACAACGGACAGGTGGATGCCGAGGGAGTGGCGAGGGAGATGGGAATGAGCCTGTACCAGTTCCGCCAACGACTCAACAGCGTCACGGGAGAAAAGCCGCAGGACTTCATCAACGCCCTCAGGATGAAACGCGCACAGCACCTGCTGACCAACCACCCGGAACTCAACATCACCGAGGTGGCCGTGCTCTGCGCCTACAACGACACCCCCAACTTCACCCGCGCCTTCAAGAAATATTTCGGTATCACGCCAAAGCAATACCAGAAAAATGAAGATTAAAAATTCTGATGCACACGAAGGACTTACTACATCTACGTTCGTACCATAGACCTTATGAAAATATTTGGAAAAGTCAGAGGAAATGATTATCTTGCGCAGCGCAAATCATCAAAAAACGAAAACGATGGCACCTGTCAAACTTCTCCCCTATGACATCTCCTACTTCAAGCAACTGAGATCCGAAGATCTTTATTTTGTCGATAAGACAAAGTACCTCCCCTTGATGGAGGTCACCGATCACTTTCTATTCCTCATCCGTCCGCGCCGCTTCGGCAAGCTTTCAGGAGGATGTGTCAAAATGAAGATTTGCACTGCCGATATTTACAATTTGCAATCATTATGGCGGCCTGAAAGGCCAACAAGTACATAGCCTAGGGCAACGCCCTGGGTTTTTATGTTTGGCAACAATTATCGCCCTGAAAGGGCAAAAGCATTGACAATCAGCGCTTATGCCCTTTCAGGGCGACATTTACACTCTGCCTTATACCTAGGGCGAATGCCCTAGGCTGACAGCTGCTGGCCTTTCAGGCCGTTCTTCTTCCTTACAATCTGTAAGTTTGGTTATCAAGTCTTTCTATTTTGACACACCCCCCGAACATCTATGGCGTGTACACTTACGGTCCCAATATCAAGTTGACCAGCACCACCACGTCGGTCACGGTGACGGTGCCGTCGCCATTCATGTCGCCAAGCAGGCAGCCTTTGGGACATCCAATGTGCTCCCCACCGCCGAGGATCTCGTTCACCAGCAGCACCACGTCGGTCACGGTGAGGCTGCCGTCAAAGTTCAAATCACCCATCTTGCATCCGTGGGGACAGCATCCTTCCTCGCTGGCGGGTTCGGTGATGTCGATTTGGAAGGTGAAGTCATCGAACGTCACCGGGTTCTTCTGAGGGTCGCTCAACTTCTGGTTGAGCATCTTTCCCTCCAACCCCGTGGCGGGCGTGGCATCCTCCGCCGCGCAGACCGTCATGGTGAGGATTTCCCCAGAGGTGCCCCTCAACTTCGTGTTGGGGAAGGAGTAGCACACGAAATGGTAGGAGCCGTCGGCCATCCGCGACGCCATCAACTCATGGTTGGCGGTGCCGCGGTTGCTGTTCAGCTCCGTCAGAAGGTAGCCGTCCTCGTCCTCCAAAATGGTTAATCCTTCGGGAAGAGTCATGTCAAACTCGAACGCGATATACTCGTTCTCGGGGTTGTTCAGCTCCACGGAGACGGTCTTGGTCTCGCCTTGTGCGATGGAGAAGTCGGCAACGATGAAGTTGTCGGCCAGGGCGTGGCTCGCCATGGTAGAGCCGTTTGTCCTTGTCAACACCACAGAGATAGGCCAGCTTCGTGCGGCGGTCGGCCACGATATAACCTCTGTCATATAAG
>JAFWSS010000239.1 GCA_017524385.1 Prevotella sp.
CGCCACCATTACTGTGACTGACAAGGAAAGTGGACAGTCCGTGTCGTTTGATGTGACGGTCAAAGATGGAACAGAAACGGGAACAGGAATCCACACTGACACTACGCCTGAAGGTCTTGAAGCGGTTGACCTCGGCCTGCCGTCTGGCACACTGTGGGCGAACATGAATGTGGGTGCAACTAAACCCGAAGAATACGGTGGCTACTATGCTTGGGGTGAAACAGAGGAAAAAGACAGGTCTTATGACTTCACCTATTCATATTATACCTATTCATATGTTAAAGAGGGCGAATATATAGATATTGGCCATGACATCGCTGGCACAGAATACGACGTGGCGCATGTGAAATGGGGGGGCAGCTGGCGCATGCCTTCGTTAGAGCAGATTAAGGAACTGAAAGAATACACAACATGCTTTTGGGGGCTAATTAACGGCGTGAGAGGTATGAGATTTATTGCCACTAACGGTAATAGCATCTTCTTGCCTGCCGCGGGCTACCGGAAAGGCAACCTCCTCGACGATGGCAACGGCGGCGACTACTGGTCGTCTTCGCAGGACCCCAACGGCAGTTGCGCCTACAGCCTCGGCTTCTATCAGGACCGCATGTACTCGGACAACGACTACCGCTACTACGGTCAGAGCGTTCGTCCCGTCTCCTATTAGTGCATCCTTGTCCCACCCAAAGAAACAAATCCAAATTCAGACATTCCAAAGCCCATGCCTATGAAGGGCTGAGAAACTCCAAAACAATCTTACTATGCTGTCTGTCATATCCAATTGCATTTTAGCTGTGATGGCTATCGTGGCCGGCGTCGTCTCATATTATGAGTACAATAGCCACAAGCAGAAAGAAAACAATAAATTGCTATCCCAACTGAACAGGCGGTACCTCAACGACAAGGACATACAAACTGTCGTGAGATACCTGCGTGAGATAGACCCGAGCGATGACGAACCAAAAACCTATCAGACCGAGCTCTTCCTGCGCTTCTTTGAGGAGTTGGGTGTGTATATGAGGGATGACAACTTACCGAAAGAAGATGTCGCCAACTTTTTCGGCTTCTATCTTGAGCAATTGTACAAAACGGAAAGAGGGAAACGATTGTTGGAGCCACTAAATGGAGAAGAGAAGCATTGGCCTTACCTGAATGACTATAAAGACAAAGCAGGGTTTACAAAATCCAAAGAGGGAAATACTGGATTGTAATAATTATTAGCGTAATCATAATTAAAATCTTTCTCCTTTATATTTCTAATCAAAATCAAAAAGATGATTATTGTGAAATCCAAGTACATATTGGCACTGCTGCTCACACTTATACCATCGGTTTTATTCGCTCAGATGAAAGAGACCTTGCATGTGCAAATGACCGATGGCACTGAAACGACATTTTTGCTCAGCGTGCATCCTGTTGTGACTTTTAACAACAACCAGATGGTCATCACATCCGACCTCCAATCCATCGAAATTCCTTACGACAAGGTGATGAGTTTCAAGTATTCAACAGACAATCTTTCGTCTATATCTACTCCGAGTATGTATTTGGAAAGCGATGGAGAGTATGTCGTGTTTCCCGAAGATACGAGTATTGATGACGTTTCTGTCTATTCCATAGACGGACGTAATCTGTCTGTCCAACTGAAAGGCGATGGACATCGAACCGTTCTCAGTCTCTCGCCATTATCCAAGGGTGTGTATATCGTAAAAGTAAAGAACAAATCCTTCAAAATATCAAGGCCATGAGTAGAAAGTTATTTCCGTATGCTACGGCGTTCTTTATCACTGCATTGACATCCATTCCCTTATCATCGCAGAATAAGATTCTTGTCCACCACTCTAATGGTGAGGACGAGGTTTTCATAAATGTAGATAGCATCACCTATTCTCAATCAAGTGCCGGAAGAACTTTCCAAAGTGTACATGTTCAAAAGAAGAACTATGAAACGCCAATAGATGAAATTGAAAGCGTCGCATTCGGACACCTAATGCTTTGCCCCGATAAGAACCATCCACATATCATCGACCTTGGTCTGCCTTCTGGAACGAGATGGGCCTGTTGCAACATGGGAGCCCAAACACCCGAGGACAACGGGGCTTTTTATGCTTGGGGGGAGGCTGAAGAGAAGTTGATCTACAACGATGAAACATATATATATGCTAAAAAATCTGGCGGTCATTATAATTATCAAAATCTCGGTTCTAATATCTGTGGCACAGAATACGATGTGGTTCACACGAATTGGGGCGATGATTGGCAGATTCCATCAATAGAGCAGACTATGGAACTGCTCCATAACTGCACTTCTCAATGGATTACTATCAATGGTGTGGAAGGCGAATTGTTCACAAGCAGATACAACCACAGCAGCATTTTCATGCCCGCAGCAGGATATCGGTATGGTTCTACTCTCCTCGACATTGGTGGCTTCTACTGGACTGGGTCACGGCATCCCGACTTCGATACCTATCCATTCTATCTCTATTTCCATTCAGAAGATGCTAACTGGGGAAGTTACGGACTTCGTTCTGTTGGACTTACCTTACGTCCAATTGTATCTGCAGGTCCTGCATGGACAGATCTCTCTTTGTCAAGAACATCACCAATTAGAATTAGGGTAGGTACGGAATATACTATAGATATAAGATCTGGCAACGGTTCATATTCTGTGGAAAGTAGTAATCTGAATGTAGCCTCATCTGAAATCAAAAACAACACGATTGTTATTCATGCTCTAAAAGAAGGAAAATCCACAGTTAGTGTAACTGACAAGCAGAGCGGTCAAAAAGTGACAATTGTTGTCACGGTATTAAGCGGTTCGCTAACAAGTCACACTCATTGTCCTGATGACAACCACCCCCATCTGATTGACCTTGGTTTACCCTCAGGCACAAAGTGGGCCTGCTGTAACGTGGGTGCAATAAATCCAGAAGGACACGGCGGATATTATTCTTGGGGAGAAACAGAAGAGAAGTCCGTCTATAATGATTTAACATATCCATACTCAACAGGTATAGACATGGATGAAGATGGGTGGTACGACAGTTATTGGATGTTCCAAGACCCCGGAACCAGTATATGCAACAGCGAATACGATGTGGCAAATTTGAAATGGGGATGTGACTGGCTCATGCCAACGATGGAACAACTTCAAGAACTTATTTGCAACTGCACCCACCGATGGACAACCGTCAATGGTGTGGAAGGGCTATTGTTTACCAGCAACTATAATGACGGTAGCATCTTCCTTCCTGCGGCTGGTTACAGAAAAGACTCTCGATTCATTGACCTTAATGGTTACGGCTATTATTGGACAGGAACACAAGATTTCCATCAAGGCGACAAAGCTTACAGACTTCGCTTCCCTATAGATATAGATATTTGGGATAGTAATATAGATTTCTATCATAATGGTAGTGTACAGTTAAGCGAAAGCCGCAGCTATGGACTCTCCGTCCGCCCCGTAGCGTATGAAACAGAAGTTTTACATACAGACAACCTAAAACCAGATGGTGTTCTTGATGAGAAATCAGGACTCAGGGTTCGGTCGGCCTTTTCATACGACTATGTGTATGGCGAGGATGGAAGATTACGGTCCATGCTATATCCCGAAGGAGATCCCCGTCACTATGAATTTTATTATGCCCCCGATAAGATTATACGATATGAAGGAGACGAGAAATTCGAAACCTATTCGGTTGTATATAATGACATGGGCTTTATCACGTCCTATAGTGTTTCCGAAGTATATGAGGAGGAACAATGGACTCAGAAAGAGAACACAAGTCTATCCTATGATGTCGATGGGCATCTGATAAAAGTCACCCGAACCTGTAAGGATACTGTATATGATGAAGACACGGAAAGAATTGAGACGTACAACAGCACAACAGACTACACGCTTGATTGGAAGGATAATCTGCTGATGGCTATTTCAATGATAGAAATAGGAACGGATGCAGGTGGACAGTATCATCGTGAGGAGAACTACAGATTTGAAAACACCAATGAGTCATTAGCCAACAACGCTAATAAGTACAAGCAGTTTTGTAACTCTGTAGTACTCTACGGTTTTTTGGAAAGATTGAGTTTTGTCGGTCTTCTTGGCTATGGACCTGATTACTTGCCGTCAAAGTGCAAGTATGAGGAGCGAGAGGATACGTATGATGAAGAAGGGGTGATGCACAGGCGCGAAGACTCAGGGACTGTGGACTACTCTTACTCTTTCAATGAGGATGGTTCAATAAATTATGCCGAGGTTAATAAATATGAGACACGCCATTATTATGCCTACGATTACAAGCCAACTAATTTTAGCGGTAATCCTTCCGCAAAGTAGGCAAGAACGTATTGGTGAAATCACAATAAATACACAAACGATATTAAAAAGAAATTATTATCATTAATCACACTGTTGCTGCTTCCAGTCATGATGATGGCAGAGGAAGTCACAATCAACGGCATCAAATACGATTTGAATAAAGAAGGCGATGGAACTGCAACAGTCATTGCCAGCGATTATTCAGGTGATGTAGTCATTCCTGAATCTTTCAATTACAACGGAAAAGAGTATTCCGTCACTGCAATAGGGGATGGTGCTTTCGTCGGGTGCAAATCGCTGAGCTCCATAGCTATCCCCAGCACTGTTTCCCGAATTGGAAAATACGCTTTTGAAGGATGTACAGGTTTAACTTCTGTTCATATATCAGATTTAAAGGCATGGTGCAAAATAGATTTTAATGATCATCGATATTATCCATCATGTAATCCCCTTCAATATGCTCACCATCTCTATTTGAATGGTGAGGAAATCAAGGACTTGGTTATTCCATCAGGCGTCACGGAAATCTACGGGTAAAGGATTCGCCGACTTGGTGCTTATCCCGCGCAAGAATGTCGATAAGCCAGCATTGGTCATCGAATTGAAATACGACAAGGACGCAGTAGCTGCCATCGACCAAATCAAGCACCGTCGGTATCCCGAGAAGGTGGCTCAATACATTGACAACCTGATACTTGTCGGCATCAACTACGACAAGCAACAGAAAACCCACGAATGCCATATAGAGAAATACGAAGGAGACAAAGATCATGCTGTTTAAACATCAGCTAGCGCAATTGCGCCAGAGTCCTATTACTCCCAATAGTCCGTAGAACTAATAATCTTTGGAACCTCCTTTCATCCGCATGGCCAGAATGCCTTTAGGTGTTCTCTCCTCCCCTCTTGAAAATTGTAAGATTTGATCAGATTTGCAAGATTTCTCGCCGAAAGGCGACTCCTTTGTGAATTCGTCGAATTCACGATAAATTAATCATGAATTATTTTTGTCAAATTCAAGTTGTCTGGAACGATTTTGGGTTAATAAACAAGTATGAATGGAAACCGAGTTATGAGAAGTAAGTTGTTGGTTGTCTTGGCCTTGGTCATTGTATGTGATTGTGTGATTGGCATGGCCTCTTCCTGCGCTCAGCGTCCGAAGACAACTAAAGTGAAACGGACGGTAAAGCATTATAAGGAGGTGAGCCATCCCACACCGAACTACAACAAGGAGATAACAAACGATGTGAAGGGAGTGATCCTGCACCACACCGCTGAGCCGACGATTGAACGTTCATTGGGCGTACTCACCTCGACAAAGAAAAAGGTCGGAACGCATGTCGTAATCGACACCGACGGCACACGTTATATCATGGCGGCACCGACAGTTGTCACCTTCCATGCTGGTTTCTCTTATCTCGACGGGAGGGAGGCCTGCAATGAGTTCACCATTGGAATAGAGTTCCAGGGCAACACATTGGAGGCGCCTCTCACCCAAGACCAAATCGATAGCGCCATCGAGTACCTCCTGCCCCTCATCTCCAAATACAAGATTCCCGTCAAGAACATCGTGACGCACGAGATGGTGCGCAATGCTTATAAGGAGCGTCATCCCAACAAACGCTGCAGCGGAAAGGTGGATATCACCCAGACCGAGTACAAGCGTTTCATGCGATGCCTGAGAAGCAGACTGAATGAGAAATGAGGGTAACGCAGGGTACGCAAGCAGCCTGCTTGCGATTCCACCCGCGGGCTGGCAGCCCTCGTACCCAAAGCCGTCGCCTGCGGAGGCAGCCCAAATAGTCCTATAAGTCCGTAGAGGTTGTTCCCGAGGACTGAAACGTGGGGTACGCAAGCAGCCTGCTTGCGATCATAAACGCGGACTGGCAGCCCGCGTACCCAGCTGCGAAATGAATGGAATGGACACCGCATCATCGGAAGATATTGAATATCTTTGCCTCAAATCAGAAACCACAAAAAACAGATAATTATGAGAAAGACAATATTCAGCCTTTTAGGCTTATTCCTCCTGACCTGCATGTTTACGGGTTGTGGTGGCGGTAGCAAGAGCTCCAGTTCCAGCAGTTCGGCTTACGACGAGGAAACTTACGAGGCTGAGGCATACGATGAGGAGGAAGTGAGTTCGGTGAATTTCCAGTCTGGTCAGCAAGTCTATACCTATATTTTGGGCAAGCGGTTCCGTCAGGGACAGTTCCGTCTGGAAATACGGCAAGAAGGTATTTACATGAACGGACAATGTGTGACTGGTGCACTCCGTGTCGATGCTTTCGAGGGCCCTTACGCTCAGATTTCTGCTTCCTATCCTGCCGGCGGTCAGTTCACGGGTGTTCTGGATGCAGATGAAGGCACGCTGACAGACGAGAACTCCGGCGACGTATATACGCTGGAATGAGAAAATGAATATAGACGGGCAAAACATTGATTCCACAAGTTTTGCCCGTCTTTGGATTATTTCTCCGCCATCTTCCATTCGGTGATGCGGCGGTGTTGGCTTGAGAAGTTCACGCCGATTTTGAAGAGACGGCGCGAGTCGGTGGCGAAGGGTAGGGCATAACCCTTGTCTTCAATCTGAAGCAGGGCCTCGTCCGCGCTTCTGTCGAGTTTGAACTCGAAGATGTAGATGTAGTCAGAGGTCTTGACGATGAGATCCATACGACCGTCGCTGGTGGGACGCTCCACCTCTACATACAGACCAATCAGACGGAACACCACGAATATCACATTCTGGAAATAAAGTTCCGCCTCTCCGGCAATACGGTAGTCACTGTCGGCGAAGAAGACTTCAAGAAGCGCCATGAATTGTTCCACTTCACCTCGCCGTATCGTGGTCACCAATTTAGATATGTAAGAACCGCTCTTCACTGTGCTCACATTGGAATACAAGGGTATGAGGAATCGGGTGAAGCCGTTCTCCACCTCACGGTTGGGAAAACCGAGACGGTAGAGCTGGAACTCCTTGTTGTAGCCCTTGATGGTGAGGTACCCGCTCTGGTAGATGACCGACACGGGGTTCTCCTGCATGTTGTCGATGCTGTTGATGGTATTGCTTGTAATTTCCTCGTCAACGAGGTCATTGAGGTTGAATTTGGATTGTTGGAGCAGTTCCGTCAAGAAAGTGGGGGTGCCAGTCTCGAACCAGTATTCGCCGAACACCTTGCTCGACAATGTGCTGAGCAGGCTGAAAGGATTATAGATGCCTACTGAGTCCTGACGGAAGTGGTAGCCGTCGTAATAATCCTTGAGTTGGGCATAACACTCCTCCTTAGTGAGATTGTTGGCAAAGGCCAACTCCTCCACCTCTGAGTCGAGATTGTCGTGAATCTCTTTATCTGTGATGCCGCAAATCTCCACATAACGCGGGTCCATCGAGATGTCGGTGAAGTTGTTCAAGTCGCTGAAGATGCTCACCTTGCTGAAACGAGTCACACCCGTGATGAAGCCAAGCTTAATGTACTTGTCCTGTGTCTTCATCACTGAGTAAAAGGCCTTCATCTGGCTGCGGTAGTGTTCCTGCAGTTCGGGATTGCCGATGGAGTTAAGCAGGGGCTTGTCGTACTCGTCAATCAGGATGACTACTTTTTGCCCCGTCTTTTCATAAGCACGTTGGACGATTCCTGCGAATTTCAGTGAAGGATTGGTCTCGGTAGGCGAACTGCCGTAAAGCCTTTCCCATTCTGACAATTTGTTATATATAATATCATGAAAACCATCCTTATTCTTGTATTCGCCCGTATTCAGGTCGAGGTGTAAAACGGGATAGACAGTCCAGTCCTGCTCCAACTGCCCTAATGCCAGTCCTTTGAACAATTCCTTTTTGCCGAGGAAATATGCCTCCATGGTGCTGATGAGCAGACTCTTGCCGAAACGGCGAGGTCGGCTGAGAAAAAAGTATCCTATGTCTTTAGCCAATTTATAAACCAACGCTGTCTTGTCGATGTACAGACATCCTTGCTGACGTATCTTCTCGAAATCCTGTATGCCAATAGGGTAAATCATAATTGCTACATGATTTTGTTTTCTGGGTGCAAGTTACAACTTTTAAATCAATCCGACAACATGGAAACCACGTTTTTTGCCGCATAATGTTTTATAACGTCACGCCCCTATGACTTTTTTGCATATAGCATTGAATAGAAATACGTAACAATCCTCCAAAACCATCCCTTAATATGCATAAAAGCACCCGTTATGCATATATATTCTCATTTTAACATTTACTATGGAACATTTGACACCAGCTGGCGCAGTTACGCCAGAGTCCTATTAGTCCCAATAGTCCGTAGAACCTTTCATCCGCATGGCCAGAATGCCTTTAGGCGTTCTCTCCTCCCCTCTTGAAAATTGTAAGATTTGATCAGATTTGCAAGATTTCTCGCCGAAGGCGACTCCTTTGTGAATTCATCGAATTCACGTTAATTTTGAGCGTATCTATGGTTTTGTCGCATTGTTTGGTGGTTTGAGCGAAACGTTGTAACTTTGTAATTGAATCATCATCAACAGGCCAACAAGGGAACATACATCAAAATAATTATTTTCGCAAAATGTTATTTTTATGTCCTATGAACGACGTTTCTTGACTAATAAATAGAATAAAAATACTCATTTGTAAGCACAAAAGTAGTTCCTTAAATATAGTCTTATTGATTTCTTCACTTATGCACATTTCGGTAAAATATAACATTCAACTGAACATAAAATGACATACCGAAGTTGAGTTTCGTTAATAAAACAGCGGAATTTGAATATTTTATCAACTTTCCGCTTGTTTTCTCCCGAAAAACATTATCTTTGTGGCGTGAATCAAAAGTAATGGATGCCATGCTAATAGGTCGAGAAAAAGAAAAACAGGTATTACAGAATGCTCTCTACGAAGAGTACTCGCAATTCGTTGTCGTATATGGAAGGCGGCGTGTCGGTAAGACTTTTCTAATCAGAGAAACCTTTGAAAACCGATTCGACTTCCAATTTACCGGCGCTGCAAATTTGACTGCAAGAAAGCAGTTGGTGCGTTTCCGTCGTGCGCTTAAAGAACATGGGCAGAAAGATACTCCGGAACTAACCAATTGGGGCGATGCTTTCAGTGAACTCAAACGATTTATTAAAAGTCTGCCTGAAGGCAAAAAGGTTGTTTTCCTTGACGAGCTTCCATGGATGGATGCACCACGATCTGGTTTTTTATCAGAGTTGGAATCGTTTTGGAATGGATGGGCATCGGCACGAAAAGATATTGTTTTTGTGGTATGCGGAAGCAGCACTTCATGGATGGTCAATAAAATTATCAAGAATAAGGGCGGTTTGCACAATCGCTTGAACCATCGTATATCACTTACCCCTTTCCCTTTGGGATTATGCGAGAAGTTAGCTCAGTCAAGAGGGCTTGTTTTGAACCGCAAACAGATGCTTGAAGCCTATATGATATTTGGCGGTGTACCATATTATTGGAGTCTGTTGCAAAAAGGAACTAGCATAACTGCTGAGATTGACAGATTGTTTTTTTCACCTAATGGAGAACTGCATGACGAATTTGAGATGTTATATGCTTCATTGTTCAGAAAACCTGAACCATACATTCGCGTAATTGAGTTATTGGCCAAGAAAAAGATGGGTATGACTAGACAAGAGTTGTTGGTGGCAGGACAATTTGAAGACAATGGAGCATTCTCTGACATTCTGAAAGATTTGGAGTGGTGTGGCTTTATTAGAAGTTATACCATGATGGGGTATCGGACAAAATCGGACATCTTCCAGCTAATAGACCATTACACATTATTCTATTACGAATACATAGACGGAGTACGTCAAGGCTCAAACTATTGGCGTTCAATGCTTGGAACCCCCAAATATAATACCTGGTGCGGCTTGGCATTTGAGCGCACTTGCCTATGGCATGTTGACCAAATCAAAAAGAAACTTGGTATCAGCGGAATACTGACAAATGAATATGCATGGCGCTGCTTGCCGGATGAAAGCATCGGTAGGCCAGGAGTTCAGATAGACCTACTTATAGACCGTAGCGATGGAATTATTGATGTATGCGAAATGAAATACTCGAAAGCCCCATACACCATCACTTCCGATTATGATGAAGAACTTGCCCGTAAACGAAATGTGTTCCAGTCTGTAACAGGCACCAAAAAAGCCATTCATTCCATCATGGTTACCACCGACGGCCTAACTCGGAATGAATACTGGGGGGACATTCAGGCGGAAGTTAAATTGGACGATTTGTACGAACTATAAAAAGTGATTAATTTGCTATGTTCGAGATTTTTAAGAAGATACAGATTGAAGGTCAAGGTGGTTACTTTGATTAGGTCAACTGTGCCTCTTTACCATGTTTCATTTTGTCACGCCCATAAAACATTTTTGCATATAACTTTGCATAGAAATACATTGTAATCCTCCAAAACCGCTCCTTAATATGCATAACAGCACCCGCTATGCATATATATCCTCATTTTAACATTTACCATGAAACATTTGACACCAGCTGGCGCAGTTGCGCCAGAGTCCTATTAGTCCCAATAGTCCGTAGATCCTTTCATCCGCATGGCCAGAATGCCTTTAGGTGTTCTCTCCTTCCCTCCTCCCCTCAATAACCAATAACTCCTTACAATTTCTTAACTCTTAATTCTTAACTCTAGATGGGCAGTTTGGAACATGGTAGCTACAATACTTACAATTTCTTAACTCTTAATTCTTAACTCTTAATTAAATAAGACTCTTGACTCTTGACCCTTCAATAACCCATAACCTTTCAAAAAAGCCCCCTTAGCTTCCCACTTTTTCACCCCATTTCTCAAATTCGCTTTACAATTATTCCCACCTCCATCCTCAATATTCATACCTTTGCATCCAACCAAAACACATAACCTTTCAAAAAGTCCTGTGTAACCACCAGCAAACTCAATAACCAATAACCATTCAAAGCCCTCAGGCTTATCTTTGTTGTGATTATGTTGTGAATAGTTGTTTTCAAATAACAGAAACAAAATTTTTATAATTTTTTAATCTCATTTTTTTATAATTTTGAGGCCGCAGGCCGACCCTCCTTCCCTCCTCAACTCCTTAGCTAAAAAACTAATGATAGGAACACTGCTGTGCGCGGGCCTTCCATGCCCGTTTATCCACCAGCAAAGGAATAGCTAACGCCTAAAGCCTAGAAAAACTCCCCTTTAAATAGGCATTGACGAGCATCTGCTTGAGGATGGTGCTGATCTCAGCGTCGATATAACGCTCGACGGAAAGTGACACTTCCTTGGACGGGACTTGCCCATCGAACTCATGCTGCAACTTCTGCTGTATAGAGGGAATCTGCTCTCGACACTTCTTCATCGACATCTGCCAGTTGAGCATAACGGTGGAACCACCATATACCGAGTCACGGAAAGTCTCTACGAATTGAAGGGCGGGGGCGCAAGCGGAGATAATGGATGCGTCTAACTGAGGATTCTTTCCTTCTGTAGGAGAGACTTTCTTCTGGATCTCTTCTTCCAAGGAACGGATATAGGACGAATTGTTGGCAACAGAGGATTGCTGAACAATAGGCGACTCTTCGACTTCATGGTTTGGACGAGTCTCCTGGTCGTTAGGCTCATCCAATGGTACTGACGCCCTGATGGTATCGGGTTTGACTGGTGCCTCGGATGATGTTAAGGAATCTATAGCACCTGCGGGAGAAGGCATAGAGGAATCTTTGTTGGCCCACCACCATCCGACGACTATTAACGCTACTAAAAACGCAAAAGCCATGATACCCTTTTTACTCGATTTCTTTGGTGTCAGCGCATCCATCACTTCCTGCGCACTTTGGTACCTGTCGGAGGGACGTTGCGCCAGACATTTGTCCATGACTTTGCGATAAAGGGGAGGCAAGGACGTGGTGGCAGAGATGAATTGTAGCACACGCCCGAAGGTATAAAGGTCGGTGGCTGGAGTGAACGACATCTCATCGACTCCTTCCAGTTGCTCCGGAGCTGCGAATTGTGCGGTATGCCCTGTAGTGAAGGGATTGCTGTCGGTGTAGCAGAAACCAAAATCCACCAAACGTACCTCATGGCCGATTCTGGTCAAGAGGATGTTGTCGGGCTTGAGATCAAGATGGAGAATCTGGTGGGCATGAAGGTACTGCAGGGCCTGCAGCAGTTGGAGACAGAAGGTGTGCAGACTTGTCTCTTCTTCGAAGACTTCGGGATGCTCCTCTAAGAAGTCGGTCAGTGAGGTGCCATCAATGAACTCCATGAGGATATAGTCGTGGCCGTGTTCCATGTAACGGGGCAAGGCGGGGTGGTCGAGGCGGTAGGAGGTCTCAAACTCCTTCTCCATCGCCGCTACATAACGCGGATCGTTGGCGTATTCGGACTTGAGGCGTTTGAGGAAATGCCACTTGCCGTAACGTCTCACACGGAAGGCAAGGCATGTCGCCCCCGCGTAAGGCAGTGGCTCCGCGTCAACGAAACGATTATCGTCTTGATGGTCAAATTCCGATGGGGTAGTCATGGCTGATAGCAGTTTTTCAGTCCTCGTCTTCCTCCTCTGTGACTAGACGGATGCTCGACAGACCTGTCACCTTGCCTGCGGTGTATGCTCCTAATGACACTCCGTCTCTCACAACGTCGCTGACCAACAAGGGGAAATGGAGCACGAAGAGAGGAGCCTCAATGACATCCCCTTCGCGAAGGTGGCTGTTCTCGTTATGTACCACTTTGTAGGTGCTGCCCGTGAGGTGGCGTAACCTCACTATTCTGTCGGGCAGATAAGCGTATTCTACCAGACTGCCCTCGGGGACAGCGAATGAAGCAATGGTTCCCCCATGGTCAAAACTGGAGTTGACACGACGTGTGGCCTCGGTCATCATGTCCCAGTTCTCGAAACCAAGGTAGT
Organism: Prevotella sp.; assembly: GCA_017524385.1. GTDB lineage: Bacteria > Bacteroidota > Bacteroidia > Bacteroidales > Bacteroidaceae > Prevotella. The sequence continues at coordinate 13,223 of JAFWSS010000239.1, forward strand.
GGGCGATGATGTTGAGGGTGCTGGGGCGTGGATCACGCTCGTCATCAATCTGTCCCATGAGGCGTTTCATTGTGTTCAGGCCGATGTGCTCATGCTCCTGCTCGGCGATTTTCTCGATGAGTAGGTTGAGTTGCGCGCCGTCGTCCAAGCGCAATCCTGACTTCTGGCGAAGCAGGTATTTCACGAATTTGTTGAATACCATGATGAATCAGAGGTTGTGGATGAATGAATAACCGCAGCCATCGTGCGTATGTCCAGATTTTCCAATGAATCCGCGGTTGCGGTATGAAAAGTCAAAAAGCCTCTCCAAATGGGGAGGCTCGACTCGATTGGTACTTCCTCCGAGAATCGAACTCGGATCTAATCTTTAGGAGAGATTTGTTCTATCCATTGAACTAAGGAAGCGCATTCTCTGTTTTCGGCGGCAAAGTTACGAATAAATGAGAGAAATGCAAAAGGAAAACTTGTTTTTCTTTTCATTTCCGAATGAAAGTAACTTCGGCAAAGCCAGAGTTCACGAAAAGTCGAGCGAAAAAACGATGTATGGAGCAGTGAATGCAGAGGAAAGGCTTACTTATCTTTTGTTGAATAACGACGTATTTGGAGTGATTGTCAAATTATGTAGCAGCGATTGTCAATCTTTGTCATAAAAGTTAATTTTCATGAAAAAATTTTCTGGTTTAGACTTTTATTATTTAACTTTGCATTGCCAATAAGAGAAGAAGGGTTCCAGTGAGAAAAACTGGAATTCTTTTTGTTTTATGTAAAACTTGCCGTTAGCGCAAACAGCGAGAATAAATCACTATAGAAATCATAAAATAAACTTTACATACTTATATTAACAAAGGAGGAAAAGACTATGGCATATATGTCGCAAGAAGGCTATGACAAACTGAAAGCCGAAATAAAAGAACTTGAAGAAGTGGAACGCCCAAAGGTGATTCGTCAGATACAGGAGGCACGTGAGAAAGGTGACCTCTCAGAGAATGCGGAATATGACGCAGCCAAGGAGGCACAGGGCAAACTGGAATCTCTCATCGCACGCAAGAAGATGGATTTGGCCAATGCCAAGATTCTCGACCAGTCGAAGATCAAGACCGATGTGGTGCAGATACTCTCTAAAGTGGATATCGAGGACCAGGCCACAGGCAAGCAATTCACCTACACCTTGGTGAGCGACAGCGAGGTGAACCTTCGTGAGGGCAAGATATCTGTGAACACCCCTATAGCCCAGGGGCTGATTGGCAAGCGAGTAGGCGAGATAGCCGACATTGTGACCCCTGTGGGACAGAAAAAGATGAAGATCCTCAACATCTCAGTAGGCTAAGGAGGACGGAAAGATGGCAACATTGTTCACTAAGATCGCTTGCGGTGAGATTCCGAGCTACAAATGTGCCGAGAACGAAGAGTTCTACGCTTTTCTCGACATCAATCCTTTGGTGAAAGGGCACACTTTGGTCATTCCCCGTCGTGAGGTGGATTACATTTTTGACATGGAAGACGACGAGATCGGCCGTTTCCAGATTTTCGCCAAGAAGGTGGCTCGCGCCATCAAGGCCGCTTTCCCCTGCATCAAGGTCGGTGAGGCCGTATTGGGCTTGGAAGTCAATCACGCCCATATCCATCTTGTTCCGATGCAGAGCGAAAAGGACTTGAATTTCTCTAACGAGAAGTTGAGCCTTCAGCCTTCAGAGATGAAGGAAATCGCGGACAAGATTCTCGCCGAGTTCAAAAAACTCTGACAGGTCTTTCAGGGTGTGCTGATGCCGCACCTTCATTTGTAGATAAAAAAACGATTGGATGTCGCCATTCAGTCGTTTTTTTTCATGAATGAGGTATTGAAAAGAAAAAAATGTGTATTTTTGCAATTTAGTACATATACAGCAGAAAAGAATACATCAATGAGCTCAGATTTTGACATCAGAGAACAGAAATACGCCTCGAAAGACGATGATATCGAGAAAGCTCTTCGCCCCTTACGTTTCGATGACTTCAACGGACAGGAAAAGGTTGTAGGCAATCTCCGTGTCTTTGTCGATGCCGCCAAATACCGTGGGGAGTCGCTCGACCATACCTTGCTGCACGGTCCTCCGGGCCTGGGCAAGACCACGCTTTCGAACATCATCGCCAATGAGCTTGGAGTAGGGTTCAAGGTGACCTCCGGTCCCGTGCTCGACAAGCCCGGTGACCTTGCAGGCATCCTCACCTCCTTGGAGAAGAACGACGTGCTGTTCATCGACGAGATCCACCGTCTTTCCCCCGTGGTGGAGGAATACCTCTATTCCGCCATGGAGGACTACCGCATAGACATCTTGATTGACAAAGGACCTTCCGCCCGCAGCATACAACTGGACCTGAATCCGTTCACGCTGATTGGCGCCACAACCCGCAGCGGTCTGCTTACGGCGCCTTTACGCGCCCGTTTCGGCATCAACATGCACTTGGAATATTACGATGCGTCGGTGCTGACACGGATTATCCTTCGTTCGGCCTCGTTGCTTGATGTGCCTTGCGACCCTTCCGCCGCCAAAGAGATAGCCAGCCGCAGCCGTGGGACTCCACGTATCGCCAACGCCTTGTTACGTCGTGTTCGTGACTTCGCCCAGGTGAAAGGTTCGGGACGCATCGACATCAACATCGCCAAATATGCCTTGGAGGCACTCAATATCGACACATTCGGTCTTGACGAGATAGACAACAAGATCCTCACCACCATCATTGACAAGTTCAAGGGTGGTCCAGTTGGCCTGAGCACCATCGCCACCGCTGTTGGTGAGGATGCGGGCACCATTGAGGAGGTGTATGAGCCGTTCCTGATCATGGAGGGCTTCATCAAGCGCACGCCCCGTGGTCGCGAGGTGACCGACCTGGCCTATAACCATCTGGGCCGCAAACGTTCTGGCAGTGTTTATGCCCCTACGTTATTTGATTAAAAACAGGTTTTGATTATCACAAGAGACTATGGCTAATCTGAAATCATTGGCTAAAGACACAGCCATTTATGGCTTGAGCAGCATTGTCGGCCGTTTCATCAACTACCTGCTTGTTCCTGTTTACACTTTCTCCTTGCCAGCGGCTTCCGGTGGATATGGTGTCATCACGAATGTCTATGCGTGGACAGCCCTTGCCATGGTGCTGCTCACTTTCGGTATGGAGACCACTTTCTTCCGTTTCGCCAACAAGGACGGGGAAGACCCCAAGAAGGTCTATAGTACCACGCTTATCATGGTCGGGGGACTGTCCGCCTTGTTTGTGGCCTTGGTTTTCGCCTTTATTCATCCCATCTCGTCGTTCCTCGGCTATGCCGAGCACCCCTCATGGGTGTGGGCGATGGCGTTGACCGTTGGTGTGGATGCTTTCTCCTGCATCCCCTTCTCTTTCCTTCGCTACCAGAAAAGGCCCATCAAGTTCGCCACCCTCAAGTTGCTGAACATCCTCATCCTCATCGCGCTCAACATCCTTTATTTTGTGGGTTTCAAGGGTAAGAACCCAGGTTACACCTTCTACATCAACCTTGTGGCCTCCACTTTGCTCTTGCTGGCGCTGAGTAAGGAGGTGATGGGTATCCGCAGCGGTTTCGACGGCCAGCTGATGCGTAGGATGTTCTCCTACTCATGGCCCATCCTCGTTCTGGGCATTGCCGGCATCTTGAACCAGACCGCCGACAAAATCATCTTCCCCTTCGTGTATAGCGGAGAGGACGCCCATGCCCAACTCGGCATCTATGGTGGTGCCAGCAAGATTGCGATGATCATGGCCATGATAACCCAAGCCTTCCGCTATGCCTACGAGCCCATGGTGTTTGCTGGTGCCAAGGACCGTGATTCCAAGGAGCTCTATGCCAAGGCTATGAAATTCTTCTTGATTTTCACTTTGCTGGCTTATCTGCTGGTAATCGGTTATATCGGTTTGTTCAAGCACATCATCGCCCGTGATTACTGGGAAGGTCTGAAAGTGGTGCCTATCGTGATGGCGGCTGAGATCATGATGGGCGTGTATTTCAATCTGAGTTTCTGGTACAAGCTCATCGACAAGACCATCTGGGGTGCTATCTTCTCTGGCGTGGGTTGTCTTGCGTTGGTTCTGGTGAACGTGATCTTTGTGCCCAAGTATGGCTACATAGCTTGTGCTTGGGGTGGTTTCGCTGGTTATGGTGTAGCCATGCTCCTGTCGTATTTCGTGGGGCAGAAATACAACCCCGTGAACTATCCACTTCGTGAGATGCTTGCCTATCTGGTTTTGACAGCCGTGCTTTGCGTGCTGATGCATTATGTGAATCGCTCGATGGGCGTGGTGTATGCCACCTTGGTCAACACCTTGGTTATCGGTGTGTTTGTGGTGTATATGGTAAAGAAAGACTTCCCGCTCAGCGACTTGCCTGTGGTGGGCAAATACTTCAAAAAGAAATAGAAACAATTAAAGATAAGATTCGAAACGATTATGAGAAAATTCTTGATGTCCATCGTCATGATGGCTTTTTTCGGTTTAGCCAAGGCGGATGAGGGTATGTGGATGATCTGCAACATCTCCGCTCGTACCGACAGTGTGTTACAGTCTTTGGGCTTGGAGCTCACCCCCGAGCAGATTTACAGCGACGGGCAGCCTTCGCTCAACAATGCCATTGTGATGTTTGGCGGTTATTGTTCGGGTGTGGTGGTCAGCCCTAACGGTTTAGTGTTCACCAACCACCATTGCGGTTACGGCACCATTCAGACTCATTCCACCACCAAGCATGACTACCTGAAGTATGGTTTCTACGCCAAGAAACAGAAGGATGAGATACCCACCCCCGACCTTTACGTCTCCTTCCACATCCGCACCGTGGATGTCACCGACCGACTGCTGTCGGTTGTCACTGACGATATGGATGAGCGTACTCGCTCCGCGAAGATAGACGATGAGGCAGACAAGCTCACCGAGGCGTTGAAGGACAGCGTGAACGGCATCTATGCCCAGGTGGTTCCTTATTACCGTGGTTGCAAGTACTACATGTCGGTCTATCAGCGGTTTGATGACGTCCGTCTGGTTTGCGCTCCACCCGAGAGTTTGGGCAAGTTCGGTGGTGACACCGACAACTGGGTATGGCCCCGCCAGACCTGCGACTTCAGTGTGTTCCGCATCTATGCCAACCGCAACAACCTTCCTGCCGAGTATTCAGAGGACAACGTGCCTTACCGTCCGATGAGCTACGCCCATGTATCGACCGAAGGCTACAAGGAAGGCAGTTTTTGCATGACTTTTGGCTATCCGGGCAGCACAAACCGCTATATGAGTTCCTACGGCATCGTGAACATGATGGACAATGAGAACACTCCCCGCGCACAGGTTCGTGGCGTGAAGCAGGACATCTGGCGCGAGGCCATGAACGCAGACGATGCCATCCGCATCAAGTACTCCTCTAAGTACGCCCAGAGTTCCAACTACTGGAAAAACGCCATCGGCATGAACGAGTCCATCGAGCGTTTCGGTGTGCTTGATGATAAGCGCGCCTTCGAACGCGAAATCAATGAGTGGATCATGAGCGACACCGTGGCTCATGCCCAGTATATAGGTGTGCTCGATTCCCTGAAAGCAGAATACGCCGCCGCTTCCGAGAGCAACTTGATGATGACCTTGTTTGAGGAGACCTTGACGGGCAGTGACTTGCTGATGCTCTCCTTCCAAGGCCTGATGTCGGTGTTCAATGGTGGCAAGGTGGAAGACTTCCACAAGCAGGCCAAGGAGACCTACAAGGACATTGACTTCGACCTCGACCGTCGTACGCTTGCCGCCTTGCTCCGCAACTATAAGGAGAAGGTGCCCAGCGAGGATTACCTGATGTCGTTCTACACCACCATCAATGACCAGTTCGGCGGCGACTACGACGCTTACCTGAAAGATGTTTACAGCCGTTCGTCATACACCAAACCCGATGTCATCGCCAAGGTGGAGAAACTGTCAGAGCTTTCTGAAGACCCATTGACACAGCTCTCTTACGGTGTGCTTGGCACTTTGTTCAAGTTGCGCGGCTCTTTCGACAACAACATCGACGTCTATGAGCGTCGGCTGGAGCAGGCCATGCGTGAGATGAACAAAGACAAGGAATACTATCCCGACGCCAATTTCACCCTTCGTATGAGTTACGGCATTGTCGAGGGGTACTCGCCCGTGAAGGACCTTGTCTATAACTACTACACCAAGTCATCGTCGTTGTTGGAGAAGAATGTGAAGTATCCCGACAACCTTGACTATACCCTGATTCCCTCCGTGAAGAAATGGCTGGCGAAGGAGAAGTTCGGCAATCGCTATATCGACCGTACCACGGGCGACATGCACCTTTGCTTCCTGACCAACAATGACATCACCGGTGGCAACTCCGGCAGTGGCATGTTCGACGGCAAGGGCCGTTTGATCGGTCTGGCCTTCGACGGCAATTACGAGGCCCTGAGCAGTGACATCATGTTCAACAACAGCCTCACCCGTTGCATCGGTGTGGACATCCGCTATGTGCTGTCAGTGATTGAGAGTTACAGCAAGGGCAAGCGCATTATGAACGAGCTCACAATAGAATAGCCTATTCCCTTTATGCGCATAGGATACGATGCCAAACGGTTGTTTTGCAACTTCACAGGTTTAGGCAACTACAGTCGCAACAATATAGCCGCTCTCAGGGAACTGTTCCCTGGGAACGACTATGTGTTGTTTACGCCCAAGGTGCGTGTCAACGATGTCACACGTCCGTTCTTGGACATGGAAGGTGTGGAGGTGAAGACCCCCGAGACCTTGGTGAAGGGCGGTTTTTGGCGCACTTGCATGTTGTCGGGTTTGTTGGCGAAAGAACATATCGATGTCTTTCATGGCCTGAGTCATGAGTTGCCGTTCGGCATCGACCGTTCAGGTGTGGCTTCAGTGGTGACCATCCACGATGTGGCGTTCAAGACTTTTCCCCAGATGTACCATTGGCACGACCGCCAGATTTATGACCTCAAGATGCGCTACGCCTGCCGCCATGCCGACCGTATAGTCGCCATCAGCGAAAGCACCAAACATGATGTGATGCGTTTTTACGGTGTGGAGGAAAGCAAGATAGATGTGGTCTATCAACCTGTTCAAGACATTTACTACACCCCCATGAGCCGTGATGAGGCTCAAACCTTGGTGCAGGCTTTTGCACCCGGTCTGCCCCATGAGTTCATGCTTTATGTGGGTTCGGTGAACAGTCGCAAGAACCTGCTTGGCATTGTCAAGGCGATGGAACGGATACCAGTAGAGTCGCGCTTGCCCCTTGTGATAGTGGGCAACGGCCGTGAATATAAGCTACAGGTAGAGCAATTTATCGCTGAGCATGGCATGGAAAAGTATTTCTTCTGGTTAAGCAACCTGAAAGACAATCACCAGCTTCAAGCACTCTACACACTTGCTTTAGTTTTTCTGTACCCTTCCTTTTATGAAGGTTTCGGTCTTCCAGTGGTGGAGGCATTGCTGAGTGGCTGTCCTGTGGTGACGAGCAATATTTCGTCTTTGCCCGAAGCTGGTGGTGACGCGTCTGCGCTTGTGAATCCAGGCAGTGATGAAGAAATAGCTGATGCCATTAAGGGTATGCTTTCGTTAAGTGACGAAGAACGAAAGAGCAAGGTCTCAGCGGGTAGGGATTATGCAGAGCGTATGTTTCGTCCAGATGCCATAGCGCGCCAGTTGATGGATGTCTATCAACGGGCAAAACAATAAACCCGCCCATGAAGGGCGGGCATACCATATCAACACAAAGCGACGATTATCCTAATCGTCTTTATCTTCCTTATCGTTTTTTGCCTGTTTCTGGCGTTCCTCCCATTCTTCCTTGGTACGTTTCCACCTTTTGTGCGACCAAAGCCAAAGGTGGGGCTCACGTCGGATGTCCTCTTCCAATAGCTTGCTGTAAATGTCGGTGAGTTGGTAGTCGGGATAGTCTTTGGGGTTGTGTGTGATTTTGATGAGCTCGCAGTTGTAGTACCCTCGTTTTGGTCTTGACATGCGTCCGTAATAGACGATTCCGTTGAGCTTTTTCGCCATCTGCTCCGTACCGATGAATGTGGCCGTGTCGCGTCCGAGGAACTTGGTGAAATAGTGTATGCTGTTCCACTTGGGCAACTGATCACTGATGCATCCGATTACCACTTTCTTGAACTCTGTCCTCATCTGGATGCACCGTCTGAGGGTCTTTTTCATAGCGATGCTTTCCCCTCCGTACTGTTCTCTCAGGTGGAGGAAGATACGGTCGGTCACCTTGTTGTAGAGTGGGTGGTAAATTTGCGAGATATGGCGGTCGGGCGACCAGTAGGGCATGGATGCGATCCATTCCCAGTCGCAGTAATGGGCGAGATATAGGAACATGATGACTTTTCCCTCAGCATACCCGGGGTCAGCCTCTTCGAGATTGGTGAATGTCATCCTTCGCATCATTTCCTCCTTGGACATGGAGAACGTCTTGATGTTCTCCACAATGTAGTCGCAGAAGAAATGATAGAACTTGCGTTCAATTTCCTTCAGCTCTTTGTCAGTTTTTTCGGGGAAGGACCCCTTGAGGTTTTCCCTCACGACCTTCTTCCTGTATCCGATCAAGTGGTAAATCAGGGGGTAGAGAAGGTAGTCGGAAAAGAAATAGTGGACACTCAGGGGCATGAGTGAAACGAGCCAGAAGAAGCCGTAGGTGATTTTATAGAGGATATCTTGCATTGATCCTTTCGAATTGTTTTTTATGTTGATATCTGGCGAAGCCGATTCTGAACATGAGAGATGGCGGTTCAGTCCCTTTGTGTTTTTTGTCGGTTCATTGTCCTTCTGTGTTGAAAATGCGGTCGTCGGCCACAGAGTCAGCCATCAGTTTGTCTTCCATGCCGAGGATGCGGTAGATGTGGCGCAGGATTTTCTCCTTGGGCATATATGACAGACAACGGTAGTCGCCGAACTTGCACTCCTTCTTCCCGTAGATGGAGCATGGACGGCATCTCAGGTCGAGTTGCACGATGGATGAGGGTTTCTGTCTCCATCCGAGGAATCCCGCCTTGGGATGCGTTGCTCCCCACACCGAGACGACCGGCACATCAACCATTGACGCGAGGTGCATGTTGGCCGAGTCCATCGACACCATGCAGTCGAGTTCCGACATCAGCAGGATCTCGTTGTGTAGTCCTCCCATCTTGCCTACCGTGTTCATCACGCCCTTGCCTTCCCATTTGGAGAGCGTCTCATTCTCCTTGTCGCCTGCACCGAAAAGGAAAACCCTACACCCGCGTTCAGCAAGTATTTTCGCCACGAGGCTCATTCTGTCGAGCGGGAAAATCTTTCCCTCGTGTGCCGCGAAAGGCGCGATGCCCACCCATCGCTCGCCCACCGCCTTCTTCCCCACAATGCTGTCGATGGCTTGGTAGTCGGTGGTGCTTTTGTCGAATGCGCTGATGAAATCGGGAATGATGTTGAGCCCGAGTTTACGGAACACATCGAGGTAGCGTTCCACAGTGGGTTGTAGCTGCCGTCCAGTGTTTCCATGTCCGATGAGAGCGTGCTTGCTGCCACGTCCCTTATGAATGACCTTGACTTTGACTCCGGAAAGGCGGAAACGCCATGTGAGGTATATGGTTCTCAGCACGTCGTGCAGGTCAGCCACGGCATCGAAATTCAGCGGTTTGAGCTCATTGTAGAGTTTTGCTAACCCTTTCACTCCTTTGTAGTCGTTCACGTTGATGCCCTTGACCGAAACGTTGTCAGGCATCCAGTCGAAGAACGTTTTGCATCGTTGTGCTGTGAGCACCGTGATGTTCAAGTCGGGATACTGTCGTGCCATAGAGTCGATGATAGGCACGGTCATAGCCACGTCGCCTATGGAAGAAAGGCGCATAACGAGCAGTTTGTTCATAACGGAGTGCTGGGTTGAATGGGTTTGTGGGTCGAGATGTTTACTTCTTACCGTAGAGCACGGGATTGGTACTTGGGTCGTTGTACATCTTCATCTGCTTATAGACTTTCATGTACTTACGTCCGTTCTCGATGTCGGCAAGCAGTTGGTCGATGGCGGTGGATAGATCGACTTGTTGCTCCAGGAGCACGTTGAGCTTGGCCTGGCATTTTGCCCGGTGTTCTTCGGTAGCCTCGGGTCTTTCCACTTGCTCCTTCATGTGGTAGATCTTGAGTGCGAGAATGCTCAGTCGGTCGATAGCCCATGCCGGACTCTCAGTATTGATGGTGGCATCGTTCAGTGGAGTGACATCTTTGTACTTGGTGAGGAAATAGCTGTCGATCATCTCAACGAGGTCGGTTCTGTCCTGGTTGCTCTTGTCGATGCGTCGCTTGATGGCGAGTGCTTCCACGGGAGCAATCTCCGGGTCGCGTATGATGTCCTCAAGGTGCCATTGCACGGTGTCGATCCAGTTTTTCAGATACAGGTAGTTCTCGATGCTTTCCTGTGGGTATGGGTTGTTGATAGGAGTGTCAACATCATTATCGACATGGTAGTCGTTGACCGACTTGTCGAAAATCTCCCTGCAGAGCTCTGTAAATTTCATCTTGCTTACTTTTTTGATGGTTTGAAAGTTGTCAATCAGTCGTAATATACGTTGCTGAAAATGCAAATATATGGAATCTTCTTCAAATCTCCAACTTTTCTAACGAAAAATGTCTGAAAGATACCTACTTTGCGAATAATTTCGTAACTTTGCACTTTAATTCCAAGGTGGTGAAAGCCTATGTGGGCCAAGGCCGTTGCATGGGGCGAGTAGCGTGAGACAATCAGCAATCAATTATGGACAACCTTCACACAATGACAGCACAAGAGGCCGAAACGGGGAAAATGGAACGCATCGGTGTGTTCTGCGCCTCGTCGAGCCAGATGTCCCCAATGTATTATGACGCTGCCCGTCAGCTTGGTCTTTGGCTGGGCTCTCATGGCAAGACCCTTGTCTATGGCGGCAGTCGATGTGGAATGATGGAGGTTTTGGCCCAGGCTGTGAAAGAGTCTGGCGGCAGGGTTTTTGGTGTGGTTCCTCAGAAAGTGCTGAAGAGCGGCATGGCAAGCGACCAGATCGACATCACCTTTTATGCCGACGGCCTGAGTGACCGTAAGGACTGGCTCATTGGTGAGTCAGACATCATGTTGGTGCTTCCAGGCAGTGTCGGCACCCTTGACGAGGCATTTACCGCCATGGCATCTCATACTTTTGGCGAGCACCAAAAGCGCATCGTCTTCTACAACATCAACGGTTTCTGGGACGACTTGTTTGTGATGCTTGACAACTTGGAAAAGAAGGGGGTAGTGAACAAGCCTTTCAGCCTTTTCGTTTCTCGTGTCTCCACTTTGGATGAACTTACATCGCTGATAGAAGGGTAAGCTATTGATTTTTCAATAGGCTGAAAGGTTCGGATGCTATTCGTTAAGCTAAAAAGAACCATATTTTTAAGGATAAAAAGATAAAATGCGTAAGATTGTAGGAATAGGCGAGACTATACTCGACATTATTTTCAAGAATGGTCAGCCTCGTGCGGCAGTACCAGGAGGCAGTGTGTTCAACGGCATTGTGTCGCTTGGTCGCATGGGTGAAAACGTAGCCATGATTACAGAGACAGGAAACGACAAGGTAGGCGATATCATCGTGGATTTCATGAAAGCCAATCATGTGAGCACAGAGGCCGTGTGCCGTTTCAACAACGGACGGTCTGCCCTTTCTCTGGCATGGCTCGACGACAACAACGATGCCGACTATCAGTTCTATAAAGACTATCCCAAGGCCCGCCTTGAGGTGGAGTGGCCAGTGATTGATGCCGACGACATCGTGATGATGGGTTCATACTTCGTGCTTAATCCCGTGTTGCGTGACAAGGTGCTGGAGTTCCTCACCTATGCCCAGGAGCGTGGGGCCATCATCTACTACGACTTCAATTTCCGCAAGTCGCACAAGGACGATGCCTTGAAACTCTATGCTGGCATCCTTGAGAACATGGAGTTTGCCGATATCGTTCGTGGTTCTGAGGAAGACTTCGACAACATGTTCGGCAAGACCGATCCCGACAAGATTTACAAGTCTGAGGTGGAGTTCTATTGCAAGAACATGCTCTGCACCTCGGGCGGCGGCAATGTCAGGTTGATCACGAAGAACTTCAACAAGTCTTATGATGTAGAGAAGATAGAGACTGTCAGCACCATTGGCGCAGGCGACAATTTCAATGCCGGCGTGGTATTCGGCTTGATTCATCAGGGTGTTCTCAAGTCGGACCTCGACAATCTCGATGAGGCTACCTGGGACAAGATTGTCCGTTGCGGCATAGACTTCGCCGCCGAGGTGTGCACGAGTTTTAACAACTCAGTGTCGATGGATTTCGCATCGAAGTATTGATCAATAGTGCGTGAGCACAACATATTATTCACATTAAAAACAACACTAATTTGAAAACATTTGAAGAACTTGGCGTGTCGTCAGAGATCCTCCAAGCGATAAAGGAAATGGGATATGTGGAGCCGATGCCGGTGCAAGAGGCTGTGATACCATATCTCCTGGGTAACAACAACGATGTGATAGCCCTTGCGCAGACAGGCACAGGCAAGACCGCCGCATACGGCCTGCCTCTTTTGCAGAAAATCAATGTGGAGGACAATACCGTGCAGGCATTGGTGCTTTCTCCCACCCGTGAGCTCTGCCTGCAGATTGCCGATGACCTGAAAGACTATTCCAAGTACATTGACCACCTTCACGTTCTGGCCGTTTATGGCGGTTCCTCGATTGAGACCCAGATCCGTGCCTTGAAGAAAGGCGTGCATATCATCGTTGCCACCCCTGGCCGTCTGGTCGATTTGATGGAGCGTGGTGTGGCTCAGCTTGACAAGGTGGAGAACGTGGTGCTCGACGAGGCCGACGAGATGCTCGACATGGGATTCTCCGAGAGTATCGACGCCATCCTTGCCGGTGTTCCCGCAGAGCGCAACACCCTTCTCTTCTCTGCCACCATGAGCAAGGAGATTGAGCGCATAGCCAAGAACTACCTCCGTGAGTATAAGGAGATTGTTGTCGGTTCGCGTAATGAGGGAGCCGAGAATGTCAACCATATCTACTACTTGGTGTCGGCTAAGGACCGTTACCGTGCTTTGAAGCGTGTGGCCGACTATCACCCCAGCATTTATGCCATCATCTTCTGCCGTACCAAGGTGGAGACTCAGGAAGTGGCCGACAAACTGATTCAGGACGGCTACAACGCAGAGGCTTTGCATGGCGACTTGTCTCAGATGCAGCGTGACCTGACCATGCAGAAGTTCCGCCAGCGCAGGGTTCAGTTCCTTGTCGCCACCGATGTGGCCGCACGTGGCCTTGATGTGGACGACCTGACCCATGTCATCAACTACGGTTTGCCCGACGATATCGAGAGCTACACTCACCGCAGTGGACGTACTGGTCGCGCGGGCAAGCAAGGTACCAGCATCAGCATCATTCATAGTCGTGAGAAGAACAAAGTCAAGGCCATCGAGAAGCAGATAGGCAAGGAGTTCGTGGCCTCCACCCTTCCCACAGGCGAGCAGATTTGCGAGAAGCAGCTTTACAAACTGATTGACGACATCGAGAAGGTAGAGGTCAACGAAGCAGAAATAGCCCCTTATTTGCCTACCATCTTCCGTAAGTTCGACTTGATGGAAAAAGAGGACATCATCAAGAAAATGGTGTCGATGGAATTCAACACCTTCCTCGATTACTACCGCAACGAACCGGAAATAGAGGTTCCTACCGAGCGTGGCAAGCGCAGGGAGGGCGAAAGTCGCCGTGACAACGATGGCAGTGGCCGACGGAAAGAAGGACATGGCCGTGTGGCTGAAGAGGGCTTCTCACGCTTGTTCATCAACCTGGGCAAAATGGACGGCATGGGTCCTCGTCAGTTGATGGGATTGGTGAACCGTTGCCTTCGTGGCAAGCATGTGGAAATGGGCCGTATCGACCTGATGCGCACCTTCTCATTTTTCGAGGTGCCAGTAGGCCAGGCTCAGCTGGTGCTTTCCGCCCTCAATGGTGCAGAATACGATGGCAGGAAGGTGAATGTGGAACTCTCCGACACAGAGCCAGATGGTGGTCAGGCAGCACAGCGCCCAAGCAGGGGTGATGACGGCTACACTGGTCGCCAGGGGCGTGGTGGTAGGAACCGTGGTCGCGGTGGGCGTGGTGACGATCGCAGGCCGGAAGAAAGAGGAGGTCGTCGTCGCCGTGAAGAGGAGAAAATCAAAGCATCGCGCAAACGCGCTGGTGGTCTTCCTGAATGGGTGAAGTTCTTTGAGCAGCCTTTGGAAGGCAAGAAGAAAAAAGGCAAGAAATGACAAACACAGAATAAAACAAAGGATATGAGAGTTTTTCAGCATGTAGATGACATAGGCGACCTCAGTCAGGCACTGAAAGAAGCCTTTGAGATCAAGAACGACAGGTTCAAATACCAGAGTCTTGGTAAGAACAAGACATGTATGTTGATCTTCTTCAACAACAGTCTCCGTACCCGTCTGAGCACACAGAAAGCAGCCATGAATCTTGGCATGAACGTGATTGTGCTCGACGTGAACCAAGGTGCTTGGAAACTGGAAACCGAACGTGGTGTCATCATGGACGGCGACAAGAGCGAGCACCTTCTTGAGGCTATTCCCGTGATGGGTTGCTACTGCGACATCATCGGTGTGAGGAGCTTTGCTCGCTTTGAGAACCGCGCCGACGATTACGAGGAGAAGATCCTGAACCAGTTCATCAAGTATTCAGGCCGCCCGGTGTTCTTTATGGAGAGTGCGACGGTACATCCCTTGCAGAGTTTCGCCGACCTCATCACCATCGAGGAGTACAAGCGGAATGAGCGCCCTAAGGTGGTGCTTAGTTGGGCTCCCCATCCCAAGGCTCTGCCACAGGCTGTACCCAACTCGTTCGCACAGTGGATGAATGCCGCCGATGTGGATTTCGTGGTGACCCATCCCGAAGGTTATGAACTCGATCCGCAGTTCGTAGGCAATGCCCGTGTGGAGTATGACCAGATGAAGGCCTTTGAGGGTGCCGACTTCATTTACGCCAAGAATTGGAGTTGCCCAGGTGTGACCCGTCCTGAGGATTACGGCAAGGTGCTCAGCAAGGACATGTCGTGGACTGTTGACTCCAAACACATGGCAGTCACCAACGACGCTTTCTTCATGCACTGCCTGCCCGTACGCCGCAATATGATTGTCACCGACGATGTCATCGAGGCACCGACCAGCCTGGTCATCCCCGAGGCCGCCAACCGTGAGATTTCGGCGACAGTGGTGCTGAAGCGCATGCTTGAGAGCTTGTGAATTGAAAATGTATAATTATTGACGTTTTTATACTAAAAGCGCCAATTTTATACCATTTTTCTTTATAAAATTGCATAATTAAGAAAAAATATGTAATTTTGCCGTCGATTTTGACGACAAAAAGTCATTTAGGTTATCAATAAGACCATTCAAACGATGTGTTCCGCAAGGCAAATAGTGAAAAAGCGGTTCACAAGTAGATAGAAAAATATACAAAAATTATGGGAGAAAAATTGGAAGTGAAGGAACTGGACCAGGTTGCGGTTCGTTTCTCTGGTGATTCCGGTGATGGAATGCAGTTGGCGGGCAACATCTTCTCTACGATTTCCGCTACTGTAGGCAACAGTATCAGTACGTTTCCCGACTATCCAGCCGATATCCGCGCCCCGCAGGGCTCATTGACTGGTGTGTCAGGTTTTCAGGTTCACATCGGTGCAAACGAGGTGTTCACTCCTGGTGACAAATGCGATGTGCTTGTCGCCATGAACGCTGCCGCCTTGAAGACCCAATACAAATATGCCAAGGCCGATGCCGCTATCATCATAGATACGGACGCATTCCAGCAGAAAGACCTTGAGAAGGCCGCGTTTCAGACCGATGACCCCATCGCTGAGATGGGTATCGACCCAGACCGTGTGATAGCCTGTCCGATTACTCAGATGGTGAAAGACTGTCTGGCCGACTCGGGTATGGATTTGAAATCAATACTGAAATGCCGCAATATGTTCGCCCTGGGTCTCGTGTGCTGGTTGTTCAGCCGTGACCTCGACGTGGCGTTCAATTTCCTCCGTGAGAAATTCGCCAAGAAGCCAGGTGTGGCAGAAGCCAACATCAAGGTCATCCAGGCTGGTTACGATTACGGTCACAACACCCACAGCAGTGTGAACAACGTCTATAGGGTTGAGACCAAGACGAAGGTTCCCGGACGCTATATGGACATCACTGGTAACAAGGCCACTGCATACGGTCTCATCGCCGCAGCAGAGAAGGCGGGTCTGCGCCTTTATCTTGGGTCTTACCCCATCACTCCAGCCACCGACATCCTGCATGAGTTGTCGAAGCACAAGTCGCTGGGCGTCACAACCGTTCAGTGTGAGGACGAGATAGCTGGATGCTCATCGGCTGTCGGTGCCTCGTTTGCCGGTGCTCTTGCCGCCACCTCCACCTCAGGCCCTGGCATCTGTCTGAAGTCAGAAGCAATGAACTTGGCCGTGATTCTGGAATTGCCCCTTGTGGTGCTCGACGTGCAACGCGGTGGTCCAGCCACAGGTCTTCCCACCAAGTCAGAGCAGACCGACCTGCTTCAAGTGCTCTTCGGACGTAATGGTGAGTCGCCCATGCCAGTGCTTGCCGCCATTTCGCCTACCGATTGCTTCGATACCGCCTACATGGCATCGAAGATAGCCTTGGAGCACATGACACCAGTGGTGGTGCTCACCGACGCGTTTGTGGCCAATGGCTCAGCGGCTTTCCGTCTGCCCGACCTCAACGCCTATCCTGACATCAAACCACCTTATGTGACTCCCGACATGCAGGGAACATGGACTCCCTACCAGCGTAATCCAGAGACAGGTGTACGTTATTGGGCAGTGCCAGGTACAGAGGGATTCCAGCATATTCTTGGCGGTTTGGAGAAGGACAACAAGACCGGTGCTATCTCCACCAACCCAGAGAACCACGACCTCATGACCCATCTGCGTCAGGAGAAGATCAACAAGATACAAGTTCCCGATGTGGAAGTGCTCGGCGACAAAGATGATGCTGAGTTGCTGATTGTCGGTTTCGGTGGCACCTATGGCCATCTTCATGCCGCCATGGACGAGATGAGGGCTGCTGGAAAGAAAGTGGCGCTTGCTCATTTCAAGTATATCAACCCGCTGCCCAAGAATACCTCTGAGGTGCTGAAAAAATACCCCAAGGTGGTAGTGGCAGAGCAGAACCTCGGACAATTCGCAGCCTATCTGCGCATGAAGGTGGACGGATTTGTTCCCTATCAGTTCAACCAGGTGAAAGGTCAACCTTTCGTGGTCGAGGAGTTAGTCAACGCTTTCATTAATTTAGTTAAGAGTTAAGAGTTATGAGTACTTTTACAGCGAAAGATTTCAAGAAAGGACAACCACGTTGGTGTCCAGGATGTGGCGACCACTCCTTTTTGGCCGCTTTGCATAAGGCAATGGCAGAGATAGGTGTGCCACCTTATCAGACTGCAGTAATCTCTGGTATCGGCTGCTCCAGCCGTCTGCCCCATTATATGAACACCTACGGCATGAACACCATCCATGGTCGTGCAGCCGCCATAGCCACTGGTTGCAAAGTGGTGAACCCTGACCTTACAGTTTGGCAGGTCAGTGGTGACGGAGATGGTCTGGCCATCGGAGGCAACCATTTCATCCATGCCAACCGCCGTAATGTGAACTTGAAGATGATTCTGCTTAACAACCGCATCTATGGCTTGACCAAGGGACAATACTCACCCACCAGTCCTCGTGGCTTCGTCAGCAAGTCAAGTCCTTATGGAACAGTGGAGGACCCATTCCGTCCTGCCGAGCTCTGTTTTGGTGCCCGTGGACATTTCTTTGCCCGCGCAGTGGCCACCGACTTGCAGGGTACTGTTGATATTCTGAAGGCGGCCTATAACCATAAGGGTGCCGCAGTGTGCGAGATCATGCAGAACTGCGTTATCTTCAACAATGGTGCCCACGAAGCCATCTACACCAACGAAGGCCGCAAGAAGAACGCCATTTACTTGCGTGATGGCGAGCCGATGGTTTTTGGTGAGAACAACGAGTACGGTCTGATGCAGGAAGGTTTCGGTATCAAAGTGGTGAAGATTGGTGAGAACGGCGTGACGATTGACGACATCCTCGTCCACGACTCCCATTGCGAAGACAACACGCTCCATCTGAAACTGGCGATGATGGAAGGCCCTGACTTCCCAGTGGCACTCGGTGTGATACGCGATGTCGATGCACCCACTTACGATGATGCTGTCAATGCCCAGATAGCAGAAATCAAGGCCAAGAAGCCTTACCACAACTTCGCAGAATTGCTCGAGACAAACGACATCTGGGAGGTGAAATAGGAAAAAGAATTGTTTTTTACCATAGTAGCTGAGACCCGAGGATTTTCTTCCATCCTTGGGTCTCTTTTCATAAAAAATATTTATATTTGCAGTTCCAATTTTAATAGTCATGGTATGAAAAAGCGTAAAAGTGTCATTAGCAGGACTTTTCGGATTATCAGTTACAAGTTAAGACACGACTTGAAGCAGAACCTATATATCATCATCTTCGGCACCGACACCTTTTTGGGCAAAGCGTTCGATGTCTTTCTGATGATAGCCATTCTGTTGAGCATCCTTATCACCATCTTCGATTCGATGGTCAACTCTATACCATGGTTGCAGACTACATGTTATATTCTCGAGGGGTTCTTTACGCTTTTTTTCACTGCTGAATACATAGCCCGTCTGTATTGCTCACCGGAACCAAAGAAATATGCTTTAAGTTTCTTCGGCATCATAGACTTACTCGCCATACTGCCGCCCTACCTGAGTTTCTTCTTCATCAACGCCCGCTACATGATGATTATCCGTATGTTCCGACTCATCAGGGTGTTCCGTGTGTTCAAACTCTTCAACTTCATGAGTGAGGGTAATATGCTGTTGCGTTCACTGCAGATGAGCATGAAGAAGATTTTGGTGTTCTTCCTTTTCGTGGTGATTCTGATTGTCACACTTGGTACGGTGATGTTCGTTTTCGAGAGCAATGTGCCCGACTCGAAGTTCTCGAGTATTCCCCAAAGCATCTACTGGGCAGCTGTGACGATGACCACCGTAGGTTATGGCGATATGACTCCTGTGACCGATGCGGGTCGTTTCTTCGCCACTGTCGTGATGGTCCTTGGTTATACCATCATCGCTGTTCCCACAGGTATTGTCTCTTCTGAGATGATTAAGGAAATGCATCGATTCAATGGAAAGGATGTGGTGTGTCCACATTGCCACCGTCAAGGTCATGACGGAGATGCCAACTACTGTAAATATTGCGGACATGAACTATACAACTAAACCTGCTACCACAGATTCTCAATCATGTAAAAAGTATTGATTTTAGGTTATGACAGTGATTTATCCTTCTCCCATTTTCGGGCCTGTGCATAGTCGCCGACTCGGAGTTTCATTGGGAATCAACCTCTTGCCCGAGGATGGCAAGTGCTGCACGTTCGATTGCATCTATTGTGAGTGCGGATTCAACAAACAACATCCCTCCCACCATAAACTGCCAACAGTCGATGAAGTAGTTTGTGCATTGGAGGACAGACTCAAAGACATGAAAGCCAATGGCCCTATACCCGATGTCTTCACTTTTGCGGGGAATGGAGAACCCACATTGCATCCCCATTTTCCCGAAATCATTGACGAAACCATCCGGCTTCGCGATGAATATTTCCCGCAAGCCAAAGTCAGTGTGTTGAGCAACAGTACCTTTATCGTTCGACCAGGGGTGTTTGAGGCATTGAAAAAAGTAGATAACAACATCCTCAAACTCGACACCATCAACATGGACTACATACGCCTGGTGGACCGTCCGGTAGGCCACTTCAACTTGGATGACATCATAGAGACGATGAAGGCTTTTGAAGGACACTGCATCATCCAGACCATGTTTATGAAAGGGGAGTATGCAGGCCAAAGTGTGGACAATACTACCGACCGCTATGTCCTGCCCTGGATAGAGAAGGTGGAGTATATCGATCCCTCATGCGTGATGATTTACACCATCGACCGAGAGACACCCGCACACCAGCTCAAGAAAGCCAAACCTGAGGAACTTGACCGAATCGCAGAGTTGCTCAGGGCCCGAGGCATCGAAACGTCAGTCTCTTATTGAAATAGTATATGAATAAAATAACGTCTATAGAAATGATTAAGCAAACCACTACGACGAGGACGCGCTCTCTTATGCTGATGTTAGTCGCATTTATTCTTTTCCCAACCGCCATTGTGGCGCAGACACCCAATGAACAACAAGCACGTCGTTTTTTCGACCAGACCTACAACATGGTTTTCGGCAAACAGGGTTCCTCACTGCACTATGATGTGAATCTTATAGGTGTTTTCAAGACCAGTGGCGACATTTGGTATAAGGACAATAAGAGCAAGTTTGTTGATGAGCGTTATAATGTGTGGAACGACGGCAAAACCTACTACAGAGTGGAGCGGAAGAAGAAGACCGTCACTCTCTACGATGCCAATTCTGAAAAAAAGGACAAATATGCCAACGATTTCAAGTTCTCACCCGAAGACTATACCTACCATATTGCCGACGACCCCAAGGGCTATCTGATTACTTTGAAGCTGAAGCCAGGATGCAAGGGAATGAAACTGGTCAAGATTTTGCTTGACAAGAAAACCCGTGCGCCCATCAACTTGCGCATCAAGGTGGCTTTCTTCTGGGCTCATGTCAACATCAGCAAGTTCAAGAGCGGAGACATCAGCGACGATATATTTGTTTTCCCGCTCAAGACCTACGCGGATTACGATTGTATCGACAAGAGAGGGGAAGGGTAGGCTTAATAGCGCATATTATCATCAAGAGTGATAAGTGTCCATTTCCGAACATGAAGAGTGTCCGAAAATGGACACTTTTTTATTTGCCTATACTCATTATCAGCGAGTTATGAGTTTGGCACGGTTCTTGCCAATGAAAAAGAAGGATTTTCGTTATTTCGTTATAACGTTATAACGAGAAAACGAATAAACGAGAAAACGAAAAAAAAGAATATGACAACCCATTTTCGACAAGCCCTCGCCTTGTTGCGCGAGGAACGACTATTCTCCGGCATCTACATCGCTGGCACGGCATTGGCCATAGCCTTTACGATGGTGATGGCCGTGGTGTATTACATCAAGCTTGCCCCCATCTACCCTGAGCCGAATCGCGCACGGACCGTCTATTTCGAAGGCATCCGAATCGAGGCCGAGAACGGTGGAATGGGACAGACCGGTTTCAGTGCCAAAGCATACGAGGACTGGTTCAAGTCCAGCCCGAATATCGAGTACTGCTCGCCCACGCTGTTGGCGGCTGGAACGGGCAAGACAATAGGCCGTTGCCACACCAGTGTGGTGCGTGGCAAGGATGACTACTTGGATGTGGTCCGCAACGAGGTCAGTACCGATTTCTTCCGCATCTATGAATACGAATTCTTGAGCGGACATCCCTTTACCCAAAAGGAAGTGGAGGGGAAAGAAGCCGTCTGCGTCATCAGCGATGCTTTGGCCGAACGGCTGTACGGCAAAGGCGTGGATGCCTTGGGAAAGACAGTGGAGATGGAGAGTGACCTCAATCTGAGGGTGGTAGGCGTGGTACGCGGTGGCAGTCAACTGACCCCCGACAGTTATGCCGACATCATCATGCCATACTCTATGTTGGATGTGAAATTCGGTAGCGACTATCAAGGTGTCTATTCCATTGTGGCCACCGTGCGCGATGACGAGCACCTGCAGGCCTTGAAGCAGGAACTGGACGACGTGGCTACACGCTGCTGGCAGTCTCATCGCGATCAACTGCCCCAATTCGGTTTCGGTGAGGGCGTGAAGATGAAACTGGTGCTGACCAGGAATTTGGAAACCCATCCCATGCACGTGCTGCAAACTGAGAACCGCGACGGCATGTTTGGCAGACTGACGAACTGGCAACTCATCAAGCATTATGCCGGCATCTTGTTCGTCCTGCTCTTTGTGCCTGCCCTCAACCTTTGCGGCATCGTGGGAGGACGCATGGAACGGCGGTCGGCGGAGATGGCCGTTCGCAAGACCTTCGGCGCACGGCGCAGCACGCTCCTGAACCAGGTGGTGGGAGAGAACCTTGTGCTGACATCTATCGGCGGTGTCATCGGTCTTTTGCTGTCCTGGCTCGCCATTTACGGGTTGCGCACGCAAATTCTCGGCATGTTCTTCGACAACAGCAACCTGTCCACGGCTCCGATTGTAGAAGGTGAGATGCTCTTCGCCCCGACGCTGTTTGTCGGTGCCTTTTTCGCTATCCTGCTGCTCAACCTCCTGGCAGCCGTTGTACCAGCCTGGTGGAGCCTGAGAAAACCTATTGTGGAATCAATGATGGAAAAGAGATGAAAACAAGACTGCACAATATCCTGAATGCCAATACTTGGCTGTTTATCGAATTGGTCATCATCACCGTCGTGGCATGGGCGGTATTCGACCCCGCTATCGTCAACCTGTATTACCGTAGCCTGCCTCTCGGCTACGACAGCGAACAACTGCTCTATGCTCAAACAGTGGGAGGCGGTGAATGGACTGTTGACGAAAACGGTACACCGCAAGACCCTTATCGCATGACAGAGGCGCGCCGCCTCCAGATGTTACGACAACTCACATCCGTGGAGGGGGTGTCCTCGGCATATTTTTACAACAATTCATACGGTGACATCGGATACACGAATGGGTCCTACACGGAATGTTGGAATGGTAGCGATACACTCTATTTGGCTACTGTCAACTTCGTTTCTGATTGCCATTTCTTCGAGACTTACGGTTTGCGTTCCCTTCCTGGCAGTCCGTCGGTAGAGGAACTCTCCCAAATCAAACAGCAAGACAGTCAGGTCGTGCTGACTCGTTCTGGTGCTATCGCGTTGTTCGGCACAACCGATGTGGTGGGCCGTCAGCTCACGATCTGCTATAACCCGCCTTTCGTGGTGAGGGTGGCAGGTGTTGTGGAGGATTTCCGCAAAATGATGCCCAACAACCTGCGTTCGCTTATCTTCGTTGCCCAAGAAAATATCCAAACAGATTGTCAATGCGTCATCCGTCTGAAAAATGGCATCGACGCGCAGCGGTTCGTGGAGGAACATGGACAGGAACTGATTCGCAACGGAAAGACGGATTTCAACCGCATCAGTCGTCTCATGACCTACGATGACTGGTTGCGCCAACTGGAACTCGACGACGGACGCACGCAAGAAGTGAACCGCAGTCTGGCACTGGCTTTCTTCTTCCTCGTCAACCTGATGCTGGCCGTCATCGGCACGGTATGGCTTCATGCCAAGCGGCGCACGGAAGAATGCGGTGTGCGACGTGCTTTCGGAGCCACTCGCTGGCGTATGCTTGGCGATTTCCTATGGCGGAATGCCCTGTTGGCCACCATTGCTGTAGTCATCGGCTGCATCATCTACTTGAACTATGTCTACAGCGGCATCACCGAGTACAATGGAAACATGTACAGTGAAGCGCTCTACAATACGGGGGTGATGGTGGATTTGGCTACCGATAGGTCCTGGCCCGACCTTTTCTGGTCTCATTTCCTTGTGGTCAGCGTCATCGTCTATCTTGTTCTTCTGTTCACCGTCCTCATCGGCACCGCCATTCCCGCTGTGAAGATTATCAGGACCAAGATTACCAATGCACTGAGGGACGAGTGATTCCGCCAATGTCTGTCTGATAAAACGTCAAATAGAAAAATATGAAAATGATACGACAAGTACTCGCCCTGATGCGCGAGGAGAAACTCTACTCAGCCATGTACATCGCAGGCACTGCATTAGCCATTGCCTTCACGATGCTCATTGCCGAGGTGTATTACGTGAAGGTGGCCGACATTGCGCCAGAGGTGCGGCGCAGCACGACGTACTATCTGTATGGATACGGTATGAAAAATGAACCTTCACGTTTAGGGAACATTGTACACGATGACTTCCGTGACCTGTTCCAAAAGATGAAGACGCCAGAGTGCATAACAGCCGTCACGAATTTCTGGGACTATAACTTGTTCTCCATGAAACTCGCCGACGGCCTGCACGACCGTAACGTAAAGGTGAAGATGACCGAGCCGGGATTCTTCCACTTCTATCAGTACCGTTTCATCGAGGGAGCGCCTTTCACGCAGGATGACTTCGACAACGGGCGGCAGCAGGTGGTCGTGACCGAGGAAATTGCAAAACTGGTAGCCAAAGGCAATGCTGTCGGCTCTACCATCAACATCAATAATTTCGACTTCCGCATCTGCGGCGTGGTCGAGACGCCAAGCGAGCTGACGGAACGTTGCGTGGCCGACGTGTGGTGGCCGTACACCGCCAAGGGATGGTTAGACTACCAAAACGAAAACTACCACGAAATACCAGTAATGGTCTATTTCAGCGTGCCAGCCGACCGTCGCGATGCCTTCAGGCAAGAGCTGAAGGAGGTGGAGGTGCGCTATAACTCCCTGCATAAAGACAATCCTGTTGACATGTTCGCGCAGCTCTACACGCACTATGCCTGGATAGGCAGGGAACTCAACGACCTGTTCAATGGCTGGGACAGCAACCCGCTTTGGTACATCGTGCCCTCCGTCCTGTTTCTGCTGTTTGTGCCTGCAGTAAACCTGAGCGGCATGGTGGCCAGCCGTATGGAGCACCGTCTGCCCGAAATGGCTGTGCGCAAGGCGTTTGGTGCCAAGCGGCGCACACTGCTGTGGCAGGTCGTCGTGGAGAACCTTTTGCTGACGCTCATCGGTGGCATCGTGGGGCTTTGCATTGCATGGATGGCACTTTACGCGTGGCGTGATTGGGTGTTCGTCATCTTCGCCTACGGAGCCACGACATATAACGCTGTGCCTATCCTTAAAGGCGAAATGTTCTTTGGCCCCGCCATCTTCGCCATCGCCCTGCTCGTCTGCTGCGTGCTTAACGTCTTGGCGGCGACGCTTCCCGCATGGCTCAGCCTCAGAAAACCAATCGTGGAATCAATGATGTTACGCAAATGAAACAATTGAAAGACATATTCCGCCGGAAATCGTCCATCTGGCTTGCCATCGAACTCGTGCTCGTCACCTTTGCTTGCTGGTGGGCATTTGACCCTGTCATTGTCGCAACCTACGTCGCCGGAATGCCGATGGGCTACGATGCCGACCGCATCGTGAAGTTCGAAGTGGCCAGTTCCAGTAATCTTAAAGAACAGAAATGGGAAGATATTGTCGACGAGGAGAGTGTCTTGCTTCAGAAGGTGCAGGATATGGACGGTGTGGAGATGGCCTACGCGGCGAGTTCAACACCCATAGGATTCGGCACCGCGTCGATGCCCAAGTACTTCTACCATGACGGCGACTCCGTTCAATGCTTTTGTTTTGGCTATAACAAGGACTCGCGGATGTTCGAGGTCTATGGCATTCAGTCGCTGACACCCGGTGTGCCGACAAGTGAACTGTCACACGACTGCGAAGAGTACAATACCATCATCCTGACGCGCTCTGTGGCGATGAAGCTCTTCGGCACCATCGACGTGGCTGGACGGAAGTTGCTTGCAAGCCAACTGAACTTTGACGGCGACGAGCCGGAATGGGTAAAAGACAAATACTACTCCATCCGCGCCGTTGTAGAGGATGTGCGCTCTTTCGGGTACGAC
>JAFWSS010000017.1 GCA_017524385.1 Prevotella sp.
CATCGTCATAGCATGCTTTCCAGCCAAGTCCTTGCTTAAAATGGAACATATAAAATCTGTATTTGGTGTTGTTGTCTGATGATATGCCCGCATCGGCAGCGGGCTTCTCGATGGCATTCTCGACAAGGGCGACTACTCTTCGGTGACGAACCTGTCATCATCGGGACGGGCCTTCTCCCGTGTCGTCGTCATAGTCATAATTGTCATGGAGATATGCCAACGCCTTTTTCGTGAGGTTTTTCTTCACGAATCCCCCATCAAAAAAGCATTCGGCGCCCTTCTGATAGAAATTTTCCAAAAACGTCTTGCCATCATCCGCCATCGGGGCGGCCTGTGCCTGCAGGAAGATGGCTGCGAGTAGCAGAACGAAACTAAATAATCTTTTCATATTCAGATTTATTTTTCGGATACAAAGAAATGGAAAAAAAGTGAAAAATGCAAACAATTTGTAGGAAAAGGCCTCGAAAAGGCCTCCATCCTCACCATCCGGGAGAAGTTGCTCCTCTATGCAGTCTCGGTGAGGGTGCTCAAGACAAAGGTCATCCAGGACTTTGCCAGGCAACATCCCATGAAAGACGAGCTCAGGCATACCTTGCATTATTATAGCGTGTGGGGCGTCGGGTTGAAACCATACTACATTTTTCATTTCCCTATCCCGAATTCTTGTTGTTGTTTCTCCACCTCTTCGAGGTTTTTTCGGCGCTCTTCCTCTGTCATTGCGGGGGTAGTCGACGTGGTGGAGCCCCTTGTGCTTGAGACTTTGGCTGTGGGAGTGTCGCGGTGGCTCGTCCGGCCCTTATATGGTACACTCTCGATTGTCAAGGTGTCTGCGGCAGGGGCGTAGGTGCCCTCGAAGGTGGGTTTGGCAATGATGCGTATCTTGCCGGCTTGGTGGGTGCTCCTCACCAATATGGGTGCGCTGCCCCATTCCACCAAGCGCGGGTTGGCCATGATGCTCTCGTCGCCGATGACGACGCCTTCTCCCTCGACGGTGAAGGTGACATGCTCTCGGGCGTTGCGCCGCACGTTGCCGCTGTCGTCGGTCACCTCCGCCACCACCACGATGAAGTCGCTGCCGTCGGCCACGAGGGGCTTCCCCATCTCATCGGCAAAGAGGCGCAGGCGTGTGCTGCGACGTGCCGGCATCTTCTTTTCTGTACACACCACCTTGCCATCGATGATGCCTTCCGCCAGCAACGACACCTTTTGCCAGTTGCGCTGACTGTAACTGAGGTCGCGCGCCTGCCAGAAGTCCCAGAAACCTTGAAACACCACGGGGGCGTTGGGTGTGCCGTCCTTGGGGTGCGCCACGGGGAGGGTGGTCGTCTTCGCCCCCTCGAAAGCGGTGAGCCGCACACTGTCACAGTTGCTGAACACCACGACATCGCTCCCAGAATACTGTGTCATCTCATGGGCGATGAAGACCATCGGGTTGGTCTGACCTGTCAGACTACTCTGATCACTCTGATTACTCCGACGACTCTGCTCCGTCTGAGAAACCGGGCTTGTCTGCGCCCTGAACGCCTCAAAGGCGTATTTCTTCTGACGGAAGGCATCGTATATGCCGCCAAGGTAGGCGTCGGGATGGTAGCCCCGTTGGTGGTCGAAGGGATGCCACTGGCAGCCACCGATGAACTGTCTTCTCCCCCTGAACATCATGCCGTAGGTGTCGGCGAGGGAGAGGGCGGCGGTGAGCATGGCCTGTTCCCCCCATCCTCGTGCCGCCCTGTTGATGGCGTTGTGGGCGTACCAGTCGTCCACATACTCCCCCCATTCACGGGTGAAGATGCACTTGTCGGTGTCGAGCGTCGTCTTGCCGATGTTGTCCGCCCAGTCATACAGCACGTCGTAATTCTCC
This sequence comes from Prevotella sp., assembly GCA_017524385.1. Classification (GTDB taxonomy): domain Bacteria; phylum Bacteroidota; class Bacteroidia; order Bacteroidales; family Bacteroidaceae; genus Prevotella. The sequence continues at coordinate 1,859 of JAFWSS010000017.1, forward strand.
TTCACCCCCTCGGAGTTCAAGTCGGCTGCTGCCACGGGACGACCAGGGTATGGGAACTCCTCCCGTGTGATTTGCAAGGCCTCTAGTGCAAACTCCTTCGGATAGCGCGTCTCGTTGAGGATGGGTTCCCACATCAGCACACAGGGATGGTTGCGGTCGCGGCGGATGATTTCACGGGTGTTCTGATGCACTTTCTTGCCCCATTCCGGGTCTTTGTTCCAATACTGCCATCCCGGCGTGGGGTCGATGACGAAGAGGCCCAGTTCGTCGCAGGCATCCATGAATGCCGGGTCTTGCGGGTAGTGTGCCGCACGGATGATGTTCATACCCGCCTCCTTCAACCGTTTGGCGTCCCGCCATTGCTGGCTGTTGGGCACGGCGTTGCCCACATAGGCGAAGTCCTGGTGGCGGTTGCCGCCCACGAGTTGGCGGTAGGGCTTTCCGTTGAGCCAGAAACCATCCTTGCCCTTGAACTCCGCCTTTCGTATGCCCATCCTCACCATGCCACCATCGACGCATTGTTTCCCATCGTATATCCTCACCTCCACTTCATAGAGGTAAGGGTCTTCAGGCGACCACAGACGGGGTTTCTCCAACGTGGCGGAGAGGGTGGCGGTGCACATCAGTCCCGGGAGGTCTTCTGGCAAGGCAATTTTCTGACGGATGGTCTTCACCACCTTCCCCGTGTGGTCTTTCACCTTTGCCTCGATGGTAGGTTTTAAAGACTTTTGTGTATTCAAGGACTTCAAGGCATTCAAAGACTCTTCCGACTGTTCGCTGTTGTTGCAGACCTCGATGTCGATGAAGATTTCGGCACTCATCTCACTGATGTTGTCGTAGTGGAGGAATATGCCGCCGCCCGCCACGTTGTCGTATTCCAAGGGGTCGGTGATATGGAGTGGCGACTTCCCGATAAGCCACACATCGCGATACATGCCACCATGATAGGCGAAGTCGAGTTGGTTCTGTTTCTTCCCCGGCGGGTAGTTCTTGTCGTCGCTGTTGTCGGCCATAATGGCTACGAGGCAGTCGTCGCCCGCCTTCACTCCGAGGTCGCTGAGGTTGACGATGATGGGCAGGTATCCGCCCTCGTGCTTCTTCACCAACTTGCCGTTGACATAGACACGTTGCTTGCCCATCACCGCCTCGAAATGCAGTGTCACCTCTTTGCCTTCCATCTCCTGTGGCATGGTGAAATGCTTGCGATACCAACAGACGCCTTGATAGTTGCGGCAACCGCTGGCCTCCGATGGCTCCAGGCGCACGGTGTGCGGGGCGCAGACCACGGGCCAGGCGGAGTCGTCGAGTGTGACAGTCTCGCCTTGTGCGACCTCGCCCAACCTGAAGCGCCATCCTTCGTTGAAGTTGAAGACGATGCGCCCGGTGTCTTCCAAGGGGAAGAGACCCGCCACTGAGACAGGTTGTGCTGCGGCGTGTTCGGCCAACAGCAGGATGAGGAGAGGGAGGATGGTTTTCTTCATGATGATTTTTTCGGAGTGGTCGGAGTGGTCGGAGTGGTTTTATTCTATTGTCAGTTCCACGTGCTTGATGCGCTGGCGCCTCCAAGTGTATACGGCGTGGAGATGTCCGTCGCGACTCTGAATGATGGAGGGGTAGGAGTATTGCAGGATGGGACTGTCCTCGAGGGTGATCCAGTGTTTCCAATGTATGCCGTCGTCGCTGCGCAGGATGGATAGCGGTGTGCGTGCCCCTTTTTCCTTGTCAGGCTCGATGGGCCATTCGTTGCAGATGAGGGCGTATCCCCCTCCTTTGAGGTTGACGGCGTCGATGCCGCTGTTGTTGTTGGGCGTGTCTATGAGTTGCAGTTTGCTCCACGTCTCGCCATTGTCGCTGCTGAAGGTGACGCCGATGTGTCGGCTGCGTGTGCGGCAAAGAGCCTCCAACCTTCCGTCAGGGAGCACGATGATGGTGGGTTGTATGGCTTTCACACCCGGTTCAGTCTCCACGAAGGGAGTCCTGCGCCACGTCTTCCCCATGTCGTCGCTGTATTCGAAATAGATTTTCCAACCGTCGCGTTCGTCGCTGGTGGGTGAGATGAGTCGTCCTTTGTTCAGGATGGGTTTGTTCTTGATGGGTCCGTAGAGGGAGTCGGGGAGTTGCTCCCGCTTGCTCCACGTCTTGCCGCCGTCTTTCGAGCGCACCATCCATCCTTTCCAGCCCGCCACGTTGGGACCGATTTTGAAGTAGAGCAGCAGTTCGCCGCCAGGAGTCTCATAGAGCACGGGGTTCCAACAAGCCTCGCGGTGGTCGGGGGCGAAGACGCCGTCGGCCACCATCTGCGGCGCCGTCCATTCGCTCTTTCCCTTGGGCTTGCGACTCACCCAGACGCATACGTCGGGGTTGCGCTCCTTCGTGCCGCCGAAATAGGTGGCCACGAGGTCGCCCTTTCGGGTCTCCACGATGCTGGCAGAGTGACATTCGGGGAAGGACGCTTTCTTGTAAAGGAACTCATCGGCCACCACTTGCGGTCCGCGTCGTGGCAGGTCGCAGCTGAAGTCGTGTGCTCCCGACCCTATTTCTCGTTTCTCTCCTCCTGGCAGGCACACCGTGGCGGTGGTGTTGGCCGGGACCTCCACGTGCCAGAAGAGGCGTCCGCCTTCCTTCTTCCACCGACTGCCGATTTTGCCGTAGATGGACTGGTAGGTGCCCTCGATGTCATCCATCTCATCGACGGAGAAGTCGGGTTGGAATAGTATCTTCTTGAATCCGGGCGCGGCGGCCTGTATGCCGGCGACGTCCTCGTAGAGCCAGGAGAGGAGGTCGCCGAGGAGCATCACGTGGTTGCCGCTGTTCATCGCCGGACTGGCGGTGTCGCCGTTCCACAATTCCCAGATGGTGGTGGCGCCGTGTTCGGCCATGTATCCCCAACTGGGGTATTTCTTGTTGGTGGCGAGGAGCCAGGCCAGGTCTGAGCGGCCCATGTCGGTGAGTCCGTGCATGAGCCATCCTATGCCGATGACGCCGCAGGTGACGGTGCCGAGGTTCTGGTTGATGAGGGTCTTGACGATGTTCTTTCCCACTTCCTCCTTGACGTAGTCGTCGTCAATCATGTCGAAGACGAGCGGCAGGAGGTTGGCGGTGACGGTGTTGTTGCCATAAAAGGTGCTGTCGGGATAGAGGATGTGCCCCGGCACGGTGGTGGTGCCTTTCTTCAAGGTGAGGAATTTTTCGTTGAAGGCTTTCTTGGAGAGGGCGGCCTCCTCCTCGAAATAGGCGGCATCGTCCTTGAACCCTTGCAGTTTGGCAAACTCCTTCATCATGTTGCAGATGCGGTGGTAGTAGGCGGTGGAGATGAGTGTGCCGTCGGTGATGCGTGCGGGGTCTTCGCTATGGATGAGATGTTCTTCCTCGGGTGGCACGCACCAGTCGCCATACTTGTCTTTGGTGATGAGACCCTCTTTCTGGTATTGGTATTTCAGGTGTTCCATCCACCGTTTCACATTGGGATAGTAGGCGCGGACGGGGGCGTCGTTGCCATAGTGCTTGTAGAGCATATCGAGGGCCATGGGCAGTGCGGCAGGCCAGGTGACATCGTCGGAGTAGTAGTTCCAGAAAGCAGGTGCCACGTCGGGGATGCAACCGTCTTCCCGCTGCGCCTCCGTGATGTCGCGCACCCATTTGGCATAGAGGTTCTGGTTGTCGTAGAGGAAGGCCTCGCCGTAACAGCCGCGTGTGCGGTCTCCGAGCCACGGTTGTCGCTCGTCGCGCTGCGGACAGTCTACGGGCATCCCTTTGTAGTTGCTCCTCACGCCCCATGTGGCGTTGCGATAGACCTTGGCGAGGATGGTGTCTGTGGTGGCGAAGGTGCCGCTGGCTGTCATCTGGTCTTCCACCACCTCTCCGGTGAAGTCGGCGATGTTTGGGTGTCGCAGTCCGCTGACCTCCACGTATCTGAACCCGTGGTAGACGAAGGTGGGTCTCCACGTCGCACCGTTCTCCTTCCCGTCGGCAATGTAGGTGTCTGTGCTCCAGGCGTGTCGGAAGTTTTCCACCCAGATGTTGCCGGTGGAGTCGATTCTCTCGGCGAATCTCAGGCGTATGGTGTCTCCGCTGTGGGTGTCCTTGATGCTGACGGCGAGCCATCCAGCCATGTTCTGCCCCATGTCCACCACCACTTTGTCGCCTTTCCGCTCCATGGCCTTGGGTTGTATGGTCTGGGCGATGGTCATGTTGGGTGCCATGGCTCCCCTGAGTGTACCTGTGGGGATGGCCACGCGCTCGGCATTGCCCCATGCGCTGTCGTCGTAGTCGGGCGACGTCCATCCATCGAGGGTCTTCCTTGCGTCGTAGATTTCCCCGTCATACTCGTTGTTGCTGCGGATGGGACCATCGAGATTGATTTTCCATTTGTCATTGGTCGACACCACTTTTCGCTTGCCGTCGGCATATTCGATGATGAGGTTGGCACGCAGTTTTGGGTAGCCGAACTGATTGATTTTATAGGGTTTCTTGTTCTGCTGCATGGTGTAGTATCGTCCATTGCCCAGCACCACGGCCATGGCGTGGGTGGTTATGCCGCCGTTCAAAAATTCCGTGACATCGAAGGCGTTGTAAAGCACGGTCTTGCGGTAATCGGTGGGGCATGGGGCGAGCACCTGTCGACTCCCGTTGGCATCGAGGTCTATTTTCTTGCCATCGATGAATGCCTCATACATGCCCAGTCCGCTGATGTAGAGGGTGGCCTGCCGGATGTCTCCACCGGTGTCGAAAGTGGTGCGGAGGTATCGTGCACTCAGTTGGCTGTGCTCTTCCTCGATGTCCCATGGCATGGCGTGGTCGTAGCCAATCCACTGCCCCTGCCATTCCGCCTCGGTGAGGAGTCCCACGTTCCACATCGCGATGTCGCTCCAGTCGCTCTCTCCTTGCGTGGTGGTCACTTTCACGCGCCAGTAGCAGCGGGTGTTTCCTCGTAGCGTCTTTCCGGCATACTTCACCCATTGCGACTGGTCGGAAGTCACTTCCACGTCCCAAAAATCACCTTCAAGTGCCTCCGCCTTCTCCTTTGTGGAGGCGACGATGAGGTGGTAGGCTGTTTGCATCACGTCCTTCTTGTCGGTGTCGATGACCCATCCCAGCCGGGGGGTGGGTGTGTCGATGCTCATGGGGCGTGTCATGCGCTCAGTGCGCAGGTCGGTGACGCGGATGGTGGCCTTTCCGTCGCCCTTCTTCTTCGTGGGTGGGGCGGCGAAGGCTGTAGTGATGGCGAGGAGGGTCGTCAACAGGATGGCGGTGGCTCTCGTGGAAAGACTCAGGCAATGGTTTCTATGGCCTCTATTTGTCGTTTTTACCATTTCTCTTCCAGTTTTGTGGCGTTTTTGTCAAGGTAGTTGGCGCGGGTGTCGATGGCGATGAGCACACGGTCGCTTCCTCTGAGATAGGCACCGTCGAAGGTGAATTCCGTTGTCTTGCTATCATATTCGCCCAGGTAGGTGAGCGTGCCGTCCGAGGGGTTCATCACCCAGACGTTTTTCTTTGCTCCACTGACCTTGGCGAGGTCGATTTGCATGGGTTTCCCGCTGTAGTTGTAGGCCATCAGGTAGTCGTTGCCCCTGGTGGCTACGACGCGGTCGTAGCGTTCGCCGTTCTGTCCCGCCACTATGCTTTGGTCGGGAATGCGGTCGGTGAAGGGGAGTGTGAGCATCAGCCATTTCAGGTATTTCATCTGTTGGTAGCCCGGGGCTTCCATGGCATCCCACCATGCTTTCTTTGCCCCGAAGGAAGGGAGCACGCCCGGCCGCATGAACTGCATGATGCTGTTGTGCCCATAGGTGTGACCGAAGCATCCTGCGAAGACGGCCCAGTAGGCGTAGCGCCTCACGTCGTAGTCCTGCCACCTTGGGGCGTTGAAGTCATGAAGTCCTTGCGGGATGTCCTCATAGGAAGGTTCGCCGTCGATGACAGGTTTCAAGGGGGCCTTTTCCACACTCATGTCCACATAGCGCCAGTTGTCCTCCTCGGTGTTCTCCTTGATGGTGTAGTCGCCGTCTCCGTTGCGTTGTCCGTATCTCCTATGCCCGCTTTGGAACATATTGAAGTCCAGCCATTCCCGGTCGTTGTACCACCATGCGCTGGTGGTTCGTCCTCGTGGATGGAAGGTCATCAGATGGTTGGGGTCGGCTTTCTTGATGGCTCGTGCCAGTGCGTCCCACGAGGCGGTTCCCTTGTCGCCCTTGATGTCGCCGCCTATCATCCAGATGATGTTGGGCTTGTCCTTGTAGCGTTGTCCGAGGAACTTCCCGTAGGCCGCAGCCTTTTTCTCGTCCATCTTCTCTATCTGCGACCCCCAGATGCAGTCCATGGCGATGTAGATGCCGTTGGCCTCCGCCATGTCGACGATGTAGTCGAGGTGATCCCAATAGCCGTAGTTGCCCGACTGGGTGTATCGTGTGAAGTCGAATGTTGCATCGTTGGCAGGTTGGCCGTAGATGTTGAAGGTGGGTATGGCGTTGAGCACCTGTATCTGTTCGACGTTGTAGCCCTCCTCCCGCTCTTTGTTGAGGAAGAATTCCACTTCGTCGCGGTTGAGCCTTTCGGGCAACAGCCATGCCGTGTTCCCCATCCAGAAGAAGGGTTGTCCGTTCTCGTGTACGAGGTAGCGTTGGTTGTCGGACACTTTCAGTTTGCCGTTCTTCCAAGGCTTGTAGATGGTGGCGGCCTGTGTGCCGGTGGCGATGAGGGCTAACATCAGCCCGATGAGGATTTTTTTCATATCTGGTGTGGCTTTTTAGGGTCTTTAGGGTCTTTAGGGTCCTTAGGGTCTTTAGGGTCCTTAGGGTTTTTTAGGGTCCTTAGGGTTTTTAGGGACTTTAGGGTCATTATGGATTTGCTTTCAGGGTGATGGCCTCACCTTTTTTGGTCTTGATGTCGTAGAGGTGGTAGCCCTGTTGCATGGAGTGCTTCATCCTGGGACCTTTGAGGGGAGTGATGGAGCGCACGCGGAGTGTCCCGCCGAGGTGGGAGGTGATGCGGGCTTGTTTGAGTTGACCGTTTTCCCACGTCATGTCCACCTCGGCATTTCCCCTTGCCCTCAGTCCGCTCACGCAGCCTTGCTGCCAGGCGTCGGGGAGTGCGGGCAACAGGTGTATGGTGCCGTCGTGGCTCTGCAAGAGCATCTCGGCGATGCCAGCGGTGCAACCGAAGTTGCCGTCGATTTGGAATGGCGGGTGTGCGTCGAAGAGGTTGGAATAAGTGCCTCCCCTTTTCTTTTCCGTGCGCACGAGGGTGAGTTGGTCGCCAATGAGTTTGTAGGCGTGGTTGCCATCGAGTAGTCTAGCCCATAGACACACCTTCCACCCCATGCTCCATCCCGTGGAGGGGTCTCCTCGGTGTATGAGCGAGGTCTTGGCGGCCTCTGCCAGTTTAGGAGTGTGAAGTGGTGTGACCTGGTTGCTGGGGAAGATGGCGTAGAGATGCGACACGTGACGGTGGGTGTCATCCGGGTTGTCCCAGTCGTCGAGCCATTCCTGCAACTGTCCCCATCGCCCTATGCGCAGGGGTGGCAGTCCGGCTAGTTCTTCCTCCAGACTGTCTTTCAAGGCAAGTGGTTGGCCCAGGATGTCGGCAGCCTGTATGACATGGGAGAACAGGTCGCGGAGAAGTTCGTTGTCCATCGTCACACCAGCGGCTGTGCTGGCGCCATGGAGGTGTGAGTTTTCCGGCGAGAGCGAAGGGCAAATCACCCAGTAGGTCTCGGGTTTTCCGTCGATGTCGAAGGTGTGTTGCATCATCGTCTGGTTGAAGAAGCGTGCCGCCCCCTCCATGATGGGAAAGACTTCGCGAAGGAAGTCTGTGTCGCCGGTGTAGAGCCAATGCTCCCAGAGGTGTTGGCACATCCATGCCCCTCCCGAGGGCCACAGTCCGGAGGGAGCCTTGTCGATGGCTCCCGTGACGCGCCAGATGTCGGTGTTGTGATGCAGCACCCAGCCATCGGCGCCATACATGATGCGGGCGGTCTCGTGACCGGTTTCGCTGACGTCGCGAATGAGGGAGAAGAGGGGTGCGTTGAGGTCGGAGAGGTTGGTGACCTCCGCCGGCCAGTAATTCATCTCGCAGTTGATGTTCGTGGTGTATTTGGAGTCCCAGTTGGGAAACATCTTGTCGTTCCAGATGCCTTGCAGGGTGGGGGGCTGGCAACCCTCCTGCGAGGTGCAGATGAGTAGGTATCTGCCAAACTGGAAATAGGTTTCCACGAGGTGGTTGTCTTGGTGGCTCTTGAACTGTTCCACCCTGCGTTCGGTGGTTGTTTCTTGATAGAGGTCGGGACCAAGGTCGAGGCTCACACGGTCGAAATATTTCTTGTAGTGTGCGACATGCTGATGGCGCATCGTGCCATAGTCTTGTCGGAGTGCTTCGCGCAGGATGTTTTCCGAGAGGATGGTGTCGTTGCCGCTGATGTCGTCGTAGTGTTTGAAGTTGGTGGCGATGGCCACATATACGACGGCCTCGTCGGCGCCGCTGATGCTGAGCACTCCATCCTTGGAGGCGATGCTACCTCCCTTGACGGTGGCTGTGAGTCGCCCTGTGAAGGTCACCTTGCCCTTCAGGCCTTCGTGGTTGGAGGTGGTGCCGCTGAGGGTCACCTCATCGCCCTCGCTGTTGATGGCCACGTCGGCGTGTGGCGAAGTGAGTATGGCGTTGCAGGTGATGGCGCCCTTGCGGTCGGCGGTGAGTCTGACGGCGATGACGTTGCCAGAGAAAGAGGCGATGTATTCGCGTTGGTAGGTGACGCCGTCGGCGGTGTAGCGCGTGACGGCCACGGCGGAGTCGAGGGAGAGTTCACGTCGATAACCCGTATAATCACCTTGTCCTGGGAAGTGGATGTAGAGGTCGCCGAAAGGTTGGTAGGGCATTCCGTGGTTGGTGTTGCTCTGCACATGTTGCGTGGCCATGTCCTGCGCCTCCTTGTAGCGTCCTTCCCACACCAGTTGCCTCACCTTGGGGAGGTATTCCAAGGCGTCGGGGTTGGCATTGTTGTTGGGACGTCCCGCCCAGATGGTCTCCTCATTGAGTTGTAGCCGTTCTGCGGCGACGTTGCCAAAGACCATCGCACCGAGGCGGCCGTTGCCGATGGGCAAGGCTTCGTTCCAGTTTTGCGCGGGATGGTCATACCATAGTTTGTGGGGGCCTCCGGCCTGTGCTGATGCGGCATACATGGCCGACAGCAGGATGAGCAGCACAAGGACTACTTGTCCGATAGTGGGTCGTTTGGTAAAGAGGCGGGCGATGTCGTTGTCGTGGGATGAGGTAGCCATGGAGTTAGCGTTTAGGGGTGTATCTCAGTATGTTCTCGCCTTCTATGGCGATTTTGCTCTCATCAAGTTTGGAGGCGTCGAGGCCGAAGGTGTCGATGAAGAACTGATAGACGGCCTGCCGCTTGTTGGGGCCGAAGTCGTGAGACTCGTCGGGCAGATGGACGTTGCGCACCTTGTCGGCGGCACCGTAGAACCCGTAGATGCGTTGCAGGTAGGGATATTCCACGTCGGGTGTGGTGGAGGTCCAGTCGCCGCCGTCGCTGACAACCATCATCGGCTTGGGTGCGAACATGGCTGCGAGTTCGGCGTTGCAGGTGCCTCCTGCTGCGAGTTGGATGGGTTTGCCGCTTTCACAGGGGCAACCGCCGTCGAACCATGCCGACATGCTCACCACGGGGCAACTGGCGGTGAAGCGGTCGTCGAGCACGGAGAGCAGCACGGCTTGCGTGCCACCACCCGAACCGCCGTTGACCCCCACGCGCCGAGGGTCGATGTCCTTGTGTGAGAGCATGAGGTCGAGGATGCGCAGACCGTTGTAGGCCTGCATCACGTGGGCCTCGCTGGTGTGGTGTGCCTCGGCGCCCACCTCGTCCTCGCTCTCTCCCCAGCCCCAGAGGTCGTAGCTCACGCAGACGGCCCCCATGCGGGCAAGCGTGGCGTAGCGCTTCTGGAGGTCTGCATTGTAACGCCCGCCGCTGAAATGGCCGTTGGGACAGAGGATGAGGGGATGTTTCCCTTTTTCGTGTTCTTGTGGGAAATGGCTCTTTTTCCATTTCAACGCAACGGGGGCGTAGATGCTGCCGCAGATGCTGTGGCCATTGATGGTGGAAAGACGGAAATTCTGCACGGTATAGCCGTCGTGTTGGCGGGGTGCGCCAAACTCATTCTTCTCCATAAGGCACAGTTGTCGCAGGGGGTTGATGCCGAGCCGTTCTGCCACTTCGCGCCGCAACGTGTCGCGCCGTGCCTCCCATTGTGCCTTGTCGTTGTAGAGACTGCCCAGGTAGGCGATGAGTTTCTCTCCGTCGGCGGGTTGGCGGCGGGGGTACTCGTAACGTTTCACCTTCCACACGTTCTTCTGCTGATAGACGGGTTTGAAGTCGAAGGGGGCGAGGATGTTGGTCAACGTCTCCTCCACGCTGTAGGGACGGATGCGGAAGTCGGCATAGGGCACCTTCAAGCCCGTGGTGTCCATGTCATATTTCAGACGGATGCCAAAACGGCGTTGCACGTCGCCCATCACGTCGCTCAGGGAACGTGTGAAATGGTCCTCGAAGGTCTGCGCCGTGGCTGTCATGGAGAGCAGGAGGAGGACTATGGTGAGGGGTCTTCTCATTTTTTTTAGGAGGTTTTAGGAGGATGTAGGAGAGATTGGGAGATTTTTGGAGAGACCGGGAGGTTTCAGGGAGCCTTGTATGTCAGTTTTCCGAGGTCGGGGCGGTGGGCACGAGGGGAGCCGTCGATGAGGAGGGTGAGGCCGGAGCCTTGGTGGTAGCGTTGTCCGTCGTTGTCCCAGATGATGGTGAGGGTGTGGCCGTGGTAGCGGATGCCGTCGAGGCAGAAATAGGCCCACTTGTCGCGTGGCAGGAGGGGGTTGACGATGATGCTTCCGTCGGCTTGCGGGCGGAGTCCTGCGATGCCGGTGATGACCAGGTCGTTGAAGGTGCTGTGGTTGTAGTGCTTGCTGCGCTCACGGTCGCCCATGAGCCATGCACCGTTGGTCTCGTCGAGGTATTCGCCGATGTAGGGCTTCCCGCGATGGTGCTGCGCCTCCACGTAACGTTGCATCTGGAGGTGGAACACGGTGTCGGAGATGACGGGGCTCGGATAGTCGTTCAGGTAGTTGGCCATGGCGGTGAGGGTTTGCGAGGTGGCGAAAGGCCATACCGCGCCGTCCCACTCGCATCGGCCGACACCGTGGCTGCGGAACTCAGGATGCCTCCTTTCGGCGGTGGTGAGTCCGTAGGGAGCGGAGAAACCTTTCTCGTCGGTCACCTGCTTCCAGGCCATGTCGTATATGCCGGGTGTGGGGATGTTGAAATACCAGGGGATGAAACCGATGGCTTCGCGCACGCAGGCCGAACTGTCGCCTCGGAGGGTTTCGAAGAATTGTTGGTCTTCGTTCCATAGTCTTGTCTCAATCAGGTGTTGCAGGGTGTCAGCCTTTTGGCGGTAGGTGTCAGCCTTTTCCGTTTCCCCACACATGTCGTTGATGAAAGCGAGAGCCTTGGCGTTGCCATGCATGTAACTGTTGATGGTGGGTCGGGCGTACTGTTTCTTGCGCCCACCGCTGATGCTCTCCTCCATGCCGTCTTGCACGTCGCCCTGCCAGTAGAGTCCTGAAGGCAAACGGTTGGTCGACTCCCAGCGGGCATACTCCTCCTCCAGACGTGGTTTCAGTGAAAGGACGAAGGCGGTGTCGCCTTGCACCTTGAAAAGTTGTTGCACGGCATAAGGGTTCCAACTGGAGAACTTGTTCATCTTCGTCATGGCCTGTCCGTCGTTGCCGAAATACCAAGTGCGGAGTATCTGGTGGATGTAGGTGGTGTCGCGCAGCCATCGGCTTTCCATCACATGATGTCCGATGGCGCATGCGATGAGGTTGTAGCGGTCGGCGTAGGAACGGTCGACGAGGAACTCCGTCATGCCATAGCCGGCGGGGGTGCGCTTGATGTGCTTGCGGAGAGTCCACCAGCGGAAATAGTAGATTTCGCGGAAGTCGTCGTCGGGACAGTCGAAGAGTGGGATGTTGCGCTCCATCCACTGCGAGGCCTGGGTGTTGGGGATGGTGGTGGGCGTCAGTTCGTCGTCCATGGCGTTGAACCGTTCGGCGTAATGGGCGAAGTCGGCATAGCGCAGCACGGCGGCAGGCGCATCGCCATCGAGTGAACGGCTGACGACGTTGGCGATGTGATAGCCCACCACCGGGTCGCGTTCATCGGCACGGGGCATGTCGAAGTCTTGGTCGGCGGGTGTGTTGATATCGGGCTTGTCGAAAGGCATTCCTGTGCGGAAGACGAGGCGTGAGATGCTTTCCACGGGAGTGTCGAACTGCCTTTCACAGGCTTTCTTGCCATTCAGGTAATAGATGGCACGGTGCAGGGATGTGGAGAGCACGGCTTTGATGTGAACCTCCACACCAGGCTCATAGCGCTTCAGGATGGTCCCATAACGGGCTCCGCCTTTCACCTTGATGGTCTGGGTGGAGTCGACGACGATGCGAGAGCATACATTCCCCTCGTCGTCTACAAACTCGATGTCAAGTTCGCCTTCGTCCTCCTGGTCCATCATCAGGTCGAATTCCACCTCAAGCTCTTTCGTGTTGGGAATCACGCGTTCAGCCTTGGCATAGTCGTAAGGGTCGTTGTCGTAGAGATTCAACCATCCGTTCTTCAGGATAATCGAACACAGACGGGGCGCATACAGGTTCCAGTCTGTGAGTTCCGACAACCTGTCGGTTTGTGGGAAAGGCTGGACGTGGGTGGTGGCGTTGAGGCGCACGGGCACGGGGATGCGGCTCACCCACATGTCCTCCTTGTTGTTAGAGTAGGTCACCCACAGGTCGCTGTCCTTGGGTGTGCCGTTGCCTTCCTGTATGCCTCTCGTGTATTGCGGACCATAACTCTTGTAGTTGCCGCCATGGCGCAGAGGTGTCACTTCGCCGTTGACAAGGGAGAGAGTGGTGTATTCCAGTCCGTCGCTGCTGAGCGAGAGAGCCAAGGGCCATCGGTATTCGGCGGGGTTGTAGACGGTGGCATAGGTGCCGTCGGTGAGGCGCTGTCCCCAGATCTTGGCGTTGGAATTGACGAAACCGGGAGCACGGTCGCAGGGCACGCGCCAGGTGTTGCCACCGTCGGCCGACAGGCTGGTCACGGCATGTTTCCACAGTGCCACCTTGCGCCCGTCGGGGAGGGTGTAGCCGCTGAATGCCTTGTATGCTTTATTCAACGGGATGAGCGGGTCGTTGCGGTCGGCCTCCTCCACCCACTGCATGCGTTGCATGGGGTCGGCGAGGAGGGCGTCGACGGCTTTGACAAAAGCTTTATCCTTTGAGCGTTTGTACCAGGGATAGAGGGTGTTGCGCTCGTTGAAGTCGTGGTTGTAATAGACGAAATAGATGGGGCCGAACGACCCGTCGCGCTTGATTTCACGCACCACGCGGCCGATGCCGTTGCCGTCGTTGGGGTCGTCCTTGGGGGTGAGGGCGATGCCGTAGTTGCCTATGGCGATGAGTTTGTCGTTGGGTGCGACATAGAAGCCCACTCGCTGGTGCATGACGGCTTTCAAGCCATTGGCGACGACACCGGGAAGGTTTTGCTTGGTGAAGCCATCGGGCACGGGATATTCGGGGAACAGTTCCACGGGTTCCGACCATGTGTAGCCGTCCTCGGAGACCTGCAGCATCGTCTTGCCCGGTGGTTCGTGCTCATGGCGCGGGTTGGTGAGGTAGTGCAAGTAGAACTTCCCGTTCCACCAGGCCAACATGGGTTGGTGGTTGTAGGTCCATGGGCGCTCGCCACGCATCGTCTGGATGCTATGGACGCCCACCACGGGTTTCAGACCACCGTCGTGACGCTCGGGGCGGGCGATGGTGCTGCCGGTGTAATGCACCACGTCGCGGTTGTATTTCACCAGGTTCTCCACCAGTTCCTCGGGAGCCATGAAGACGGTGCCATGCTTGTGTCCCGGGGGGAAGACGACAGCGCCGGTCTGGTCCTGGAAATGGATGAAGTCCTTCGTGCGGTGGGCGCCGTAGATGCCGTGGCGGTAGGAGTCGTAATAGATGTACCACCAGTCGCCCACCTTCGCCGTCGTCGGCCCCTCGGTGAACGACTCGGTGAAAGGCTCGGAGGATTCACTCCACGGTCCGTAGGGGGAGGAGGCGAAGGCCACCTTGATGTTGCGCATCGGACGGGAGTTGTCTTTCACCACCATCACATAGTCGCCTTTCCCACGCTTCACCAAGGTGGCGTCGATGGCGCTGTAGCCGGGGTCGTAGAAAAGGGCGGCCTTGCTGAAGGTCTTGAAATCCTTCGTGGTGACATAGTAGAGGCGGTGGTTGTTGAGGTGGTCTTCCTGATGATCGGGAAATTTTCCGGGAACGCAGGAGGCCCACACCACGAGGTATTGCCGGCGCTCGTCGTCGTAGAACAGTTCTGGTGCCCACACGTTGACGGTCGTCGTGTCGGACATCACTTCGACGAACTGCTGCTTGCTCCAGTGGATGAGGTCTTTGGAAGAAGCGTGGCCGAAGCCTCGGTCTCCTCGCCACGAACTGGTCCACACGAGGTGGAACGTGCCGTCGGGTCCACGCACGATGGAAGGGTCGCGCATCACCCGCTGCACTCCCACCTCGGGCGTGAGGAACACGCCCAGGATGGAGTCCCACCGCACACCGTCGCGGCTGTAGATGAAGCGCAACCCTTCGGTGGCGGGTTCGTGGAAGGAGGTGGACACATAGATGTCCTGCGCGGACGCATGCGCAAACAATAGCGACAGCAACAGCGCGAGGGTGATTGTTTTTTGCATTTGTAGACCAGTCTTTCTTTTATATGGTCATCATTCTTCAATGATGTAATCTGTCATGGCACGCTTCTCGATGGAGAATCCCATACCCACCTTGACGATGCGGCGGCCATCGGTGGCGTAGCGCAAGGCGTACCCCTTGTCGTTGATTTGTTCGAGGGCGTCCTGCGCCGTGCCGTTGAGTTTTAGTTCCATCACATAGATGGTGTCGGGCATGAACACCACCATGTCGGTGCGGCCGCGGGCGCACTTCACCTGCGTCTGCACATAGACGTTGAGCATGGAGAAGATGAGATAGAACGTCCACTCGTAGAAACCCTCAGCGACCACCACCTCTTCCAACTTCTTCTTGAAACCCTCCACATATGGAAGTCCTTCGAGGTAAGCCTGCAACTCACGCAGCGCAAGGTCGGTGTCTTTGGCACGTAAGGCGCGCCAGAAACGGACAGCGAAGCCAGACCTCACCCCTTCGACATTCATTCCCGTGACCAATGGCAGCAGTCCCTTGGTCAGTCCCACGCGCACCTCTTTGTTGGGAATGCTCAAGGTATATTCCTCTGTCAACCTGTCGTAATCCTTGATGGTGAGGTAGCCGCTTTGATAAAGCAGCGGCAAGGCATCCACCATGTTCTCCGTAGGTTGGTCGAAAGCATCGGATGCAACGACAAGGTCGTCCAACTTTGTGATGTCAGTGTGGTAAAGGCGCATCTGTCGCATCAGGTAGGAAGGCGTGCCGCTCTCAAACCACCAGTTGCGCAGTTCGCATAGGTTGAACGCCTTCATCAGGCTGAAGGGGTTGTAAATGTCGGGCGACTTGTGAGAGAAGTGGTAGCCGTCGTAGGTATCGTGCAGCATCTGGCGCATCTCCTTTGGCGTGACCTCATACTCTTTGGCCAGACGTGCCACGTCGGGTTGCATCTGTTCGTCAATCTCCTCGCCCGTGATGCCGCAGATGGCGGCAAATGCAGGATGGAGCGATATGTTGGTGAGGTTGTTCAGCGTGGAGAAGATGCTCGGCTGCGAGAACTTCGTGATGCCGGTGATGAAGCAGAAGCGAATCATCGCCTCACGGGCTTTCAGGCATTGGTAGAACTCCTGCATCACGCGGCGGAAGGCGGGCAACGTCTCTTCCTCATGGAGCACATCGAGCAATGGTGCGTCATATTCGTCGATGACGACCACCACCTGTTCGCCCGTCTGCTGGTAGGCACGGCGGATGAGGCCGTCAAACACCTCGCCAGGGGTGTTCTCTTTGGGATTGGTTCCATATACTTCGGTCAAAGGATCCAGTTGCAGCATCAATGCCCTTCGCAAAGCATCTGCGTCAGTTTTTCCCTTGGCCATGCTCACATCGATGTGGAGCACAGGATAACTTTTCCACTCCTTCTCCAGCGCCATCACCTTCAACCCTTCGAAGAGTTCGCGCTCGCCCCTGAAAAACGAGCACAGCGTGGTGGTGAGCAGTGACTTGCCAAACCGTCTCGGACGACTCAGGAAGATGAACTTGCTCAAGCGTTGCATCTTCCACATCAGGTCGGTCTTGTCGATATATACATAGCCTTCACTTCTCAACCGTGAGAAGGTCTGTATGCCTACAGGATAGCGTCTTTCCTGTTCCATGCTTAAATCCCAATTGTTGAGTAAAGAGTCAATCATGATTTGTTTCCGCGCCGCTAAGATAATGATAAAAAATGGTTCTTCAAAATGTTTTCATTTTTTTTAATCATAGCATACATTTGACATATCTTTTTTTTCACTCAAATGAAGAAAAAGTCAAAAATTTTTCCTATCTTTGCACCAAATAGCATTCATTCACCATCAATACCTTATTATTTTATGAAAAAAGCAACATTATTCTTCGCACTCGCCATGCTGTTGCTGTTTGGCTGCAGAGCGAAAAAGGAAGTAGATGTCGTCGACCTTCCAAGGACTGATGCCTCACCTGAGGTGGTGGCCGCCGTAGACTCCTTTGTCAATGCCACGAAGACACGCCCCACGCCACCCGACTCCATTTCCCTTCACAGCATCATGATCCTGAAACATGGGAAGGTGGTGTTTGAGAAATGGTTCAACGGACAAAGCGCGGAGATGCCACACGCGATGTACTCCGTCAGCAAGACCTTCACCGCCACCGCCGTGGGGCTGGCCATCAACGAGGGAAAGCTCAAACTCGACGACCCGGTTGTGACGTTCTTCCCCGACAAACTTCCGGCAGAACAGAGCGACAACCTCAAGGCGATGACCGTGCGCGACCTGCTCACCATGACCTGCGGCCATGACACGGAGCCGAACGCTAAGAATACAGACTCTTTGGATTGGGTGAAAGGGTTCCTGGCATGGCCTGTGATGCACAAGCCGGGAGAGTATTACCTCTACAACTCCGTGGGCACCTACATGCTCTCCGCCATCGTGCAGAAGGTGACGGGCGAAAAACTCCTCGATTACCTCGACACACGCCTCTTCCAACCTCTTCATATCGCCAAGCCTGAATGGGAAGAGAGTCCGCAAGGCATCAACTGCGGCGGTTGGGGACTGAAATTGAAGACGGAGGATATGGCGAAGATGGGACAGCTTTTCCTCCAGGAAGGCAAATGGAACGGGAAGCAAATCGTCCCCGCCGACTGGTTGAAGGAGATGTCGAAATACCAGGTGCCTTCCGCTCCCTCCGGGACAAGGTTCGAGGACTTGGAAAAGGCCGGTCTCAACAAGGATAACAACGAATGGGTGCAGGGTTACGGCTATCAGATGTGGATTTGCCGCCACAATGCCTTCCGCGCCGATGGCTTCGCAGGACAATACATCATCGTGTTCCCCGACAAGGATGCCGTCCTTGTGCTCACCACCTCGTCCTCGCTCTACCAACCCTACATGGACATCATCTGGCAATACTTGTTGCCGGTGCTTTGAAAGGTTGTAATCCTAAGACGGTATGAAGTTGGGGCGGGTGTAAACCTGTCCCAACTTCATATAATGTCCCTGTGGTTTGCCATGTCTGGTTTCTCCGATGATTCCGAAAACTCCGATTGCTCCCCAAAAGACTCCGATTATTTCGTCGTAGCCGTGACGCTCCTTGATGTGCCGCCGGAGATGGTGGCGCCAGTGGTGTATGAGCCGTCCCAGAGGGAGGATTCCGGGTTGCTGATGCTGGTGCTGCCATAGACGATGGTGGCGGAGGAATTGGAAGAGAATATCGGACTGCTCACGAGGATGTTGGCGCTGTTGGTGTTGTGCGGAATCTTGTAGCTGAACACCACCTTGCCACTGCTGTTCTTCAGGCTGACGTAGGTGTTGGCCGTGAGGCTGACGGAGGAAACCGTGGCGTATGGCTGTGTGGCACTGGTGGGAGCCCCACCCGAACTGCCCCATCCGCCGCCTTGCGAACCTCCGGTGCCGATGACCGTCCCGCCACGGATGATGAAAGCGGCATTGTCGCAGTCGAAGCCCTCTTCCGGCGAACTGGTGCTCGAGGCGATGGCAAGACCTCCGTTGATGACGATGCCCGTGGTGCGGTCGTTGGAGTCGATGGCGTCGTTGCCGAAGGAGTGCGCCCAAACGTTGCCGTCGTTGATGGTGATGGTCGAGGCTGCGTTGATGGCGTCATCATATGCCCAGCATTCCATGGTGCCTCCGTTGACGGTGATGGTCGATTTGCTCTCCAGTCCCTCTGCAGCCTGCTGGCTGGTGGCGAAGGTGAGGTCGCCGCCGTTCACCGTGACAGGTCCCATTACCTTTGCTGCCTTGGTGCTGCCGATGTAGCTCTCGCTCATACCACTACCCGCCCTGCTCAGATAACTGCCGGTGGTCTTGACAGAGAGGGTGGGGCCGGTGTGCGTGGTGGCATCGCCGATGATGAGTTTCGCCCCATTGGTGCCGCTGACACTGCTGGTTCCCACCTTGATGCCCTTGCCGCCGCGAGCCGAACTGTTGATGGTGATGTTGCCGCCCTTCAGAAACATGTCGCCATCGCTCTTCAGTCCACGGCTTCCGGCACCCTCGGTGCTGCCGTTGCCCGTATAGGTGGCACCGTCGCCGCTGAGCGTGAAGGCATAGGTGCCGCCGTTGATGGTGAGCGTGCCGTCAGAGGAGATGCCGCGAGAGGCGCTGCCGGTGGCATCGACGGTCACCTCTCCGCCGTTGCCGACAAAGTACTGACATTTGATGGCGGTGGAGTAGGCAGGGTCTTTGCCGATGACCATATAGGTGCCTGCTGCGGTGTCTTCCACGATGCCGCCATTGATGGTGACGGTGCCGTCGGCCTTGACACCCTTGCTGATGAGGCCGCTGTGGTGGAGGGTGAGGTTGCCGTTGTCGATGACGACGTTGCCGCTGGCCTTCAGGCAGAACGCCTTGTAGGTCTCGCCCTCGACGGTAGCTGTCGAAGCATTGGCATAGGTGCTCGTCACGTTGCTGATGCTGTAGGTGCGCGTCGAGCCGCTGGTCTGGTAACTGCTGCTGATGGTGTAGAAGGCGTCGCTGCCGGTGAGGTTGAGGTTGAAGTTGGAAGTCTTGATGGTGTAGGTGCCGCTTCCACCCATGCCGCTCCTCGTATAGTCGTCGCTCTTGAAGTAGTAGGTTCCGGAAGTGGGGGTGCCGAAGTCGTAATAATAGAACGTCCTGGTCTGGCCGTTGGCGGTGAAACTCGCTTGTTGCGTGAGTTGCGCCACAAACTGGTTGCTGCTGTCATAGAGATAGACGTTGGTCCACGCCGAGCGACCTCCGCCGCCAGGGCCACCGCCGCCGCTGGTGGGCAGCGACACATAAACGCGATAGCTGTTGGCTGTCGTACTCCCGGTGTTGGTGATGTCGAGGATGCCTCCGCTGCCATTGGCGTTGATGTCAAAGGTGCCGCCCTGGATGAGGATGTCTTTGTCGGCGCTCAGGCCCCTGCCGCCGTCGGCGGTGCTGACGATGGTGATTTCACCACCCTTGACGATGAGGTCGCCCGCACTCTTGATGGCAGTGGAGTAAGAGGGGTCGCTGACAGTGCCGCTCTCTGTTTCCTCCTCGTTGACGAGGTATCCTCCGCTTTGTGTGAATTGGAGCGTGCCGTCGCTGATGAGGATGTCGCCGTCGGACTTCATCCCTTTCACGTCGGCAGCCGTACTGTTGACGTTGATGGCACCACCGGTGATGGTCATCACGGAGTCACTCTTCAGGCCTGCCGCATCGCTGTTGGCGAGGGTGATGTCGATGGTGCCGCCGCTCACCATCAGTTGTCCGTCGCTTTCGTCGCCTTCGAGCAGGGCTTCAGCCTGGATGCCGTCGCCCTTCACGCCGCTGATGGTGATGGTGCCGCCTTTCATCATGAAATACTGGCCGGCGTGGATGCCGTCACCCTCTGCCCCGGTGATGATGATGGCCCCGGTGGTCTTTTTCAACTCAAGATATTCCTTGCTCCTGATGGCGTGTTTGGCGTTGCCCTGCACGGTGAGTGAACCGCCGCCGCTGACTTCCGTGTGCCCCTTGCAGTAGAGGGCAGCCTTCTGTTCGCCCAGTCCGTCTGTGAGGGTGTTCACGCTGCCGTCGGCAAGTTCCAGGTTGACGCGCTTGCCGTCTTCGATGTCGATGCAACCGCCGTTGGGGTTGGACAGGGTGAGGCCATTCAGCACCACCGTCGTCTTGTAACTTCCCGTATAGGTGAACGACCCGTTGGCGCAAGTGCCGCTGAGTGAGGTGACGCGCTCGTCGGTGGTGTTGGTGTTCAACACACTCACCTGGCAACCGTCCACGGTCACGCTGACCTCGTCTCTCCATGACGATGGCATCTGGTAGGTGACGCCTTCGTCGGTGTAGTGGATGAACAGGGTGTCGGCCTCGTTGAGTTCCTGGGGCGCCTCCCCGGTGAGGATGATGTTGGTCAGCATGGTGACATCGGTGACAGTTACGATGCCGTCACCGTTCACATCGGCGATGACGGCATCATATTCCGTGGTATCACCGAGGATGATGTTCACAAGGAGGGATACATCGATGATGGTGATGGCTCCGTCGTTGTTGAGGTCGCCAATGTACCTGGGAAATGCTCCTACCAGACAAAGGCAGGACAGCAAGGCAATAGTGATGGTTCGTTTCATGATTTGTTGTAGTTTGCCGGGTTATTGGTCTAGTTTTCCAAGATGCCCTGGATGGTCTAGATTTTCTAGATGTCCTAGATGGTCTAGATTTTCTAGATGCTCTAGATAGACTAGTGAAATCGCTGCAAAAGTACGAAAAAAACGGTTTATCTGAGTTTTTTTTCAACCAAAAGCCGTTTTTTCTCAACCAATCCGATCCGCTCCTACCCACCCAGATTGACGCACACCCGTTCTTCCTACATCATTCTTTCCTTTTTTCACCCCATCCATGTTCGTTTTCTGCAGGCGTCGGTTGGGCAGGTGCTTTAAATTCCTTCATTTTCCTTTTTTTCATATTTTTTCGTACCTTTGCCACGATTATCAATTTCAGCTTCGCTGATTTTTGTCGCGACTCGGCAGGGTTCAAGCAAGCTTGACTCTGCTCTCGCTGCTCCAAAATTAGCTTCGCTGATTTTTGTCGCGACTCGGCAGGGTTCAAGCAAGCTTGACTCTGCTCTCGCTGCTCCAAAAATTTAATCTTCAATTTCCAATTTTCAATCTTCAATTTTCAATCTTCAATTTCCAATTTTCAATCTTCAATTTTCAATCTTCAATTTCCAATTTTCAATCTTCAATTTTCAATTTTCAATTTATAATGAAGTCTCTAATGAAAAAATTATTCTTGATGTTGGCGGTGCTTCCTTTCTCCTTGATGGTTTCCGCCCAGACAAAGTACATGCTCCCAGGGGGAGAGGGTGATGAAGGTCCATTGGTGGAAGTCTATCTACCCGAGCGCGAGAAGTCTACCGGCTGTGCCGTGGTGTTATGTCCCGGCGGTGCGATGAGATGGCTCTCCTGGGACAGCGATGTGTTGGAGATGGCCTCGTTTCTCAACAGCCACGGCATCGCCGCTATAGGATTGAGATATCACCTGAACAGGGGTGGAATGCCACAGGGTATGCAGATGCCACCTATTGTCGATGTGACCCATCCAGACCACTTTCCTCTTGCCGACGCCAACCCGATGCACGATGCCGTTGGCGACTCCATCATCCTCTTGGCTGCCGACGATGCGAAGGCTGCCATCCGCTTGGTGCGTGAGCATGCCGGTGATTGGGGGCTTGACAAGGGAAAAATCGGCTTCTTAGGTTTCTCCGCCGGAGGTGGCGTGGCCATCGCCGCCACCATGACGGCTTCTGCTGCAGAACGACCCGACTTCCTTTGCACCAACTTCGGCCCCTCATTGATGCCCGTGAATGTACCTACCGACGCCCCGCCTCTCCTCATCATGACACGTGCCGACCATCCCAATGTCGCAGCAGGACTTGTCGCCTTGTTCATGGAATGGAAGAAAGCTGGTGCAAATGCCGAACTACACATCTATGGCGACGGGAAAGGTCCATACCAACTGATGCCCGTGAACGGTGAAACCACCACGGAGGGATGGAGTGGGCAGATGCTGGCGTGGCTGAAAGCTAAAGGGTTTACCCGTTGAGTAATTATAGTAACTTAAGTTTCGGAAGTTCGGTTATATTGGCATTCAATTACTTTCAGTAGCTTCATTTAAAAAATGTATGGATAATCAAATGATGATTCCATCAAAACACCTCCATTTGCGAGGATTTTTTACTTCATACTTGATTTGTTATATCTTGGTTTGATGTTGAACGAACCCCGAAGGGGTGGCCAGAGTACAGG
>JAFWSS010000240.1 GCA_017524385.1 Prevotella sp.
GATTGAAAATTGAAGATTGAGTCCTCTTGAAAAAATGGACAGGGAGCAAAAGGGCGGTGCGCATCTCCCCTCCCCTCGCAGGGGAGGGGTTGGGGTGGGGTGAACAAGTCTTGAAAAACAACAAGTTACAGACCCCACCCCTGCCCCTCCCCTTGAGGGGAGGGGATAGCTAACACCGATATTTGCTCAAACAGGACTTTTTAAATGGGCTCAAGATTGAATTTTTGGAGCAGCGAGAGCAGAGTCAAGCTTGCTTGAACTCTGCCGAGTCGCGACAAAAATCAGCGAAGCTAAGATTGAAGATTGAAGATTGAAGATTGAAAACTAAAAATTGAAGATATTTCAGAGTAATCAAAAAACGGAACGACCGGAATATTCCGATCATTCAGACCACAAAAGTCACAACGATGCAGAAATCCCTCAATACCTCCAAATGGTATAACAACGCATGGGCGGCGTTCATCTACTTCACCCGTCTGCCTTTTTACAAGATTTACGAGCCCCCCAAGTCAGCCTACCGTGCCGTGGTGGAGTTCTGGCCTTTGACGGGATGGTTGACAGCCTCGGTGATGGCCGCCACGCTCTATTTGGGTTCGATGGTGATGCCCCACGCCCTTGCCGTCATCCTGGCCATCGTGGCTCGGCTGATACTCACCGGAGCATTCCATGAGGATGGGTTGGCCGACTTCATCGATGGTTTCGGTGGTGGGGGCAGCGACCGCCAGCGGGTGCTCGACATCATGAAAGACTCGCATATCGGCGCATATGGCGTGATAGGCCTTGTCAACTACTTCGCCCTCCTTTTCCTCTGCCTTTGGAGTCTTCCCCCGCAGTCGGCTGCCTTGGCAATCATTGCCGCCGACCCGTTTTCCAAGATGCTTGCCGGCCAGGTGGTGCAGATGCTCCCCTACGCCCGCAACGAAAACGAAGCGAAGTCAAAAGTGGTCTATCGAAAGGTGAGCATCGGCAGCAGCATCGCACTTGCCTTTCAAGGGCTGCTCCCCGCCATCCCGCTGTTCCTCTTCGGTGGAATTGCAACACACTGGGAACTGGAGGTTTTCATCCCCTGCATAGTGATGTATTTCCTGTATATGAAGATTTACCGTACGCTCCATGGCTACACCGGCGACTGCTGCGGTGCCATCTTCCTGCTGCTGGAACTGACCATCTACCTCACCCTGTGCATCACCAACTACAACACCATGCCATGAGAGTGACCCTCGTCCGCCATACCAGCGTCGCGGTGCCATGTGGCACCTGCTATGGATGGAGCGACGTGCCGTTGGCCGACACCTTCGAGGAAGAGGCGGCAGCGACACGGCAGCGGCTTCAAGGCATGGTGTTCGACCACGCCTTCACCTCGCCATTGACACGTGCCCGACGTCTTGCTGCGTTTTGCGGCTTTCCCAGCGCCACCGTAGACGACCGCCTGCGTGAGATGAACATGGGAGCGTGGGAGATGCAACGCTACGATGAGATACGCGACGAAGCCTTGCAACAGTGGTATGCCGACTACATGCACCTCCCCGCCACCGGCGGGGAGAGTTTCCCGATGTTGCGCCAACGCGTAGGTTGTTTCCTTGACGAGTTGCGCACCCTTCCCTACCGCCACGTGGCCGTCTTCACCCACGGTGGTGTCATCGTGGCTGCCGGTCTTCACGCAGGTTTGTTCAGCGAGAATGATGCTTTCTCCCACCAGCCACCTTTCGGTGGAGTGATGGAAATATCAATCGAACAGGGATAGTCGGAAGAATCGGAGTTGTCGGGAAAATCGGAGTTGTCGGACAACTCCGATTCTTCACAGTAAAAAAAGTAGACTGGG
Source organism: Prevotella sp. (assembly GCA_017524385.1). GTDB lineage: Bacteria > Bacteroidota > Bacteroidia > Bacteroidales > Bacteroidaceae > Prevotella. Next base: position 1,823 of record JAFWSS010000240.1, read on the forward strand.
CTGGACTCGAACCAACATCTCATATTCTGAAAACTCTGTAGTAAGTGATATTTAGACCTTCGCAGGTAATGATACCACTAAGAAAAAATATGTGTCCTAACCATTAGACGACCAGTCCTTAAAAAGGCGGCAATGATGTCTCTATAAAGCGGGAAGAATCATTGAAGTAAGAGACATTTGGCCGCCAGTAAGGTTATTCTAAATTTCTTTTTATCTTTTTCCTGCGATATGCCAGGAAGAAGATGCATGCCAAGACAAGCAGCAGCAACAGCACCATGCATACGACCATGGTGTTGCCTGATGTTGTCTTTTCCGACAAGTCTCTTTCAGGCAAAGGTGCAATATCCAACAATCGCATCATCTTCTTGATGTTTGAAATTCAGAAAGCAGTATTTGCACAATTCGTTCAGAAGCCCTGCCGTCCCACCGGTCAGGGATGTTGCATCTCTTCCACTTGCCTTCCACCATGTCGGCGACGGCCTCCTTGAGCCTTTGTGGCTCCTCACCCACGAGGATGTTCGACCCCACCTTTACGGTTTCGATGTGCTCGGTGTAACTGTTGAGGGTGGCGCATGGTACACCGTTGAACGTAGCCTCCTCCGCCACGTTGCCCGAGTCGGTGACAATCCCTTTGGCATGGGCTGTGAGGTATCCGAATTCCAGGTACGCCATAGGTTCCACGAGGTGGAAGGTGTCGAGGGGCTCGTTAATGGTGGCGAGGAGTCTTGCCACCTTCTCCTTGGCGAGTCGGCGCAGCGGTGCAATGATGTGGATGCCCTTGGTTGCTTCGAGGATGGCCTTGAGCATGAGTCTCAAGTTGTTGTCATTGGCAATGAGCGCCTTTCTGTTAAGTGTGAACACGATGTACTGCCCATCCTCCAGTTGGTATTGCTCCAGCACCTTCGGCCTTGTCAGTCGAGGATGGTTTGCCCTGAGGGAGTCCATGAGGATGTTACCCACCTGATAGACCTGCGAGAGTTGCACACCCTCCCTGGTGACGATGTTGCTGGCCCCCGCCCCGGCGGTGAAGAGCAAGTCGGAGAGCCCGTCGATGACGAGCCGGTTGATTTCCTTGGGCATGGTGATGTCGAAAGACCTTGTACCAGCCACGAGGTGTGCCAGTTTGATGCCCTGTTTCTTGGTGACGATGGCTGCAGCCATGGTAGATGCGAGGTCATCGACGACGATGACGACATCGGTGGGATGTGTTTCGAGGTATTTCTCAAACTCCCCCATCACACGCCCGGTGAGTTCGTTGAGGCTGGCACATTCCACCCCCAGGAAGACGTCGGGCCTTCTCATCTGCAGGTCGTCGAAGAGCGACTGTTCCAGTGTGGTGTCGCCTTCCGGTCCTGCATACACCAGTTGGCATTGCAGATCCCTCCCTTGCTCTTTTGCCTTATCGATGGCTCTCATGATAGGCGCGACCTTGATGAAGTTGGGTCTGGCGCCTGCCACAATGCATATGTTCATAAGTTCTTATTTATTGTTGAAAAGATCCTTGATGCCTCCCAGGCTTCCCAGCAGGTTGGTGGCCTCATAAGGCAGGTATACGGTCTTCGAGTCTTGGCCGGCAGCCAGTTCTTGCATCATCTGTATGTATTTCTGTGCCAGAAGGTAGTTGGCGGGGTTGGAGGAGTCGCCCACGGCCTCTGTGATTCTCTGTATGGCGACGGCTTCCGCCTCAGCCTTTCTGATGCGAGCCTGTGCCACACCTTCCGCCTCGAGTATGGTTTTCTGCTTGAGTGCCTCGGCCTTGTTGATGGTTGCGGCTTTCTCGCCCTCCGACTGTAGGATTTGTGCCTGTTTCTCACCTTCGCTGGTGAGAATGACGGCACGCTTGTTTCTTTCTGCCTGCATCTGCTTCTCCATGGCCATGAGCACGCTTTGGGGCGGCATGATGTCCTGCAATTCCACCCTGGTGACCTTGACGCCCCACTTGTCGGTGGCTTCGTCGAGCACGGCGCGCAGTTTGGTGTTCACGGTGTCGCGCGAGGTGAGGGTTTGGTCCAGTTCCATCTCGCCGATGATGTTTCTCAGCGTGGTTTGCGTGAGTTTTTCAATGGCGGCGGGCAGGTTGTTGATTTCATACATCGCCTTGAAGGGGTCGAAGATTTGGAAATAGAGCAAGGCGTTGATTTCCATTTGGATGTTGTCCTTGGTAATCACATTCTGCTTGGGGAAGTCATAGACCTGCTCCCTGAGGTCGATGCAATTGGAATAGACATATCTCCCATGGCTCATGGTGACCATGCTTTTGGCAGAGTCGATGAATGGTATGATGACATTGATGCCCGGCTGCAGCGTGGCGTGGTATTTTCCGAGCCTTTCAATGATTTTCGTTTCCGACTGTGGTATGACCACCAAGGTCTTCTTGGCCAGGATGAGCACCAGGACAATGAAGACGATAAGTGCGATGATTGTAGGTGACATGGCAAATAAGGTTTAGATGAATGAAAAATAAAGTATTGATAAACAAGGTTGAAGTCAGACTTTCTCCACGGTGATGATGATGCTGTCTCTTGCCACCACCTTCACTTTGGCGTTTTTCTCTATGCGCTTCCCGTCGGCGGATACCGCTTTCCAGTCGTCGCCGCCAGCCACGACACGTCCATAGCCTCCTTCTTCGATGGTTTGCACCACCTTTCCCTCTTTTCCGAGTATGGCGTCGGCGTTGCTCACCCTGTCTCCCTCATCCCGATGCAGGTATCGGAGTGCCACAGGCCTGACAAAATAGACGCTGAGTAATGAGCAAAGCGCCAATGCTATGAGTTGGGGGATGATACCCATTCCAATGGCGGCGGAGAGAGAGGCGGCTAGTCCTCCGATGGCGAAGCAGAGGAGGAAGAGGTCGCCGAAACCCAGTTCCACGATGAGGCAGAGGACGGATACTACAATCCATATCAGCCAAACATTGTTGGTGAGATATTCTATCATGGTTGCGTCTGTTTATGATTTGTCATTGTGCAACATCCGCTTATTGCGGCCTGTAATACTTCTGTGCCTCAGGCAGGAACTTCTGTATGTTGGCGATGCGTGTGGCATCTGATGGGTGTGTGCTGAGCCATTCCGGGCCAGCGCCATTCGAACTGGCAGCCATTCTCTGCCAGAAGGTGAGGGCTTCGTTGGGGTTGTAGCCTGCCATGGCGGCGAAGATGAGTCCGATGCGGTCGGCCTCTGTCTCGTTGTCCCTGGAGTATTTCAACGTTGCGACCTGAGAGCCTAGTCCATAGAGTTGGGAGATGGTGGAGACTGCGGCCTGTGTGTTGGTGCCGGTGACCATTGACCCGATGATGTTGATGCCCTGGCCGATCATATTGATGTTTTCCGCCTTGGCCATCTGCTCAGAGGAGTGGTATGCCACGGCGTGTGCAATCTCATGTCCCAGGACGATGGCCAATGCCGTTTCTGTCTTGGTGACGGGGAGCAATCCTTCATAGACGACAATCTTGCCTCCTGGCATGCAGAAGGCGTTGACTTGGTTCTCTGCCACGAGATTGAACTCCCAATTGTAGTTGGGCACCTCGCTGGCGTAACCATTGTTTTTAAGATAGGTGACGACGGCGTTGGCGAGCCTTTGCCCCACTCTTTTCACCATGGCGGTGTTGTTGGCGTTGGTAGATAACTTGGCCGAGGAAACATATTTTCTATATTCGGTCAGACTCTGCGACAAGATGGTGGCATTGTCGGCAGACACTTTTTGCTTTCTTCCTGTGACGGGGACGGTGCGCGTGGTTCCCATGCAAGCAGCGAGAATGGTGGCCACGAGGAACAGCATGATACTTTTCGTTGTTTTCATATTCATCAGTTTAAAGGATTATCTATCTGGAGTTAAAGAGGAGTTAAAGAGGAGTTAAAGAGGAGTTAAAGGGGAGTTAAAGGGGAGTTAAAGGGACATATGTCCGGAAGATCTGAAATTTTGGGAGACATTGATGCAATCCATACTTCCATGAAACTGTCTTCACACCTCATTATTCCTTACTTGTGAAAAGTGAGTCATTAATCTATATCACACCACAGCGGGATTGTTGTCGGCCGCCGTGCTGATTTTGTCGATTTGCTCATTGATCTTGGTGCTGAATGCCATAGGACTTTTGATGTATTTGAACACGTCCTTGTCCTCACCGGTGGAGACGATGACGTCGCCATATCCCAAGATGCGCCCCATGATGCTCTGCCGCACGTTGATGCTCTCACATTTCCTCAGCATGAGTTCCTTCGAGTTGCGCTGCACTATGCCTGTCTTGAGAATGATGCGCTTGTTGGTGAGCGTGAATTTCTTGCCGTTGTTGATGACGACATACCACAGGAAGGCTAAGACAAGCAGGATGCCGCTGAAAATCAAACGTGTGGTGAGCGTCCCTTCTCCTATGGGAATGAACGGAAATACCACTGCCAGGATGACTAGCAACGCTGGCAACCAAAACATGATGTAGTGGAATTGTGCCTTGCAAATCACCACTTCACCTTCCATCATATTGTTTTTCTGCATAGACTTGAAGTATTTGATGTCATAGCCACATGAAAGGGCTTTCAAAGTGCAAATGTAAGCAAAAATTCCGATATGGCGACAAAAAAAAGAAAGAAAAATGAAGATTGAAGAGAAAAAATTGAAAATTAAGCCCACTTAAAAAAGTCCTGTTTGAGCAAACATCGGGGTTAGTTATCACCTCCCCTCAAGGGGAGAGGCAGGGGTGGGGTCTTTGATTAAAAGTCGATACAACAAATTGGACACCCTTTTCAACCGCAAAAACGGATCAAAAACTCCGTCCCCATGATTCATTCCCATCACATCCCCCACACCATGATGGTCCTGCCTTCAAAATCGTAGGGGCGGTGCCAGATGCGCTCCTCCCACGTCTTGGTCTGCGAACGGTCGAAGATGATGAGATGTCCCTCATCCACGGCACCGACGGTGTCCATATAGGCGAAGGTCTGCCGCAGGCCGTCGGAGATGGTTGCATCCAGTCCTCGACGCAAGATTTTCAGTTCCAAGACGATGCGCTGCACAGGCCCGCCATAGTGGTCGGTCAGCGGCTTGCGTATCAAAAGGTCGGTGCGCCTGCGACCAAGGCCGTATTCGCGGTCGATGTACCCGCCGCCGTTGACGATGCGCTGCAGGAAGCACTGCAGCAACAGCTGCGGCCCCGCCTCTGCATAGTCGAAGCGCCCTATCCACGAGTCAGAGTTCTCGCGGAAGAACTGCTGGAAGTCGAGCAGCAACTTCTCCATGTTGATGCTGCCGTCGGCGTTCTCATACCATTGCGGCTCCTGGGTGAGCATCTCCTGGGTGGTGGCAGTGAGTTCACGAGGGATGATCTCGCGGTAGATGCCGTTGGCGATGCGGATGGGCTTGCCACGCTCGCGCTTGATGAGTCCCATGTCCACCACATACTGGATGTCATCGTTGGGGAAGAGGCTGTCATCCGCCTCGCCCTCAGCAGAAAGCATCGGCTCTATCACCCTCTTCACGCGCTCCTCGCGCAACTTATCGATGAGGATGTCGATGTGGGTGTCGCGGCGGTAGATGATCTGCTCCTGGGCGCGGTATACCATCTCGGGGATGATGCGCACGCTGCGGTTGCGGTTCTCCTTTATTTCCCATGTCACCTCGTTGCCCAAGGCATTGACGAGCCACGGCTGCCCCTCTGTAGCCTCCCAGATCATCGGGAAGCACGCCTCATCGAACACCTGCCCGGTCTCCTCGGTGTGTTGCATATACAAATCGTGAATTTCCTCTTTTGAAAAATTACCCAGCCTAAGGGATGCCGCCTTTATGTTGAACGCCGAACCACCCGTGACGATGTCCTGGTTGGAGAGCACGATGCGGTAGTCGCGCACATCGCGAACGCCGCAGAGGATGATGCTTTTGGGAAAGGCGTCAGGGCGGTCGTCGTAGCCGGCACGAAGCTGTCGCAGCACGCTCACCAAAGAGTCGCCAACAAGGGAGTCAATCTCGTCGATGAAGAGGACGAGAGGCTTGGGCAAGGCCATTGAGAGGCTTCTCAAATAGGTGGTTAGCATTTCATTGGCATCGAGGTCATTCACCTCCTTGCGGATTTCCTTCGGTTGGTTGGTGCCAAGAATCATACTGAGCTTTTCCGATATCGTGCCGCATACGGTGCGGATGGCACTCAGCACATTGTTACGTGCCGCTTGTCCAGCCTCGACGTTGACATAGACGGCGATGTTATCGCCTTTGGCATTGAGGTACTCGCGCAAGGCGAGCAGGCACGAGGTCTTGCCCGTCTGACGAGGAGCGTGAAGCACAAAATAGCGCTTACGCTGAATCAAAGAGAGGATGTCATCGAGGTCAAAGCGTTTCAACGGGTCGATGGTGTAGCTGTCCTCTGGTTGATTGGGGCCTGCCGTGTTGAAAAATCTCTCCATAGTGGTGATGAGTATGGCGTTTTAAAGGGATTGTTTCATTTCAATGGCAAAGATAAGTTTTTTTTCCAACACCTCGGCAATACAAAGCAAAAAATTAGTCTTCAGCTTTGCTTTTCGCTCTGTTTTGAAAAAAACCACACGCTCTAAGAAGCAAAATCATTTGCTTTTTGCTCACTAATTCGGTTTTTTGCACTACCTTTGCACCAAGAAAACCGCATACATGCCCGACCTGAGCCATTATTTCCCCATCAGCAACCCGACGTTGATTTTCTTCGTCGTGCTGAGCATCATCCTCTTCGCCCCCATCATCATGGGCAAGTTGCGCATTCCCCATATCGTGGGAATGGTGCTTGCCGGCGTCTTAGTGGGGAAATACGGTTTCGACATCCTTGAACGCGACAGCAGTTTCGAATTGTTCGGAAAGGTGGGAATGTACTACATCATGTTCCTCGCCGGTTTGGAGATGGACATGGAGAGCATGCGCAAGTCGAAGAACCAGTTTATCTTCTTCGGTCTTCTCACTGCCATCGTCCCCTTTATCATCACCTATGTCATCTCCATCACACTGATGGGTTACACTCATACGGCGTCGGTGTTGCTAGGTTGCATCATGGCCTCCAACACGCTGGTGACCTATCCCATCGTATGCCGCTACGGTTTGCAGCAACATCCCGCCACAGCCCTCAGCGTAGGTTCTACCATGATCGCCCTCTTCCTCTCGTTGACGATGATTGCCGCCGTGGCAGGAACCTTCGGCAGTAGCGGCGGCATGGTGTTCTGGCTGCTGTTCATCCTGAAGATAGCCATTTTCTGCGCCATTCTCATCGTCGTCATACCCCGCGCCACCCGCTGGTTCCTCCACCGCTACTCCGACTCCGTGATGCAGTACATCTTCGTGCTCTCCATTATGTTCCTCAGTGCGGCGCTGGCCGAGGCAGCCAACCTTGAGGGCATTCTCGGTGCCTTCCTTTCCGGGCTCATCCTCAACCGCTACATCCCCCGCCTGTCACCACTGATGAACCGCATAGAGTTCATAGGCAACGCCCTCTTCATCCCCTATTTCCTCATCGGAGTGGGGATGCTCATCAACGTACGCGTGCTCTTCATGGGCGGCGACATCCTCTGGGTGGTGCTCTTCATGGTCTTCGTCGGCACATTCGGCAAGGCCCTTGCAGCCTACATGGCATGCATCCACTTCCACATGCCACTCCGCTCAGGACACCTGATGTGCGGACTCACCTCAGCCCATGCCGCCGGCGCCATCGCCATGGTGATGGTGGGCATGCGCCTGGAAACCTCGCCCGGCCACTACCTCGTGGACGACAACATGCTCAACGGCGTGGTGATCATGATCCTATTCACCTGCATCATCAGCAGCATCATCACCGAGCGCTCCGCCAAGCGCATCGTGCTCAAGGACCAGGCACGCACCTCCATCGAGGAGCGTCACGATGACGAGAAAATCCTCCTGCCGGTGAAATATCCGGAGTTGGCCGAAGGCCTGCTCAGCGTTGCCATGATGGTGCGCAACCCGAAGTTGAACCGCGGTCTGGTGGCCCTCAACATCGTATACGACGACTCCCACCGCCCAGAGAACCAAGAGAAAGGGCGGCGCCTTCTGGATAGCCTGGTGAAGACCGCCAGTGCATCCGACGTGCGCATGCAGACACAGGTGCGCATCGCCGCGAACATCGCCAACGGCATCAAGCACGCGTTCAAGGAGTTCGACGCCTCGGAAATCATCATGGGCCTCCACATCCATAAGGAAATATCACCAAAATTCTGGGGTGAGTTCGCCCAAAGCCTATACAACGGCCTCAACCGCCAGATCATGTTCGTCAGGCTCACACGCCCACTGAACACCCTGCGCTGCATCAAGGTCGCCGTACCATCCAGGGCGGAATTCGAGGCCGGTTTCATCCGATGGCTCGAACGACTCGCACGCCTTGCCGGCAACCTCGACTGCCGCATCCTGTTCTACGCCCGCGAGGAGAGCCAAGCGCTCATCAAGGAATACTTGCAAGCACGCCATCCCAGCGTCAGGGCCGAATACGAGGCGATGGAGCATTGGAACGAAATCCCACACATCGCCCATCGCATGAACGACGACCACATCATGGTCTTCATCATCTCACGAAAAGGAAACATCAGTTACAAGACCGCCTTCGAGAAACTCCCCAAGGAAATCGAGCAGTTCTACTCAGGCAAGAGCCTCATGATCATCTTCCCCGACCAGCACGGCGACCGCATGGACTCCATGACCTTCGCCGAGCCACAGCACCAGGAAGAGGAGAGCGCATATCAGAATTTCCTTGACTGGCTTGAGAAAAAGAAACGCGCACTGCTCCACGGAAAGAAAAAACAGAAAACACGAGAACAATGATCAAGATAGAGAACATCACCAAGAGTTTCGGCAACCTCCAGGTGCTCAAGGGCATCGACATGGAGATAGCCAAGGGAGAAATCGTGAGCATCGTCGGGCCGAGTGGCGCCGGCAAGACCACGCTGCTCCAAATCATCGGCACCCTCGACCGCCCGGACAGCGGATCTGTCATCATCGACAACACCGAAGTAGGCAAGTTGTCGTCCAACCGCCTGTCAGACTTCCGCAACAAGCACGTGGGTTTTGTCTTCCAGTTCCACCAACTGCTGCCGGAATTCACCGCGATAGAGAACATCATGATTCCCGCATACATCGCCGGGAAGAAAACCTCAGAAGCAAAAGCACGTGCCAAGGAACTGCTGGAGTTCATGGGCCTCTCCGACCGCGCCCACCACAAGCCCAACCAACTCTCCGGAGGCGAGAAGCAACGTGTGGCGGTGGCACGAGCACTCGTCAACGAACCCTCCGTCATCCTCGCCGACGAACCCTCAGGGAGCCTCGACACGAAGAACAAGGCGGAACTGCACCAACTCTTCTTCGACCTACGCGACAAATACGGCATGACCTTCATCATCGTCACACACGATGAAAGCCTCGCCGCTCTCACCGACCGCACCATCTGCCTCAAAGACGGACGCATCGTCGACACCCTCCACGACGAGACTGCCGACACTACAACCACCAACCCCGAAACCAACATCTCAATACCACAAGAACCATGAGCACCATACGTTTAGGCGACTACAACCAACTGACCGTGACAAAGGAGGTGGACTTCGGCCTCTACCTCGACGGCGGCGAGGAAGGCGAAATCCTGCTGCCCACCCGCTATGTACCAAAAGACACCCGACCTGGCGACACCCTGGAAGTGTTCATCTACCTCGACCAAGACGAGCGCCTCGTAGCCACCACCGAGCGACCCATCGCCAAGGTGGGAGAGTTCGGCTACATGGAAGTGGCGTGGGTCAACCAATACGGCGCCTTCCTGCGCTGGGGACTGATGAAAGACCTCTTCTGCCCGTTCCGCGAACAAAAGCGGAAAATGGTGAAAGGTAGCCACCACATCGTCCATGTGCACATCGACGAGGAAAGCTACCGCATCATGGCCTCCGCGAAGGTGGAGCGCTACCTGAGCGACGAAGTCGCCGACTACTACCACAACGAGGCCGTCGACCTGTTGGTGTGGCAGAAGACCGACATGGGCTACAAGGTAATCATCGACAACACCTACCAAGGGTTGGTCTATAACAACCAGGTGTTCCGCCCCATCCACATAGGGGAGCGCCTTCGCGGCTACATCGACCAAGTGAGGCCCGACGGCAAAATAGATGTCATGCTGCAACCCTCCGGCCGCCAACAGACCATCGACTTCGCCGACACACTCACCGACTACCTCATCGCCCACGGCGGCACCTGCCCCTACGGCGACAAGACACCGCCAGAGACCATCAAGGAGGTCTTCGGCGTCAGCAAGAAGACCTTCAAACGAGCAGCAGGCGACCTCTACCGCCGGCACATCATCACCATCGAAGACGACGGCCTCCACCTGGTGTGAGAGAGGCGGAAGGGAACGCTATTGTCACTTGTTGTCCCCAATATGGGTAAAAAAAGCTTTTTTACCGAGAAAAGTTTTGGTGAATGACGAATAATCCCTACTTTTGTGAGCAATCATCCCCCCCTCCCGCTCTCTTTGGAAATAATGCCATATCTATCTGCAAGAGGGCGGCCACGGGTGCCTCACATAGGCACCCTATTTTGTTTTGCCATATTCCAACGGCAAAACCACTGCATACGGAGAACTGACTAAAGCAAAGAGATAGGAAAAGCTCAAAAACTTTTTGGCTTTTCACTCACATATTCGTACCTTTGCAAAAAATTTTTCGACACCTATCATGATTCATTTTTTCAAGACCCCGTCAAAGAGCATCATCGCCGTAGAGGCTACACAGCAGTTGAACCAAGAAACCCTTGAACGCCTGAAATGGCTGTTCGGCGACGCAGAGGCGCTCTCAGGCGAAAACCTCGAAGGCTTTTTCGTAGGACCTCGCCGTGAAATGGTGACCCCATGGAGCACCAACGCCGTGGAAATCACCCAGAATATGAACATCGCCGGCATCCGCCGCATCGAGGAATATTTCCCCGTGGAGAACGAGGAAGCGGCCCATGACCCCATGCTGCAACGCATGTACAAGGGCCTCGACCAACGCATCTTCACCATCAACCACCAGCCGGAACCCATCAAACAGGTGGCCGACCTGGAGAAATACAACGAGGAGGAAGGCCTCGCCCTCTCACAAGAGGAGATGGAATACCTCCACCACATCGAGCAACAACTGGGACGCCCACTCACCGACTCCGAGGTGTTCGGCTTCGCCCAAATCAATTCCGAGCATTGCCGCCACAAGATTTTCAGCGGCACGTTCATCATCGACGGCGTGGAGAAGGAGTCGTCGCTCTTCGCCATGATCAAGCGGACAACGAAGGAGAACCCCAACAAGATCCTCTCCGCCTACAAGGACAACGTGGCCTTCTCCAAAGGTCCCGTGGTGGAGCAGTTCGCACCACGCGACCAATCCACCTCCGACTTCTTCGAAGTGAAGGAGGTGGAGAGCGTCATCTCCCTCAAGGCAGAGACCCACAACTTCCCCACCACCGTGGAGCCTTTCAACGGCGCCGCCACGGGCACCGGAGGGGAAATCCGCGACCGCATGGGCGGCGGCGTGGGTTCATGGCCCATCGCCGGCACCGCCGTCTACATGACCGCCTACCCACGCCTGCTCACCGATGAAGGCACACGCGACGAAGCCCGCGACTGGGAGGACATTCTCCCCGTGCGCGAATGGCTCTACCAGTCGCCGGAGCAAATCCTCATCAAAGCCTCCAACGGTGCCTCCGACTTCGGAAACAAGTTCGGCCAACCCCTCATCTGCGGTTCCGTGCTCACCTTCGAGCACCAGGAAGGTGCAGAGAAATACGCCTACGACAAGGTCATCATGCTCGCCGGCGGAGTGGGCTACGGCACCCGTCGCGACTGTCTGAAGAAAACACCGCAGAAAGGCAACAAAATCGTCGTGGTGGGTGGCGACAACTACCGCATCGGACTCGGCGGAGGCTCAGTATCCTCCGTGGACACCGGCCGTTACTCCAACGGCATCGAACTCAACGCCGTGCAACGCGCCAACCCCGAAATGCAGAAACGCGCCTACAACCTCGTGAGAGCACTCTGCGAGGAGGAGGTCAACCCCGTGGTGAGCATCCACGACCACGGTTCGGCTGGACATCTCAACTGTCTCTCCGAACTGGTGGAGGAATGCGGCGGCGAAATCGACATGGCTGCCCTCCCCATCGGCGACCCCACCCTCTCTGCAAAGGAAATCATCGCCAACGAGAGCCAGGAGCGCATGGGACTGCTCATCGACGAGAAACATATCGAACATGTGGCACGCATCGCCGAGCGCGAGCGCGCACCCCTGTACGTGGTGGGAGAGACAACGGGCGACGCCCACTTCTCCTTCAAGCAAGCCGACGGCGTGCGACCCTTCGACCTCGATGTGGCTCAGATGTTCGGCCACTCCCCGAAGACGGTCATGGTGGACCGCACCGTGGAACGCCACTACGCCGACGCTCCCTACGACGCCAACCTCATCGATGAATACATCGAACGAGTCTTGCAACTTGAAGCCGTCGCGTGCAAGGACTGGCTCACCAACAAGGTCGACCGCTCCGTGACGGGCAAAATCGCACGCCAGCAATGCCAGGGACAGCTGCAACTGCCTCTCTCCGACTGCGGCGTGGTGGCTCTCGACTACCAGGGAAGGAAAGGCATCGCCACCGCACTGGGACATGCCCCGCAAGCCGGGCTGGCATCCCCCGAGAAGGGCAGCGTGCTGTCTGTTGCCGAGTCGCTCACCAACATCGTGTGGGCGCCGCTGACCGATGGTCTGCAGAGTGTATCCCTCTCCGCCAACTGGATGTGGCCGTGCCGCTCGCAGGAAGGCGAGGACGCCCGACTCTACAACGCAGTGGAAGCCCTTAGCGAGTTCTGCCGCCAACTGCGCATCAACGTCCCCACGGGCAAGGACTCCCTCTCGCTGAGCCAACAATATCCCAACGGTGAGAAAATCATCTCCCCGGGCACCGTCATCGTCACCAGCGGCGGCGAGGTGAGCGACATCCGCAAGGTGGTGTCGCCCGTGCTGGTCAACGACAAGAACTCCTCCATCTACCACATCGACTTCAGTTTCGACAAGCTGCGCCTTGGAGGTTCCGCCCTGGCACAGTCGCTGGGCAAGGTGGGCGACGACGTCCCCACCGTACATCACGCAGAATATTTCGCCGGTTGCTTCGACGCCATCCAGCAGATGATTCGCAAGGGATGGGTGATGGCAGGCCACGACATCAGCGCCGGCGGCATGCTCACCACGCTGCTCGAGATGTGCTTCGCCAACACCACCGGCGGCATGCGCATCAACCTTTATAATATGAAGGAAGACTTGGTGAAGACGCTCTTCGCCGAGAACCCCGGCGTCATCATTCAAGTGAGCGACAAATACAAGTTCGAGATGCGCGAACTGCTCGACGACCTCGGCGTGGGATATGCAAAAATCGGCTACCCCACCCCAGGCGACCGCACCCTCACCATCGTCAAAGACGACTACAAGCATCAATTCGACATCGACCGTCTGCGCGACATCTGGTACAAGACCTCCTACCTGCTCGACCGCAAGCAGAGCCGCAACGGACGTGCACGCATGCGCTACGACAACTATAAGAAACAACCTCTGGAGATGCGCTTCCCCGCTGCTTTCAAAGGGAAGTTGGTGAACTACTACCTCAACGCGAAGCGTAACAAGCCTTCCGGCGTGAAGGCTGCCATCATCCGCGAGAAAGGCACCAACGGCGAGCGCGAGATGGCATGGTCGCTCTACCTCGCCGGCTTCGATGTGAAGGATGTGATGATGACCGACCTCATCAGCGGGCGCGAAACACTGGAAGACATCTCGATGATTGTCTTCTGCGGAGGATTCTCCAACAGCGACGTGCTGGGCAGTGCCAAGGGCTGGGCCGGCGCCTTCCTCTACAACCCGAAGGCGAAAGAGGCTCTCGACAGGTTCTATGCCCGTGACAACACCCTCTCGCTCGGCATCTGCAATGGCTGCCAACTGATGGTGGAACTGAACCTCATCAATCCCGACCACAGTCAAGCCACCCGCATGCTGCACAACGATTCACGCAAGTTCGAGAGCAACTTCGTGGGTGTCACCATCCCGCAGAACGAGAGCGTGATGCTGGGTTCGCTCAGCGGATGCCGTCTCGGCATCTGGGTGGCCCACGGCGAGGGCAAGTTCTCCCTCCCCGAAGCGGAAGAGAAATACCACATCGTGGCGAAATACAGCTATGACAGCTATCCCGGCAACCCCAACGGTTCCGACCATGCCGTGGCAGGCATCTGCAGCGCCGACGGCCGCCACCTTGCCATGATGCCTCACCTGGAGCGCGCCATCTACCCATGGCAATGCGGCTGGTATCCCGCGGAGCGCCGCAAAGACGAGGTGACTCCCTGGCTGGAGGCCTTCGTCAACGCCCGCCGCTGGATAGAGGAAAGGCAATAGGAAAGACAACGAAGTCCTAGAACTTCCTATTTCCTCCTATAAAAATCTCCTAAAAATCATGGACAGGTTTTATTGGGATAGTTTCAAGACTTTTTTCAGCATCGGAGCCTTCACCATCGGTGGAGGCTATGCCATGATACCCCTCATCGAGTCGGAGGTGGTGGACCGCCACCGCTGGATTGAACGTGAGGAGTTTCTCGACATCATCGCCATCGCTCAGAGTTGCCCGGGGGTGTTCGCCGTGAACATGAGTGTATTCATCGGCTACAAGCTCCGCGGGCTTCCAGGAGCCGTTTGTGCCACGCTGGGAGCTGCTTTGCCTTCTTTTGTCATCATCCTCCTGATAGCGATGTTTTTCGCCCGCATCCAGGACAGTCCCGTGGTGGAGTCCATCTTCCGCGGCATCCGCCCCGCCGTGGTGGCGCTGATTGCCGCGCCGACCTTCTCCTTGGCGAAGAGCGCGAAAATCACGCTGGCCAACTGCTGGATTCCCATCGTCGGCGCCATCGCCATCTGGGCTTTGCACGTGAACCCCGTCTTCATCATCCTTCTGGCCGGCCTGGGGGGCTACCTCTATGGCCATTTCATCAAACCCGTTGAGAAATGATTTTCCTCTCCCTTTTCATCACGTTCTTCGAGATAGGCATCTTCGGATTCGGCGGCGGCTATGGCATGCTGTCGCTCATACAAAACGAGGTGGTGCACCATCATGCGTGGATGAGTTCGGCGGAATTCACCAACATCGTGGCCATCAGTCAGATGACCCCGGGGCCCATCGGCATCAACTCTGCCACCTACTGTGGCTTCACCGCCGTGAAGAATGCCGAGATGGGGTCCACGATGGCCATCCTGGGCAGTGTCACCGCCACCTTCGCCCTCGTGCTACCCTCCTTCATCTTGATGGTGCTCATCGCAAAACTATTTCTGAAATACATGAAGACCCCGCTCGTGGAGAGCATTTTCAGCGGTCTGCGCCCCGCCGTGGTGGGACTGCTGGCTGCAGCGGCCCTCTTGTTGATGAATGAGGAGAATTTCGGCACCTTCGCCAACGACCCTTGGCGCTTCTGCATCAGTGTGGCACTATTCTTCGCCACCTGGATAGGAACGAAGGTGATGCGCATCAACCCCATTCTGATGATGGCCTTTGCCGGCTTCGCCGGCCTCTTGCTACTGTATTGAGAATTTTAGGAAAAACAGAAGGTCTTGGGATTTCTCCCAAGACCTTCTGTTTTTTCCTATTTCCTCCTATCTTTTCCTATAGCCTATCCTCAAAAGTCCAGGATCATGGTCTGTCTTGGCCTGAGGGATATGTTCTTGTCAAGCCTGACGTTTCTGTTATTGGTGATGTCCTTGGCTGTGGTGGCGCTGCCGATGATTTCTGCATAACGTTTCACATCCATCTCGACAGCCTGCCTTGTGCCGTTGAGGATGGTCATCACGGTGCGTCCTAGGTATTGCCTTGCTATGACATATATGCCGTTGTAGGGTATGAACTGTGTCTGTTTTCCCTTGGTCACCACCTCGTTGCCCTGACGCCAATGGAGGATGCGGCTGCACCAGTCGAACATGGCGTTTTCCGCGTTGGTGCGTCCTTCCTTCGTGAAGCAGTTCTTCTTGTCACCGGGGAAGCCACCCGGGAAATCCTTCCTTACATTGCCATCCGTCACCTCCTTGGTGCCGTTCATCAACACCTCCGTGCCATAATAGAGTTGGGGGGTGCGGTTGATGGTGAGCAACAAGGCGAGAGCCTGCTTGAGCGCGAGGGTGTCGGTGCCGTTGCCCAGGAAGCGGTCGGTGTCGTGGTTCTCGATGAAGGCCATCACGCTGGAAGGGTTGGGATAGAGGTAGTCGTAGACCAAGCTGTTGTAGATGCGGTTGAGTCCGTTCCACCAGGGGTCGGTCTCCTCGTTCTTGGCGATGTTGATTTTGTCATAGAAACTGAAGTCCATCACCGTCTTGAGGTAACTATTGGCCTTTGCCAGCTTTGACTCCTTCTGCCAAGTGGCGGTGTAGGCCGGTTCGGTGACCCATGTCTCCCCCACGGTGTTGAAATTGGGGTATTCCTCATCGAGAATCTTCATCCACTTGGCCATTCCCTCTGCATCGGCATAGGGGTAGGTGTCCATGCGTATGCCGTCGATGCCCACGGTCTCTATCCACCAGATGCTGTTTTGGATGAGATAGTTCATCACATGTGGGTTCTTCTGGTTGAGGTCGGGCATGGTGGGCACGAACCATCCCTCGACGGTTTCCTTGAGGTCCACTTTTGAAGCGTAGGGGTCGACCACCGGTGTGAGTTTGTAACTGGTTTGGAGGAAGGAGGTTCCCCTAGGGTCCGACTTCCCTTGCGACTCCTTGAGCCATCCCGGGAGGTTGAACCAGTCGGCAGTCGGCATGTCGGCCACCCAGGGATGCTCGAATCCGCAGTGGTTGAATATCATGTCCATCACCACCTTCAACCCATGCTGGTGTGCCTCGTCGATGAGCCTTTTGTATTCCTCGTTGGTGCCGAAGCGCGGGTCCACCTTGTAGTAGTCGGTGGTGGCATAGCCATGATAGGTGCTGAAGCCGTTGTTGTCGGGGGAGTTGTTCTCCAACACGGGGGTGAACCACAGGGCTGTGACGCCGAGTTGGTTGAAATAGTCGAGGTGCTGGCGGATGCCCTCCAGGTCGCCACCATGTCTCAGACTGGGTTGCGAACGGTCGTTGACATAGGTGTTGAATCCCTTGATCTGGTCGTTGGCACTGCTGCCGCTTGCGAAGCGGTCGGGCATGAGCATGTAGAGGACGTCGGCATTGGAGAATCCCACCCTTTGGTTTCCAGGTTTCTCGCGTTGCTTCAGGGTGTATTTCACCTCTGTCTTCTGCTTGCCGATGGCAAACTTGAGTGTCATCTGCCCGGGTTGTGCGCCCTTGAGGTTGAGATAGACCAAAAGGTAGTTGGGCGAGTCGAGTTTGACGATGGAGTCGATGGTCACCCCCGGGTAGTCGGTGGTCACCATTGCCTCTCTGATGCCCTGTCCATAGACCATGAGCTGCAGTTGCGGGTTTTTCATCCCGACATACCAGTCGGTGGGGTCGATGCGTGTGACTTTGATGGCAGCCGTCATGGTGATGGTGGCGAGAAGTGCGATGATGGTGGTGAGGATTCTTGTTCTCATAAGGCTTGGGGTGTTAGTGTTATCAGTTGTGGATGATGAGTGCCGACTGCGGCTCCACCTGCACGGAAGCGCCGTTGACGGTGCCCATGCCGTTTTCATCGATGGCTCCGTTGCGGCATACGACGGTGTATTTGCCGTTGGGAATGCTCACCTGCCTGGTTTCCTTGCTGGCATTGAGCACGACGATGATGTTCTTCCAGGCATCGCCTCCTGCATTGTCCTTGAGGATGAAGGCCACGGTGCAGGGCTGAGTGGGCAGGAACTCCAATGCCTGCCTCACCTTCTCGGCGTCGGCGAGTCGGAAGGCGGGATGGTTCTTGCGCATCTGGATGAGTCGGGAGTAGTAATTGAACACGTTGGGATACAGGACCATGTTCTTCCACTCCAGTTCGTTGACAGAGTCGGGCGACTCGAAACTGTTGTGCACGCCTTTCTTGTCGCGGAGCATCTCCTCGCCGGAGAGGATGAACGGCACGCCCTGTGAGGTGAACACTGCCGTCTGTGCGAGCAAGTCGAGGCGGATGAGTTCATCTTTGGCGATGCCGGGGATGGAAGAACGGAGCCTGTCGGTGAGACAGAGGTCGTCGTGGCAACTAACGTATGAAATCATCTGTGTGGGTTGCGTGGCCCATGCCTGCTTGGTGTAGTTCACCTTGGCCATGTCGACCTGCGGATGGCGGATGGCGCCGGCGATGCCGTATTTGAGGCTTTCCTCCTCTCCGGGGATGCCTGCGAGGAACGCACCCTTGTTGTCATTGTCGAAGGGTCCTCTCAGCGCATCACGCAGTTCGTCGCTGAAGGCAGCGATGCGAGGCATGTTGGGAATGTTGGCCTTGGTGCCGAGTTTATCTGCCGGGTAGGCGCATTGCCCTGCCGACCATCCTTCTCCATAGATGAAGATTTCGGGATTGATTTTGTCCACTTCGGCACGTATGGCATTCATCGTCTCGATGTCGTGCACGCCCATGAGGTCGAAACGGAAGCCGTCGATATGGTACTCGTTGATCCAGTATTTGACGCTCTCGATCATGAAGTCCCTCATGTGCTGACGTTCGGAAGCCGTCTCGTTGCCGCATCCCGACCCGTTGCTATATTTGCCATCGGCGGTCTTGCGGTAGTAGTGGTCGGGCCAGGTGAGTTGGAAATTGCTGTTCTCCACGTTGAAGGTATGGTTGTAGACCACATCGAGGATGACCCTGATGCCTGCCTTGTGGAGTTTGCTCACCATGGTCTTGAAGTCGCGGATGCGTGTTGCGGGATCGTATGCGTTGGTGGCATAGGAGCCTTCGGGCACGTTGTAGTTGAGCGGGTCGTACCCCCAGTTGTATTGAGGTTCGTCGCTACTCTCGTCGATGGAGGCGAAGTCGAAGGATGGGAGCAGGTGCACGGCGTTGACTCCCAGCGACTTGAGATGATTGATGGCCCAGTTTTCACCTAATGCGACGAACTTTCCGGGGTAGTCGGTGCAGACACGTCCTCCATTGAGTTCGGAGGGGTCGAGGTGGATGTTCCTGGCGATGGAGAAGTCGCGGATGTGCATCTCATAGATGACAAGGTCTGCTGGCGACTTGATTGCCGGAAGTTTCTCTCGGTCTCTTTCCCATTCAAAGGGGTTGGTTGCTTCCAAATCGACGACCATGGCCCTTCTCCCGTTGACGGCGACAGCCTTGGCGAAGACGCCCGGTGTCTCCTTCCAGTTTTTCTTGTCGCCCAGCACGTCGAAGGTGTAGTATTTCCCCACCATCCATGCCTTCACCATGGGTACGACGGCAGTCCAGATGCCGTTTTCGCAGGTCATCTTGATGGTTTTGATGGGTTTTCCTCCCACGCCTTGGGTGTAAAGCCTGAGCTTCACCTCTTTCGCGTCGGGCGGTGCCAACAGTCGGAAAGTGGTTTTGTAGAGTTCCACATTGCATTCGTTGAAATCGAATTGCTGTGCCTGTATGGTTTGCATGAGCATCACTGTTGCCAAAACGGCCAAAAATCTTTTCATTTTTTCTTGAAGAGTGGTTGTAAAATGGTCTGTGCTGTCTTTCAGCAGCTAAAAGCATGCAAAGTTAACATTTCTGCCCCAAAACACAAAATTTTGGGGCAGATAGTGTTGAAAAAAGCGTCGGTCTGGTCGGATTACCGGGCTATGAGTGATACTGCGAATCCACCGCCTGGCGCCTCCCTGAGTTTGAGCACGTCGCCTTTCTTGACAGTCTTTTTGGTGATGGTGTAGGCTTTTGGATTGTCCTTGTAGTGGGCGTCCTTGGCATCTGCGTAGATGGTGCAGTCATACTTTCTCCCCTTGTCGAGGAAGTCGAGTTTGATGACACTGTTGTGCCCGTTCTCGTCGCATTTGCCTCCGATGAACCAGTTGTCGGAGCCTTTGGCCTTTCGTGCGACGGTGATGTAGTCGGCTGGTTCTGCCTCGAGGTATTTGGAGTCGTCCCAGTCGACGGCCACGTCGCGAATGAACTGGAAGGCGTCGTCGAACTTCTCATAGTTCTCCGGCAGGTCGGCAGCCATCTGCAGCGGTGAGTACATGGTGACGTAGAGTGCGAGCTGTCCCACGAGGGTGGTCCTCACCCAGTTGGGGTTGTCGCTCCACGTGCTGAGTTGCGTCTCAAGGATGCCGGGTGTGTAGTCCATCGGTCCGCCTTGCAGTCGTGTGAAGGGGATAATGACGGTGTGGTCGGGGTTGCTGCCTCCGAAGGCCTCGTACTCGGTGCCTCGGGCGCTCTCGTTGCCCACGAGGTTGGGCCAGGTGCGGCAGAGTCCTGTGGGTCTCACCGCCTCATGGGCGTTGACCATGATGTGATGCTTGGCGGCCTCCTGGATGCAGTAGAGGTAGTGGTTGTTCATCGACTGCGAGTAATGGTGGTCTCCACGTGGGATGATGTCGCCCACGTAACCGCTCTTCACGGCATCGTAGCCATACTGGTTCATCAGGTTGTATGCCGCTTCCATGTGCCGCTCGTAGTTCTGCGTGGAGGAGGAGGTCTCATGGTGCATGAGAATCTTCACTCCTTTGGAATGGGCGTACTCGTTGAGCATTTTCAAGTCGAAATCGGGATAGGGCGTGACGAAGTCGAAGACATCGCGCTTCCACATGTTGGCCCAGTCCTCCCATCCAACGTTCCATCCTTCCACAAGCACCTCGTCGAGTCCGTTCTTGGCTGCGAAGTCGATGTAGCGTTTCACCTTCTCGTTGTTGGCGGCGTGCCTGCCGTTGGGTTTCGTTTTCTTCCAGTCGATTTGGTCGAGTTTGACGGAGGGGAACTCATCGGTGTAGTTCCAACTGCTCTTGCCCACGATCATCTCCCACCATACGCCGCAGTATTTGACGGGGTGTATCCACGAGGTGTCCTCTATCTTGCACGGCTCGTTGAGGTTGAGGATGAGGTTGGAGGAGAGCATGTCGCGTGCGTCGTCGCTCACCATGACGGTGCGCCACGGGGTCTGGCAGGGTGTCTGCATGGCTCCTTTGAGTCCGGTGGCGTCGGGCGTGAGGTGGCTGACGAAGGTGAATGGCTTCGGCAGCGGATATGGCGAGGGTGCGGGAGCTGGGGTGTAGGCGTTGCTTCCACCACCTAATTCCTCGGTGAGATGCTTGGTCTGGGCGTCGACGAGTTCGAGATGCATGGTGGCATAGTCGATGCAGGCGGCCTCGTGGAGGTTGATGTACAGCCCGTCGTCGGTTTTCATCTGCAAGGAGGTCTGCACGCCGGTGGGCGAGAAGACGGCCACGGAGGAGTTGCCCCAGTTGACGGCGGAGTTGAACCGTTCCCTGATGCCTGAGAGGCGTGTTTCCTGGGTCTCCTGCTCCTGGGAGTCGTAGTCGCCGGGGAGCCACCATGCGATGTGGTCGCCTGCCATGGCGAACTCTGAGCGTTCCTCCTTGATGAGGAAGTAATTGAGCGACTTCTGCTGCGGGAACTCATACCTGAATCCGATGCCGTCGTCATAGACGCGGAACCTGATGATGATGTTGCGGTCGGTGGCAGGTTGGGAGAGGTCGACTTCAAGTTCGTTGTAGTTGTTGCGGATGGTGGCCGTCTCTCCCCACACGGGTTTCCACGTCTCGTCGAAAGTGGAGGTGGAGGTCTTGGTCACGACGAATCCGTCGATGAGGTCGGTCTCGCCATTTCCCTTGCTGGCGTGCTTGTCCTTGGCGAGTTCCAGCCCGAGGTGGCTGGGATTGACCACCGCCTTTCCCTTGTAGGTGAGTTGGTAGGTGGGTTTTCCGTTGTCGAGGCTGAAGGCAAGTTCAACATTGCCATTGGGTGAGTGTACGGTTTGCGCCATGGCTCCTGTTGTGAAGATGGCGGCAAGCAAGAGGGTGTGGGTTCTCATTTTCTTATCTTTATCTGTTTGTCGTGATATCTTGAAACCAAAGTAGGTGTCCAAATGATGAACACCTACTTTGCATGGCAACATCTCACTTCCTTCCGCTTTGGACGATGAGGTCGGCGATGTTGTCGTTGAAGCGCTGCTCCGCCATGAGTTGCTCGATGGTGAGGTGCATGCGGTATCTCCAGTAGTGCCTTGGGTTGGCGGGGATGTTGATGCGCTCGGCGTTGGCGTCTGGCAGCCTGAGTTTCTCATCGATGGCGAGCCAGTCTTGCAACGAGATGACGCAGAGCATGGATGGACTGGTGAGATGCCTTGAGATGATTTCCTTGGCGAGCCATCCCGGCAGTGGATGCGGCGCCTCTCCTCCCCGGTAGAGCATGGTGTTGTAGTATTCCTGCGTCCTGTCCATATCTTCGTCCCACCACTGTCTGAGCGTGGGCATGTCATGGCTGGAGATGGTGCACACGGAGCGGTATGGGTTGCGTGAGAGGTGTCCGAACTTGACGCTGGGGTCCTTGGGCATCGACTGCAGTTCGAGACTGAGGATGCGCAGTTCGTTCATCACCCATGGCACGCAGTCGGGCACCATTCCCAGGTCTTCGGCACAGACGAGCATGCGTGTGGCATCTACGAGCCTCGGCAACTTGCGCATGGCCTCTTGGTACCAGAAATGGTTGTTGCGGCGGTAATAGTAGTCGTTGTAGAGCCTGTTGAAGGCCTCTTTCTCCTGGTCGTCGAGTGTCTCATAGACGAAGTCGAGTTGCACGGCAATCCTGGGATGGTATTTCTCCGGGTCCCTGTGGTCTCGGATGAAGAGGACGTCGCTGATGAGCGCATAGAGTCCGTCTCTCATCATGATGGAGACTTCGTCGGTCTTGCCCTCGAAAGCCTTCTCCACCTTCCGTTGGGTGTCGTATTCCGGCCGCATGCGATAGTTGCCGTTCTCCATACGCTCCACGAAGCGGTCTCTCACCTCCTGGGCGTGCTCGTGGAAGACCTTGTCAAGTACGCTGTCGCTGATGTAGGGTTGCAGGTATTCCTCCTTGAAGGTCAGTCCGCTGTTCTCGATTTCCGTCTTCGACAAGGCGAGGGCCGGGGCGAACTGTCCGAGCAGTCCGTGGACGGAGTGTATGGGAATCTCCCAGATGCGGAAGAAGCCGAGGACGTGGTCGATGCGGTAGGCGTCGAAGAACTTGGCCATGTTGGCGAACCTTCTCACCCACCAGGCGCACCCGTCTTCGAGCATGGCCTCCCAGTTGTAGGTGGGGAATCCCCAGTTTTGTCCGTTGGCGGAGAAGTCGTCGGGTGGTGCTCCAGCCTGCCCGTTGAGGTTGAAGTACCTGGGTTCCATCCACACGTCGCATCCATACCTGTTGACGCCGATGGGTATGTCTCCCTTGAGGACGACTCCTCGTTCCCTGGCATACTCGTGCACGGCCTGCATCTGCCTGTTGAGGACGAACTGCACATAATAGTAGAATGACACCTCCTTGTATGCCTTCGTCCTTGGCGAAGTAAGGGCATGGCGTTCGGCCTCGTCCCATGTGTTGTGGTCGGGCCACTGGCTGAAGTCTGCCGTGCCATACTTGTCCCTGAGAAGGGAATATTGTGCATAAGGCACGAGCCATTGCTTGACTCCTTCGAAGAAGGCCTTGAAAGCCGGGGAGGCGAGTATCTTCTTTCCTTCTTGTTCGAAGAGGATGCGCAGGTATTCGTTCTTCGCCTTGTTCACTCGCTCGTAGTCGATTTGCGGCAGGGCGTTGAGTTCCTGGCGCAGGCGTTCCATCTCCTCTCGCTTGGCCTCATCCTCGATGGCGGGGAGTTCGGTGAGGTCGGCATACTGCGGATGGAGCGCGAAGATGCTGATGCAACTGTAGGGATAGGAGTCTGTCCAGGTGTGGGTGATGGTGGTGTCGTTGATGGGTAGCACCTGGAGGAGCCGCTGGCGGGTGTGCGCCACCCAGTCGACCATCTTTCTCAGGTCTCCGAAGTCGCCCACGCCGAAACTGTCGTTGGAGCGCAGGGAGAATACCGGGACGAGGGTGCCGGCGCATTTGAGGGGATAGATGTCGAAACGTGCCTCGGGCAGTTCATACACCACGGCGTCGCCATCTTTCATGTCGGGGAGTGCGATGACGCGGTTGTCGCCCAACTCCCAGATGGGTGTGGGATCCACTTCCTCGTCAAGGACGACAAATTTGAATTCCACACGGCGATTCTTCAGCCACTTGGCATCGAGGTCCACCCACCACTCGTTGTAGTTGTGCTCTATCATGGGCATGGCGACGAGTGTCGACCAGTTGCCCAGCACCTCTTCATTACCAACCAGTGCCAGACGCTCCTCTCGCCTCAACTGCGGTGCACGAACCTTCAGTCTCACGGTCTGCAGGAAGGCGTGCGGGTGTGGCGTGATGCGGTCGTGCCGGCAGATGCAGTCGGTGAAGGCAGAACTGTAGAGATAGGCATTTTCGGGAATGTCAATCCAATGGTCATAGACGGTGATGTCCTTCGCTTTCGTTGCGGCCATCTCCAATCGATGGGTCTCGAGAGTCCATTCTCTCCGAAGCACCTCGTCGCCCCTTACCAAAGTATAATAGTAGTCAAGGAAATCACTGGTCTTGTGCACGTTGCTAAGTAGGCACGACCAAATCTTCCCATCCCTTGTCTCCATGCGGCAAGGCGTGGTCTCCCTTTCACCGCCATGCGCTGGTGAAAGTAGATTAAGCACTAATTCCTCGCCATAATTGGTTTGGTAGTCAATATGAAAATATAGGTTCATAAGATGTAGGTTTGGTTATTTTTCGGTAAAATTAATGGTTATTCTCATCGGTTGTCATTCAAAAAGACAACATTTTTGCACTATTGTTGCGCAAACGTTTGCACAAGAGTCCAATAATCTCTTATGACATCCTATTTCTTCTTGAAATAATCGTTATAGATTTTGATGCCGAAAACGATGCAACTGCAGATGGTGGTGATGAGGTTGGTGATGAAAAGGGCCCAGAGGGTGTCGGGCTGGTGCAAGATGCCCTGGAGCATGAAACACATGCTTCCTATTCCCATCATGAGGAATGTGGGCAATGCGATGCCGTCAGTGTTCCGCGTGCGGATGGTCTGGATGGCCTGGGGCAAATAGCCTAGAATCATCGTGATGCTCGCCACCCAACCCAAAACGGTAAAAAGGGTTCCTTGATCTTCCATAATTTATATATATTAAGGTGTAAAAAAATAGCAACAAACTGTCGTAAGAGGTTTTAAGGCCATTAGGGGCTTTAAGGTCTTTAAGGCCCCTAAAGTCCCTAAAACCAGCCTTGATGTCAAGAAAGTTCCTCCTTGTGTTCCTTGATGACATTCACGCATAAAGCGCCGATGAGGAACAGCACTCCTGCCACAATCATCATCGAACTTTGCTTTGAGCCAATGGCGTGAAGGATGGTGCCCCCCAGCAAGGCGGCCACAATCTGAGGCACACAAATCGTACCATTGAAGAGGCCAAGGTAGGCACCCATGTGTCCATAACCCTTCAAGGCGTTGGTGACAAAGGTGAAAGGCATGGCCAGCATGGCAGCCCACGCGCAACCGATGAGGAGGAACGGAATGATCATCAGATACTTGTCATGAACAAAAGGAATGAGGATGAATCCTATGCCACCGATGATCAGGCTGAGGGCGTAAGCCATCTTGGTGTTGCTGAAACGAGGCAGGAGGGCCGCCCAACAGACGCTGCCCAATGCCTGAATGGCATAGAGTACTCCGGTCCAGTTGCCTGCCTCCTGATAGTCCCCGGAAGCTGGGTCGGTGGTGCCCCATACCACTTCGGAAACAGCATCCACGACGTATGTCCACATATAGAGCATGGCTGCCCAGCAGAAGAACTGCACCAAACCCACCTTCCAAAAGGTGGAAGGA
>JAFWSS010000241.1 GCA_017524385.1 Prevotella sp.
GTGGACGGCCCGAAGGCCCCCAACGTGAGCCAGCTGGCCATCGACATCGACACGAGCCGCGCCACGGTGATGAACTACATCAAATACCTGGCCGACGCCCGCCTGATCAACATGATCTACCCATTGGGGCAGTCGTTCCCGAAGAAGCCGTCCAAGGTGATGCTTCACAACCCCAACCTGATGTACGCCATCTATCCGAGCAAGGTGGAGCAGCAAGACGTGATGGAGACCTTCTTCGTCAATTCCCTTTGGAAGGACCACAAGGTGAACCAGGCGAGCCACGACACCACCTACCAGATAGACGGTCGTTTCCGGTTCATCGTCATCGACGCCCTTCACAGCCCTACGAGGCAGCCGCCGCCCGGCACCATCAGCTTCCGCTACAACACGGAGGTGGGCAAAGACGGGCAACTCCCCTTGTGGCTCTTGGGGTTCCTCTATTGAATCAACATACATGAGACAAACATCATATCATTTTTAACCTTTTATTATAACAATGGCAAAGGAAAAAAAATTCATCACCTGTGATGGCAACGAGGCTGCCGCACACATCAGCTACATGTTTAGCGAAGTGGCTGCCATCTATCCCATCACGCCATCATCGCCCATGGCAGAGCACGTGGACGAGTGGGCCGCTCGTGGCCGCAAGAACCTTTGGGGACAAACCGTCTTTGTACAGGAGATGCAATCGGAGGCCGGTGCAGCCGGCGCCGTTCATGGCTCCCTCCAAGCCGGTGCTTTGACCACCACCTTCACCGCCTCACAAGGCTTGCTTCTGATGATTCCGAACATGTACAAGATTGCCGGTGAGTTGCTCCCCTGCGTGTTCGACGTGTCGGCACGTACGCTTGCATCCCACTCGCTTTGCATCTTCGGCGACCACCAGGATGTCATGGCTTGCCGCCAGACCGGTTTCGCCATGCTTTGCGAAGGCTCTGTTCAAGAGGTCATGGACCTCACCGCTGTTGCACACCTTGCCTCACTGAAGACCTGTGTGCCTTTCATCAACTTCTTCGATGGTTTCCGCACCTCTCATGAGTACCACAAGATCGAGCGTCTTGACAACGAGGACATCCTGCCCTTGGTTGACGAGGCCGACATCAAGCGTTTCCGCGACCGCGCCCTCACTCCCGAGCGTCCTGTCACCCGCGGTACCGCCGAGAACCCCGAGACGTTCTTCACCCATCGTGAGGCCTGCAACCAGTATTACGACGCCGTCCCCGAGGTGGTGGAGGAATACCTGCAGAAAATCAGCGAAATCACCGGTCGCGAGTATCACCTGTTCTCCTACTACGGAGCCGAGGATGCCGACCGCATGGTCATCCTGATGGGATCTGCCACAGATGCCGCTCGCGAGGCCATCGACCATCTCAACGCCAATGGCGAGAAGGTGGGCATGCTGAGCGTGCACCTCTACCGTCCCTTCTCCATCAAGCACCTGCTTGCCTCCGTGCCCAAGTCGGTGAAGCGCATCGCCGTTCTCGACCGCACGAAGGAGCCGGGAGCCGAGGGCGAGCCTCTGTACATGGATGTGAAGTCGGCTTACTACGACGTGGAGGACCGTCCTCTCATCGTTGGCGGCCGCTACGGTCTTGGTTCTCACGACACCACTCCTGCACAGATCATCTCCGTCTTCAACAACCTGGCCATGCCAGAGCCTAAGAACCACTTCACCATCGGCATCGTCGACGATGTGACCTTCACCTCTCTCCCCGTCGTTCCCGAAATCGCTTTGGGCGGCAAGAGCATGTACCAAGCCAAGTTCTACGGCCTCGGAGCCGACGGCACTGTGGGAGCCAACAAGAACTCTGTGAAAATCATTGGCGACAACACCGACAAGTATTGCCAGGCTTACTTCTCCTATGACTCGAAGAAGTCGGGTGGTTTCACCTGCTCACACCTGCGTTTCGGCGACGAGCCCATCCGCTCCACCTACCTGGTGACGACGCCGAACTTCGTGGCTTGCCACGTTCAGGCCTACCTCCACATGTATGATGTGACACGCGGTTTGCAGAAGAACGGCACCTTCCTGCTCAACACCATCTTCGAGGGTGAGGAGCTGGCACGCTTCATGCCCAACAAGGTGAAGCGCTACTTCGCAGAGAACAACATCACCGTCTACACCATCAACGCCACGAAGATTGCCCAGGAAATCGGCCTCGGCAACCGCACGAACACCATCCTTCAGTCGGCCTTCTTCCGCATCACCCAGGTGATTCCCGAGGAGCTTGCCGTGGAGCAGATGAAGAAGTTCATCGTGAAGTCTTATGGCTCTAAAGGACAGGACATCATCGACAAGAACTATGCTGCTGTCGACCGTGGTGGCGAGTACAAGGAGTTTGTCATCGACCCCGCATGGGCCAACCTTCCCGACGACGCTGTCGTTGAGGACGACGCTCCCGCCTTCGTCAAGGAGGTGGTACGCCCCATCAACGCCCAGGCCGGCGACCTGCTTCCTGTGAGCGTTTACACCAAGTTCGGCACGACCGACGGTTCTTGGGAAGTGGGCACCGCCGCTTATGAGAAGCGTGGTGTGGAAGCCTTCGTACCTGTATGGAACCTCGACAACTGTATCCAGTGCAACCAGTGTGCCTACATCTGTCCTCACGCCGCCATCCGTCCATTCGTCCTCACCGACGAGGAGTTGGCAGGCTACCAAGGCAAGACCATCGAGATGAAGGCTCCGAAGACCATGAAGGGCATGCACTTCGCCATCCAGGTGTCCGTGCTCGACTGTCTCGGCTGCGGCAACTGCGCCGACATCTGCCCGGGCAACCCGAAGTTGGGCAAGGCCTTGACGATGGCTCCGTTCAATCCCGATGCCGAAGCAATGAAGCAAGAGGCAGCCAACTGGGAATACTGCGTGAAGAACGTGAAGTCGAAGCAAGACTTGGTAGACATCAAGAGCAATGTGAAGAACTCACAGTTCGCCCAGCCGCTCTTCGAGTTCTCCGGTGCTTGTGCCGGTTGCGGTGAGACACCTTACGTGAAACTCATCTCCCAACTCTTCGGCGACCGTGAGATGATTGCCAACGCCACTGGTTGCTCATCCATCTACTCCGCCTCCATCCCCTCTACTCCTTACACGAAGAACGAGAAGGGTCAAGGCCCCGTGTTCAACAACTCCCTCTTCGAGGACTTCTGCGAGTTCGGTCTTGGCATGGCCCTCGGTGTGAAGAAGATGAAGGAGCGCCTGACGAAGCTTCTTGTCGAGGCCACCGCTTTCGACGAGTGCCCCGAGGAGTTCAAGGCTCTTGTCCAAGAATGGATTGAGAAGCGCGAGGATGCCGACGAGACAAAGCGTCTGGCCGCCCTTATGAAGCCCTACATCGACAAGGCTGCTGAATGTGGTTGCGAGACCTGCAAGGAATTGAAGACCCTCGACCACTACCTGGTGAAGCGCTCACAGTGGATTATCGGCGGCGACGGTGCCTCCTACGACATCGGCTACGGCGGTCTCGACCATGTCATCGCTTCCGGCGAGGATGTGAACATCCTGGTGCTCGACACCGAGGTGTACTCCAACACCGGTGGCCAGGCATCAAAGGCCACTCCTCTTGGCGCCATCGCACAGTTTGCCGCTCAAGGCAAGCGCATCCGCAAGAAGGACCTTGGCATGATCGCCACCACCTACGGTTATGTGTATGTGGCACAGATTGCCATGGGTGCCGACCACGCACAGTGCCTCAAGGCCATCCGCGAGGCAGAGGCTTGGCACGGTCCTTCAATCATCATCGCCTACGCTCCATGTATCAACCACGGCTTGAAGGCCAAGGGCGGCATGGGCAAGAGCCAGGCCGAGGAGAAGCGCGCCGTGGAGTGTGGCTACTGGCACCTCTGGCGCTACAACCCAGCCCTCATCGAGGAGCAGAAGAACCCGTTCTCACTCGACTCGAAAGAGCCCGACTGGAGCAAGTTCCACGACTTCCTCATGGGCGAGGTTCGCTACCTGTCGGTGAAGAAGGCTTATCCCGAGGAGGCAGAGGAACTCTTCGCCGAAGCCCAGCGCATGGCACAAATCCGTTACAAGTCCTACGTTCGCAAGACACAGGAAGACTGGACGGAATAAGCATCACAAGTGGTCGTGACAAACGACTACTCATAGACGAATATTTTCCCGCCAGCAATCGATTGCTGGCGGGATTTTCATCCCTCACACCTTATTATATATAATATATGGACAACCGTTTGATTTTTTTAGGCACGGGGAATGCCATGGTGACCCGCTGCTTCAACACTTGCTTCATTTTGCAAAGTGGCGCCAACCGCTTGATGGTGGATGCCGGAGGCGGCAACGGCATATTGAAACAGATGATGGCTGCCGGTGTGGAATTCTCCACCATCCATCATCTTTATCTCACCCATGCACACACCGACCATGTGATGGGAGCCGTATGGGTTGTTCGCAAGGTGACCAGCCTCATCTCCCAGGGCAGATACGACGGTGTGTTGCGGGTGTTTGGTCACGAGCGAGTGCTCCACGTTCTGCGCACGATGTGCGAGATGATGCTCCCCAGGAAATTCTCGTCGATGCTCGGCACCAAGATAATGTTGGTCGAAGTGACCGATGGCGAGCGTTTCGAGGCAGCCGGCATGCAACTCGTCGCTTTCGACATCCATTCCACCAAGGAGAAGCAGTTTGGTTTCACCGCCTTGCTTCCAGACGGCACACGCGTGGCTTGCTTGGGCGACGAGCCATTCAACTCACATTGCCGCGAGCATGTGGCAGGAGCCGACTGGCTGCTAAGCGAAGCGTTCTGCCTTTATGATGACCGCGAAGTGTTCAAACCCTATGAAAAGCATCACAGCACGGCACTCGACACAGGGCGACTGGCAAAGGAATTGGAAGTGCGCAATCTAGTGATGTATCACACAGAAGACAAGACACTTGCAACGCGCAAGCAAACCTACTCTGCAGAAGCAGGAAGGGAATTTGATGGAAAGATTTACGTGCCCGAAGACCTGGAGGTCATATTTTTATGTTAAATAATGCTAACCGTTGTAACATCTTTGAAAGATAATATCTACTTTTGCGCCGTGAAAAATTTAATTATCGTTTTACTAAATCAAAGAAAGAAATGAAAAAGTTATTGTTTATCGCCATGGCTGCCGTTGCCGTGACTTTCACAAGTTGCAAGAATGACACTCCCGCCCCTACAACAGGTGGAGAAGGTGAAGACACTACAGCAACAGTTGTAGAGTATTCTCCCGCAGACTCTCTGAAGGCTGCATTTGAGGCTAATGACTCCAGCGCTTTCAACAAGTTCCTCTCCGAGGCTCAGAACAAGATCAACGAGTTGAAGGAAACCGATCCCGCAACTGCTAAGAAATATCTCGAGGCTGTGCAAACCTTCCTGAAAGAGAAGGGCGACGCAATCAAGACCTTCGTTGGCACTAACACTGCTCTCGCTACTTTGATTGACAACGTGAACAAGCTTCCTGAAATCACTGTTCCCGACGTGGTTGAGGGTGTAAAAGACGCTGCCGAGAACGTCAAAGAGGATCTCAAGGAAGGTGCTGAGGATCTCAAGGAAGGTGCTGAGAACCTGAAGGATCAAGCAACTGAGAAAGCAGAAGACGTGAAGAATGCTGTCGGTGACGCTGCCAAGGACGCCCAAAACAAAGTAGAAGGTGCTGTTGACGACGCAAAGGCCAAGACAGCCGAAGGTATTGACAAAGCTGCTAACGCTGCAAAAAGTGTTATTGGCAAATAATCAACATCCCAATAAAGCATAGGAAAAAGAAATGTCCGCAGGCCCTTGGGGGCCTGCGGTTTTTTATGGTCTATTTTGAAAAAAGCCTCCACAAGTTACTCATTTCGGAGATTTTTTACTATTTTTGTCACGTCATTCCAAATTGATATCCATTCTATTCACCGAAACCATGGACGAATTACCACAAGGTACGATACTACGAGGAGAGCGCCCGTACAAGATTATCAAAAAGTTGGGGCAAGGCTCTTTCGGCATCACCTATCTAGCCACGATGAGCACCACCATATCAGGAAAACGAGGGGCCTTCGACACCGAGGTGAAGGTGGCCATCAAAGAGTTTTTCATGCGCGACATCAACGGCCGTGAAGGAACCACCGTGACTTATGGCAGCAAGGGCGGCATCTACGAAGATTACAAAAAGAAATTCATCCGTGAAGCCCGCAACTTAGGCACGCTCCAACACCCCAACATCGTCAAGGTGGTGGAAGACTTCGAGGCAAACAACACGGTGTATTTTTCCATGGAATACATCAGTGGTGGCAACCTGGATGCCTACATCGAAAAAAAAGGCAAACTTTCAGAAGGCGAAACGGTCAGGATAGCCAAGCAAATCGGCAAGGCGCTCTCCTTCATGCACAACAAGCACATACTGCATTTGGACCTCAAGCCCGGCAACATCATGATGCGCGAAGACGGCACCCCTGTGTTGATTGACTTCGGTCTCTCCAAGCAGTATGACAAAGATGGCAACCCGGAGTCGAGTACAACGGTGGGTGGCGGCACGTTGGGGTATGCTC
Organism: Prevotella sp.; assembly: GCA_017524385.1. Classification (GTDB taxonomy): domain Bacteria; phylum Bacteroidota; class Bacteroidia; order Bacteroidales; family Bacteroidaceae; genus Prevotella. The sequence continues at coordinate 6,512 of JAFWSS010000241.1, forward strand.
CATTGGAGCAAGCCTACCACAGGAAGGGTGAAGGCAAGGACTTCCCCATGACGATGGATGTCTATGCTTTCGGAGCCACCTTGTATAAGATGCTTACTGGCAAACGTCCACCAGAGGCTTATCGCATTCTTAATGATGGATTCCCCTTTGACCAATTACAGGGAAACGACGTCAGTGATGCTCTCGCCACATGCATTGCAAAGGCCATGGCTCCGACGAAGAAAGCACGCTACCAAACGGTGGAGGAATTCATCACAGCCATAGAGAAAATGGGGATTCCGACAGAGGATGATACCATCATACCGGAAGAGGATGAAGACCCCGTAGTTGTGGAAGTGGTTGAGACTGGAAGTGGGCCAGAGAGTGGCAATGGCGACAAGGGAAAGAAACCGGATGACGGTAATAACAATATGCTAAAATACATCACCGGGGGAATAATTGGCTTTGCCCTTATTATCGTTTTGGCTATTTTGATGAATTCTATGAATGAACAGAAAGTAGAAGAAACAATAACCGCAGATTCAGCCTACGCAGCCGAAGAAGCACTAAATCCGGAAGCAGAAGCCGCACCAGCCGCTGCTGAGCCAAATTTTGGGATACGCCCGGAAGACGTAGTCGAAGAAGCCAAAGAAGTACCAGCAGAAGCCGCTGAAGCCGCTGAGCCAAATTTTGGAATACGCCCGATAGAAGTAGTCGAAGAAGCCAAAGATGCAGCAGCAGAAGCCGTTTCCGCAGCCAAAGCAGCAGCAGACGCCGCACCCGTAGATTAAGCAACTGCTCCGACATCCCCCCGAATGCAGCAAGAAGTCTTTGGGATGAATAAATTATGAGTCCACTAAAAAAAGTGGACAATGGGCAAAAGGGCGGTGCGCACCCCCTCCCCTTGAGGTCCTTAAAGGGAGGGGATAATTAACACCACAATTTAATCAAATGAGATTATTAGGGACGATTCTCAATGATCACGGATTATCATTCAATAGCTAGAAGCCGGTGCTCACATAGGAGCAAGAGGTTTGGTGCACACGTAGGAGCAAGAGGTTTGGTGCACACATAGGGGTCGACGACTCCGATCGTCGCAATGACAAAAGTTTTTGTGCCAATGACTTCTGACAATTGCGACGCTCGGAGGCGTCGACCCCTATGGGGACTCACTAGGGTTTGGAGTTTTGGGGTTTTGGCTTAGGGAGGTCACAAGACACCGTCTCTAAGCCCATAGGGTTTTCCCCTCAAACAATATGTTTTTCCCGCCATCGGAATAGGGTTTTTCCCTTTTGAGACTGTCTTACAATTACGATATTTGCATCAGAAATCAGAAGCAATGGCGATTGTAAGACGGTTTCATATTGTTGATAGATGTCATTACTATTTTTACAACAGTTCTTTGAATAATCCCTTGACTATTTTTTCGGGTAGGACGGATGGGAATCCCTCCTACCTCCTTTGTTTTTTCCACACCAATCAGTTTATCTTGAATTACGGCAAAAACTTACCCTATGAAATGGTCAGGCAAAATTATTGGAACAGATTGTCCGCGTATATCTGAAAGAGAGCCTTTTATCCCCAAAAGATTATTTCAAGCAGGTTTTGTTTAGAAAATGAAAAATAAGTTATACCTTTGCACCCGATGAAGCGAATGGAACGAAGACGTATATGGATGTCACGGATACTATTGGCGGTATTCGTGCCAATGCTGTTGTTCTCCGTCCTCCACATCCATACGGAAGGAGCAGAGATGAACGACGCCTGCAGCGAGTGCATCCACCATGTGCGTCACAGCCATCTCTCCTCAGCCGACTTCTGCATCGACCAATGCGTGCTCTGCCAGTTTTTGACCCTGCCTTTCATTGTTGCAGGTCTGATGATACTGGGCATCACCCTTGTCGTCCGTCTCAAAAGATGGCAAGGCATTCGTTTCCATCATCCTGCCAGCGCGGCGGGATACATCTCTCTTCGCGCACCGCCTTGTTTTTGTTTGAACTAATCGGAAGAATCAGAGGATTCTGAGGAATCGGAGTATTCTGAGGAATCGGAGTATTCCGAGTAATCGGATTATTCTGAGTAATCGGAGTATTCCGAGCAATCGGAGTATTCCGAGAATTCAAAAATAGTTACAAACAACACAAGCGTTTATCAAAATGACAAAAACATATCTCATCCTGCTGCTGTCGGGATGCCTTAGCCTATGCGCGTCAGCAGCCCCCGTCACCACCCTTGGCGGTAGAGTGACCGATGCCGTTGACGGTTCCCCCCTCATCGGTGTCACCATCCAAATCACCGAACTCAGCATGGCTACGGTGACCGACCTTGAAGGTCAATACCATTTCGACAATCTCCCATTGAGAACCGTCACCATACAAGTCAGTTACATAGGTCATCAAACCATCATCCAGAAGGTGAACCTCTCCGTGACCACGCATCTCGACTTCGTCATGCGTGAGAGCAACGCCATGATCAACGAGGTGGTGGTCACCGGCATTGCCGGCAGCACACTGCTGAAGAAGTCGCCCTCCCCCGTTTCTATTGTCACGTTGCGCGACCTTCAGACCACCTCTTCCACCAACATCATCGACGCCATCGCCCACAAACCCGGAATGGCCCAGGTCACCACGGGCAGCGGCATCTCCAAGCCCGTCATCCGAGGTTTGGGTTACAACCGTCTCGTCACCGTCAACGACGGCATCCGCCAGGAGGGACAACAATGGGGCGACGAGCACGGCATCGAAATCGACCCTCAAAGTGTGCGTAGCATCGAGATTTTGAAAGGTCCTGCCTCGCTGATGTACGGCTCCGACGCGATGGCCGGCGTGGTGATTTTCCACGGCAGCCCCATCGTCCCTGAGGGGAAGGTGGAAGGCAGCGCCAACATGGAATACCAGACGAACAATGGCCTGTTGGGCTACTCTCTCTACATGGGCGGCAACCAACACGGATTCGTATGGAATGCCCGCTATTCGGGAAAGCTCGCCCATGCCTATAAGAACCCTTATGACGGGAGGGTACTCGGTTCGCAGTTCAGGGAGAATGCCGCCAACGGCATGTTGGGTGTCAACAAGCGCTGGGGTTTCAGCCACCTCAACCTGAGTTATTACCATCTCACCCCCGGAATGATCGAAGGCGAGCGCGACGAGACCACCGGACAGTTCATCATGCCCGTCAGCATCAACGGCGAAGCATCGGAACGCATCGCCACCCACCACGACCTCACCACCTACGGTCACGGCTTCCCCTACCAGCAGGTGCATCATTACAAGGCTGTGCTCGACCAGTCGGTCTACATCGGAGACAACGTCCTAAAGGTGCTGCTAGGCTACCAACAAAACCGCCGTCAGGAATACGAGGAGGTGGAGACGCCCGACGAAAGCGGCCTCGACTTCCTGCTTCACTCCGTCAACTACGACATCCGCCACACCTGGCAGGGCGAGAGGCTATGGAAGGTGAACGCCGGCGTCGGCGGAATGTACCAGCGTTCGGTCAACAAGGGCGAGGAGTATCTCATCCCCGCCTACGCGCTCTTCGACATCGGTGCCTACGTCACCACCAGCCACGACGTTGGCGACTGGGTGCTCAGCGGCGGCCTTCGCGTGGACCAACGCCACCTCCACTCCTTCGCCTTGGAAGACCGCTTTGAGCAGTTCTCCCGCACCTTCCATGCGTTGACAGGCAGCCTCGGCGCCGTTTACAACATCAACGACAACACACGCCTGCGCCTCAACATTGCAAGAGGATTCCGCGCCCCCAACCTCAGCGAGTTAGGCTCCAACGGCGAGCACGAAGGCACCTTCCGCCATGAACTCGGCAACAGCGACCTTCGTCCCGAATACAGTTGGCAGGCCGACGCGGGTTTGGACTACACGTCACCCGTCTTGTCCGCCCAGGTATCGCTTTTCGGCAACCTCATCGACAACTACATCTTCGCCCACCGCATTCCCGGACTGGAAACCGACGGCCTCCCCACCTATCAGTTTGTTCAAGGCAACGCCCGCCTGTGGGGCGGCGAGGTGAGCATAGACATCCACCCCGTCGAACCATTGCATTTGGAAAACAGTTTCTCCTATGTCAGCGCTGTTCAGTCACATCAGCAGTCCGACCGGAAATACCTGCCGTTCACCCCAGCCCCCCGTTGGACCTCGGAATTGAGTTACGACCTCATCCGCGACGGCCGTGTGCTGAACAACACCTATGTCAAATTGGGTATGGAATGCCATCTCAAGCAAAGTCACTATTATGCCGCCGATGACACTGAGACCGCCACGCCGTCCTACACCTTGCTCAGCCTCTCCATGGGGACAGACATCCGCTGGCACAACCACACGGCATGCACCATCAGCGTGATTGGCGACAACCTCACCAACCGCGCCTACCAAAATCATCTGAGTAGGTTGAAATACGCCGGCGACAATGCCGTCACCGGTCGAAGGGGCATCTACAACATGGGAAGGAGCGTCACTGTGAAGGTAAGCGTGCCATTCTGACTACAGGCTCCACGCATCCTTCCACTCGACGACAGGCTTGCCCTCTTCCCATTGTATGGGCAGCCACACATACCTGGCGTCGATAGGATGCCGTGGTTTCCAGATGTCAGCCATGAACATCCAACGACCATCGGGCAGACGTAGTGCGAAGGTGCTTTGTGCGCCGAACGTCTTGTCTGCCCTTGGCCCGCGGCAAGGATTGGGATGCTGGGTCCAAGGCCCCCAGATGCTTGGAGCCGAGAACATGCGCGCCTCATTGGGGTCCCATCCCGTGCATCCCGAGGTAATCATCCAATATGTGCCATCCTGCTTGAAGATGGCCGGCGCCTCGTTCTGTCCACCGGGAGCCACACGGGTATATTTTCCCGTGTGTGCAGTGAAGTCATCGGTCAGTTCAGCGATATGCATGGTCAGGTTCTCTTCTGAAGAGAAGATGTGGTATGCCTTTCCGTCATCATCGAGGAAAAGCGCCATGTCTCTTGACATCTGCCCGCCGGAAAAATCGCGCTTGAGCAGAAGCCCCTGTTTCACCGCTTTCCTCCACGAGGGCGTCCACCATTCCTTGTAATATCTGGCATCGAGGGTGTCCACCACAGCTAGTTCCTCCTTGCCAAACTCCACCGGCCATTTGCCGGCATTGGCCCTGCAGGAATAGAGGAATCGGAATGGCCCCGTGGGCGAGTCGCTGACGGCCACGCCGTAGCGTGCCGCCTCATAGCCACGCCCCTTCAGTTCCAGATGGAACCACATGACGTATTTTCCCGTCTTCTTGTTGAACAGCACCTTTGGCCGTTCCAATGTGCACCCCCTTTCGATATCGTGTCCTTGCTCATCGACCACCGACAGCGCCACACCCTCATATTTCCAGTCGGTCAGGTTGCGGGAGGAATAGCATGTCACGCCCACGAATGCAGCACTCGACCAATCGCTCTTGTGCTCCCCATACCAATAATAAACTTGGTCATGGCAGATGATGCCGCCACCGTGGGCATTGATGTGCACGCCCCTGTCGTCCGGCCAAATCTCTCCGGAGCGGATGTCACCGGCACTGACTTGCAAAGCCACGAGGGCCAGCATTGCGAGGATTACTCTTGTCTTCATTTCATATGAGGTCTTGGTAAAGAACAGGATGTGATAGGAGATTGTCATCATTCCACGAAGCACTCGGAGAAATAGAAGTCTCTGAGGGGCTTGGTTATCGGGTTGCCTTTCAAGACGACATTCTTTTTCAGACGTATGTCCTCGGAGGATGCCCCGATGGCCACCTGGAATGTGCCCGGTGCGACATTCCATTGTCGCTGCCCCTGATTGGAATAGTAGCCGAATTGCTCGACATACATCTTGACCTTCACCTTCTTGCTCTGTCCCGGTTTCAGTGCCACCCTTGCGAATCCCTGTAATTGTCTTGGACGTATTAGTTTGTTGTCATCGGCAGGCGAGAGATAGACCTGTGCGATCTCGTCGGCGGCGACCTTCCCTATGTTCTTCACCTCGAAGGAAAGGCTGACAAACGTCTCGTCTGTAGCCACCTCTTCATTCACCTGCAAGTTCTTGTATTCAAAGGTGGTGTAGGAGAGTCCATATCCGAAAGGCCATTGCACCTTTGGGTCGCGTTCAGACGAATAGTTGTAGCAAAGAGGTTCGTTGACCTCCGTGTTCGGGTAACTGACCGAGAGTTTTGCAGAAGGCGACACCTTCCCATAGAGGATGTCGGCGACGGCGTTCCCTCCCTCTTCTCCCGGATACCATGCCTGAATGACAGCGGCGCAACGCTCAGCAAGCCCTGAGACGACCTGCGCCCTTCCTCCGAAGATGACGAGCACCACAGGTTTCCCTGTCTGTAGCAAATCTTCCACAAACTGCTCCTGCTTCCCCGGCAGGCGCAGTCCCTGCCGGTCCCTGTTTTCACCACAAAGCATCACATTCTCACCTACGGCAGCAACAATGACATCGCACTCGAGAGCCATGGCGAGAGCCTCCTGACGGTCGGCCTTCTCTCCGGAATCGACCTTTCGGTGAAGTATTTCATACTCCCACGCTCTCTCGTCGCCTTGCACAGCATACTTGGTCTCTATCTCCTCCGTCCAGTCACAACCTCGAGAGTAGATGATGTTGACATCGTCAGCCTTTCTCGCCTTCATCCCCTCTAGCAGTCCCACGACATGTGGATGGTCGAGGTCTTCAGTCACCTTTTTCCAGAAATAGGTCATAGAAGGGAAGGAATAGTCTCCACACATTGCCCACATGGAGTTGGCGTTGGGTCCAGTCACGAGGATGTTCTTGACATCTTTCAATGGAAGTATGCCGTTGTTTTCCAGCAGTACAACCGACTGTGTTGCGATGTCGTATGCCGTTTTTCTCTCCTCTGGGGTGTCGAGGGCGATTTTCCCTTTGGCATATAGATACGGTTCATTGTCGAAGAGTCCCGCGCGCATCTTCTGCCTGAGAACGTTTTTCACGGCACGTTCCAGGGTTTCCGGTTTCACCAGTCCTTGATTGATGGCCTCCTGCAAGTGCTCGTAATTGGAGCCTCTTGGGAAGTCGACATCGTTGCCACCATTGATGGCCGCCGCGGCCTTCTGCACGGGGTTTTCCATTCCCGGCAATTGGTCGATGGCAGTGTAGTCGCTGACCACCATTCCGTCAAAACCTACATAGCCCCTGAGGATGTCCTGCAATATCTCACTGTTTGCCACGCAGTTGGTGCCATGAACAGCATGGTATCCCGGCATCACCACCTTGCTACCAGCCAGTCGTATCATCGCCTCATGAGGGAGGAGGATTTCCTCCATCAGTTCCTTCTCCTGGGCATCTCCACCTCCTCCATAGCCGAGATAGTGTTTCGAACAGGTTCCCACGCCTTTCTTGAGGTCTCCCTGTTGGAGTCCCTTGGCAAAGGCGACCCCCATCACGGCGGAGAGGTAGGCATCTTCGCCATATGACTCTTCCAGACGGTTGAAACTGGGCACCCTGCACACATCCACCATGGGTGAGAGAGAGAGTACTCCGCCCATCTTGCGCATGGCTATTCCTGTCTGCCGGGTTTTGAGTTCAGCCAACTCGGGGTTGAAGGAGCAAGCCTGCCCTATCTGTTGTGGATAGATGGTTGCGCCCCTGGTGTTCACCCCTGAAAGCACCTCTTCGTGGAAGAGAGCAGGGATGCCGTTGGGGGTGTGATGCATCAGCCATTCCTGCATGGCTGCCACGCGGTCTCTCAGCACCTCCGGCTCCATTGGTTTCTGGCTGGCATATTGCGAGAAATGCCCGATGCCGTTTGGAATCAATTGTCGGCATTTGACAGTGTCCAAGCGTCCATTATCGTCGAAGAATTCGTCCAAATAGGTGCTTCTCAACTGTGCGATGCGCTCTTCCTGCGACATCTTCGCATACAATTCGTCAATCTGTTGTTCTTGGTCGGCGGCATTACATCCCACCAGCAGTGTTGTGATACACATCATTATCCAATTTTTCGTTTTCATGGCAAATCCCTATTTCCTGTTTTCAATCTTGCAGTGCCAATCTCAAGCCAAAGCCATCGCAGTGGTCATTAAGCCAAATGCCGACGCGCATGACCGTCCTGCAGTGAAGCGCATCATTATACCAGCAACCACCCCTCAGCACTTTCAAATTTTCCTTGCTGGAAGCCGGTCCTTTTGGATTGTCAAAGCCGCCAGGGATATATTCCTTTTTAAGGGGGTATCTGTAAAAAAAGTCATTGCACCATTCCCACACATTTCCGACCATGTCGTAAAGGCCGAGTTCGTTGGGTTGTTTCTTCCCCACTTCGTGAGTCTCCTTTTCACTGTTTTTCAAATACCATCCCAGTTCATCGATGTTGTCCTCATAACCTTCCTTGACACCGTTGCCACCAGGATATTTGTAATAATGTCCGTGGATGCCACCCCTTGCCGCGAACTCCCACTCCGCCTCGGTAGGTAGACGGAAATTCCTACCAGTCAATTGATTGAGTTTTTCAATGAAAGTTTGACAAGTCGTCCAACTCACATTCTCCACCGGGCGTTTGCCTCCTTTGAAAACAGAGGGGTTGCTCCCCATTACCGCTTTCCACAAATCCTGCGTCACCTGGGTTTCACCAATCATGAACGAGGAGAGGTTGACAAGATGTGAAAAATTTTCATTTTCCCTCGCTTCTTCTCTTTCCTCTTCAGGTACCAGGTGCTCAATAAATAAATTGACGATGGAAAGGTAGGAGATTCTCTTTCCATTCCCACATTTCAGCACCTTGCTTTTCGGCCATTCGTAACAAGCGCCGACTTGGACATTGGTGTCATCGAGCATCAAGGCGTCTTCACCTTGGTAAATGAAGAACAGCAAACCAGATGCAAAGTCATATAAAGTCTTCAACGTACCATCAATATCGTCAAAATGGAAAAGTTTGACATGGTTGGATTCAAGGCCGCAAAAAAAATTGACCAAATCACCATGCCGCTTATCAGGAGCACCCATGATGAAACTTCCCCCTTCCACCTTGACCATATTAAAAGTCACACCATTTACTGTAAAGGTTTCTTTAAAAGTATCTTTCATATTCACCAAATCTGTTACAATGTGCAAATATAGTGAAAAATCCGCAAAGACGAGCAAAATGAAGAAAGTTTTTCTTTCTAGCCACTATTCCCAATGACACACCCGCCACACGCACCGTCTTTCCGGCGAGACATGGCGAGAAGTTTCATTTTTTGATGATTTTCTTTCCGTTCTTGATATATATACCATGTCGTGGTTCCATGATCTGCCGACCTTGAAGGTCGAAGGCTGGCGATTCCGATGTGCCTGATGTGACAGTAAGAATAGCAGCAACACTCTGTGCTACAAGGTCTGCCTTGGAAACTTCATAGACATCTGATTCAGAGTAAATGAGAAGGCGGTCGCCATATTGCTGCAAGTCGTTCACCCGCTCAAGATCCTTCTCAAATGTCATTACTTGCGAGGGATGCCATGAGCGCCCGCCGTCAGTGGAGCACATCAGTTTGATGCAAGCCCCCTTCTGGCCGTTTCGCCCCAGGCTTCCTGCCATATACACTGTGCCGGGATGTTCGTTGTCAAATGCAGAGAAGTACCAGTAGGCCGTGCGGGATTCATCGCCCCAATAATCCTGGCAACTCCATGTCTGGCCGTTGTCATCTGAGAGGAATACGCATCCTTCGCCGCCAGCCAGCCAACGGTCGGGATTGGCGGGATGGAATGTCGGCTGGTGTACGCAGTTGTCACCGGGGAAGCCGAGCGAATTGCCGTGGTCGGTCCATGTCTGACCGCTGTCGTAACTGATCATGATATGACCATCGAAGACCATGCCTTCTCCACAATTGTAGATGATGTTCGGACGTGAAGGGTGAAAACCGATGACAGATGCGGCTGAGTTTCCATAAACGAATTCCGTCAGGCACTCCCACGTCTGTCCGAAGTCCGTAGAGAGCAACAAACCCCAATACGTGGAAGAGACCAATAGCGTGTTGGGGTCTGCAGGGTGCTGGACGAGGCTGGGTAGTCTCCCGTGATTCTTCCCTCGGAA
>JAFWSS010000242.1 GCA_017524385.1 Prevotella sp.
ACCAGCTGTCGTTACGCATCAGCCTGTAGGCTGCGATGAGGTCCTTGTGGCTTTCGCAGCACCTGTTTATCACGCATGATTGTGAATTTATCATATCAGATGTTAATTTTTGTAAACGTTTGGCGGTCCTGAAATCCCCTCCGATACCGCTGAAATTTAGGGAAACATACAGACAAAGGTAGTAAAATATTTGACATAATGAAATTATTTTACAAAAATAATGTTAATAAATTACTGATTATCAAGGGGAAGCAACTTGTGTATAAAGATTAGCCTGCGAGGGGAGGGGATATGCGCAACGCCCTTTTGCTCCCTGTCCACTTTTTCAAGTGGACTCAATCTCCAATTTTCAATCTTCAATCTTCAATTTTCAATTTTCTCACCCTCTTCCCTCCCTCTCGGATGATGTAGATGCCTTTGGGTAGGTTGCCCGGGTTGACGCGCTGCCCGTTGAGGAGGAAATATTCAGGCTGGAGGCCTTGCTCTTGTGCCTTCACCTCGTGGATGCCGGTGAGGTCGCTGAGTGAGATGCTGTTGCAGTTGGTGACGTCCATGGTCAGCACGTTGTCGTCGGTCACCTCTTCAGCCGTCCTCGTGACGAATCCCACGAGAGTCATCTCTTTCACGTTCCATGAGGGGTCGATGCTTATGGTGTGACGGGCGTTGTATCTGTTGCCGCTCACCTCCACGGGAGCGCCGGTGGGCGGTGTTACGAATCCCCTGAGCACGTGCTGGTGGACGTAGTCTTGTTTCGTGGTGGGGCGTTGCGTGACTTGGTTGATGACCACCTGTTTCGACTTCACGTTGTTTTCAGTGAGCAGCAGCGTGACAGACGGTGTGCCGAGGATGTCGAGGGCGCCTTCCACAAGGGTGCCGGCGACGTCGATGGTCAGCATTCGTGTCTCGTCGTCATATTGCGCATCGAGGTCGATGGTGGCGAAGGCCGGCTGTCCCATGTCCTGGTTGACCAGGTCGTCGATGATGGCAGGCACGAGTGGTGCGTATTGCTCGGCGTAGTAGTTCACGTCATAGGCGATGTAACTCTCTCCGGGGAAGTAGGAGCGGTTGACGGTGAACGAGGGCAGGGTGTAGGCATATAGGTCGTGGAGGTATGCCGCCTCCTCTATGGCGAGCGGGTTGCCCGGCTCATAGACGTTGACGAGCACCATGTTCTTGTTGGATTTGGCCACTTGTTCGAAGAGCGGGTTGGTGATGGATGCCATGCTCTCGTTCTGGCTGTTGTATTGCTCCACATAGGCTTTCTGACGGTCCAGACTCTCGTCATAGATGAAGAAGTCGTTGCTGCTCGTGGTCTTGTCGCCGCTGGGAGTGGTCTCCTCCTCGGCGAGGAGGCTCACGGTGAGGGTGTGCTGGCCGAGGCTGATGTCTGAAGGCAGGGTGAACACGGGCTGCAGGTGGGTAGACCCTTGCTCCGGCAGCGTTTCCGTGTAGTCATACATCACGGGTGCTTGGTCGTCGAGTTGGCAGGCGAGATGGTAACTGCCGATGTCCTCCCTTCCCAGGTTGTCGACGATGACATACATCTCCACCCTTTCCCCGGCTTTCTTGTACCTGAACCCGGTGTCGAGGTAGGACAGGCCGATGGCCTTCTCCGGCAGGCTGCTCACATCGACGATGAGTTGCACGCAGAGGGCGCCGAGGTTGTTCACCGAGTACCATCCCTCGCCGCTCCCGAAGTTGGTATAGATGAGGAAGTTCTCGCCGTCGCCCTTTCCCACGGTGCATAGTCCGCCGCTGCCTGCCGCCACCATGCTCTCCGTCTCGGTGTATTCGAAGCCGACGAGGAGTGTCATCCCCTCCTCGATGTCCAAGGAGGTCTCGCCGTTGTAGAACACGTTGTTCCAACCCTCATACAACCGCTGGCTCTTGGTGAGCGGCTCATCGGAGAGATAGCCGTTTTCCAGGGTGTAGAGGAAGGTGTTGCACTTGCCTAATGACTGCGCTGTGGCGACACGTATGCCCACCACCTTGCATCCGGCATAGCGGTTGAGGATGTCGGGGCCGATGGCTGTCGCCACGGGGTAGGTGCCTGCCGTCCCCACCATTGCTCCCTTGATGGTGATGCTGTCGGGGTTGTTGCCAAAGATGTGCCCCACGGCCCTCTGCGTGGCGGAGAGTCCCTCCGCCTTTTGGGGTTTGCCGGGTGTGGCTTGGCGGTTCTGCACTTGTGGCTTGTCCCATCTGAAGGTACGTGCCTGTTGCACGTCGATGCGGTTCTGGGCTTGTAGGGCGAGGGTGAATGTCGCGAGAAGGAGGAGAAGCGTTGTTTTTCTCATCGTTTGATGGTTTTCTTGTATTGGTTGCCTTGTTGGATGATGTAGATGCCACGTTGCTGGCGGGAGAGGTCGCCGCCCACCTTCTGGCCGGTGATGGTGTGCAGGGTGGCGGCGCTGCCGTTGTCAAGGGTGACGCGGGCGATGGCCGTCACGGTGATGGTGATGGTGCCCATGGGCGAGTCGCCATTGGGATAGACGGCTACGATGCCTATGATGTGCGTGCCTTCGGTGAGTCCGGAAAGGGTGTAGGTGGGTGTCTGGCTCTCGCCCACCTTCGTGCCGTCCACGTAAATGTCGTAGCGCAGCACGTTGCCATAGTCCACAAAGGGTGCCTCTCCGTCTTCCGGTCCTACGGTGAAGTCGTCGAGTTGCAGGAAGAACGTGTCGTAGGAGATGTAGTGCAAGGCCAGGCGCACCTTCTTTCCTGCATAGTCGGCGAGGCTGGTCTGGTATTGCGTCCATACCGTCGACGGAATGTCGAGGGCGGAACTGATGGAGGTGAAGTCGGAGGGGTTGTCGCCACCCTCGGAGACACAGAACTCAGCCGACTCGGCATACATCGCGTCATACGACTTGAGCGTGGTGGTCAGGGCGTAGCCCTCTCTGATGTCTATGAGTGGCGAGATGATCCACTTGTCGGCCTTGCCGCGCTGCGGTGAGAAGAAGGCGATGGTCTTGTCGCCGGTGGGCGCCTCCACGGCGGGGTCGGTGGGGAGCATCGGTGGCGTGGTGTTCCAGGGATTGAAGACGATGGGGGCAAGGGGCTGGGGGTTGGCTGCGGTGCCGGAACCGGGGAAGGTCACCACGTTGGAGATGTCGCCCAAGGCGATGGGGTAGACGGGTGTCTGGTCGAGGTCGATACTCTTCCACTCGCCGAAGGTGCCGGTGGAGAAGTCGGCATAGTCCTCGAAACTGTCGGTGAACACCAGTTCCTGGTTCCACCTGAGGATGACGTCGCCGTCGTCGGTGTGTTCGCTGGTGATGTTGTAGGGGGTGATGACCCGGTCGGTGAGCGTGATGGACAGTTCGGTGTCGCCCGTCACGGTGATGGCCTGCTGGTAGGCGTTGAACGCCCCTTCCTCCACGTTGACCACATAGTCGCCAAGGGGCAGCGAGGGTATGGCGGCTTTCCCTTCGGCCACCGTCACCTCGTAGGACTCCGACGTGGAGGTGTTGACCAGGCGTATGACCTGTCCGTCGGGGGTGAGGATGCTCTCTGCGGTGACGAGGAAGGTGACACCGGCCCAGGACGAACCAATCTCCACCGGGGTTGTCACCATCTCGCTCTCTGCAGCGCGGTAGGTGGCTTTCACGCCCATGACGTGCTGGCCGGGAGGCACGTTGCCCACGGTGTAGTTGTATGATTCCGTGGCACCCACTTCCGTGCCGTCCATGAAGATGTGAAACACCTCGTTGGGGTTGGCTTCAGAACGCCTCGCCCCGGTGGCTTGAGATGGCAATGACGGGATGCGGTGCCCGCCGAGCGTATGACGTGCCTTGGCCTTGGCGGCGGCGTTGTCGTAGTCCTTGGGCTGCCCCACATAGACATCGTCCAACATCAGCATGAACGAACCATAGACGTTGTAATGGCTGATGTAGCGGATGGCGAACCGCACCTGCTGCCCGGCGTAGGCGTCGAGCGCGTATTCGTATCGATGCCATCCCTTGTAGTCGGCGGTCTCGAAGTTGCCCTGGTCCAAGCGGGTGAAGTCGCCTTGGGTGGGGGCGTCGGTCTTCGTGGTGACATAGACCATGAAGCGCTCGTCGAAACGGTCGGCGGCCTTGCCCATGAACATCAGGGCGTGCTCGTTGCCTACGGTCACCACGGGGGAGATGAGCCAGTCGTCGTTGGCGTTGCCTGAACTGGTGCGGGTGAAGCCCACATACTGCTTGCCGCTGTAGGGACGGAGGATGGGATAGTCATACCACCAGGTGGGGGTGACTTCCAAAGGGTTGATGATCTGGGCATATTGCATCACGCCACGGTTGGGATAGTCGCCAATGATGGGGGCGGCGGCCTCAAGGTCGGCGTCGATGCCGGTCCATTCGCCAAACTGCACGGCGAAGGCCGGGTAGGACTCGAAGTCGTCGAAGAAGGCCGGTGGCTCCGAGTTCCACGTCATCTCCACGCTGTTCTCGCCGGTGTAGGCGTCGTGCCTGGCTTGTGCGGTGAGGGCGAAGGGTGTGCGCACCTTCTCTGTCAGATGCAGCGAGGCGGTGGCGGTGGTGGCGTCGGCGGCGATGGTGAAGGTGGTGCTGGCGGGTTCGTAACCCGGACGGTCGACACTCAACTCATGGTTGCCGCCATACACTTTCACGGTGCACGTGCCCTCGGAGTCGAGTTTCAACGTTCCATAAGAGAGGGTGTAGTCGGTTTGCACGAGGGTGACGGCTTGCCCCGACAGGTCGTCGCCGGTGTCGGTGGTCACGGTGATGGTGAGTACTTTGTCACGGCTCTGCGCCTGCGCTTGCTGCAAGGTGAGCGTTAGGGCAAGGAGCAGGAGGATGAGGGATTTTCTCATAAAGTGGATATTTTTGTGTGGTCTGAGGCTCTGGACTGATTTTTAGGGTCTTTAGGGTCCTTAAGGTCTTTAAGGTCCTTAAGGTCTTTAAGGTCCTTAGGGTCTTTAAGGTCGCAAAAAGGTAATGGGCGCCACGCGCCCATTACCTTTTACGCTGCAAATCGGTGTTTATTTCTTTACCACTCTTTGTGTGATGACGGTTTCTCCATTCTTGATGCGCACCACATAGACACCCTTGGCGAGCGACTGGAGGGTCTTCGTCCCGATGCCTTTCTTCACCAAGGCTCCGTTGATGGTGTAGATGCTCACCTCTGCCTGTTCGTCGATGCTAGAGACGGCTTGGATGCCGCTCTCGTTGGTGAAGTGGTTGAAGGTGAAGTCATCGAAGAAGGCGACGTTGCTGGCGCCGTTGGTGGTGTGGCGCACTGCGATGTAGATGTCGCGGCCGGCATAGGCGGAGAGGTCTACCTCGTAGTTCTGCCAGTTGTCCCAGTCGAGGAAGGGCACCTCGGTCTCGCCCATCACTGTGGTGAACGAACTGGTCCTTTGCGGGTTGCTCTCTGCCACGAGTACGCTGACACGGTGGTTGGGGGCGGGCAGCACGCTCTGCAGGCATTCCCAGTTGCGCACCCAGAAATTGAAGGTTGATTGGTTGGTGGCGTGCAATTGCTTGCTCACAATCCAGTTGTCGGCGCTGCCGTCGATGGGAGAGGCGGCAACAAGGGCCATATGCCCGGAAACCGGACTCATGATGCCGTTCATCTTATCGTCGTCGCCGGGCCAGAATGCGAATTTCTGTCCGCTCTTCTCAAAGTCTATCCACCAGGAACCAAAGGCATATGACACTTGGTTGTCGGCGTCGATGGTGGTGAAGTCGGTCCAAGGATAGTCGAGCGGGTTGTCTTCGAATGCGTAGTAAAGGATGTCGGCTGCCATGCCTTCTCCCTTGACGGGGAAGACGACGGAGTAGCCGCTCTCGAATTCCACGGTGAGGGCGTCCTCTACCAGGCTTGCGGCGTCAAGAGCGTCGAACTGCATGCTGAAGGCATAACCCTCTTCCGGTGCGATGACAGTGCCGGCTTCGATGGAGGAGGTGAAGTTGGGCGTGCCGAAGAAGGCGCGCTTCACCTTGAGGTCGTTGGTGCCACGGTTGAGGATGGTGAACACTGCCCCGGAGTTGACGGCCTTGTTGTAGTTCACTTTGCCGGCGTTCCACTCCTTCTTGTTGAACACTGCCTTGTCGCCTTGCAGCTCTTCGATGACGACGTGTGCAAGGGATGTGCCACCGTCGCGGCCGCTGTTGTAACTCTTGTGTATCCAGCGGAACTGCACGGTCTTTCCGGCATAGGTGCCGAGGTCGAATTTCTCGTTGATCCAGTATTTCTCTTCGTCGTTGAAGCTATTCTCGGAGATGGTGGAGAGTGTAATCCACTCGCCGTCGACGCAGATTTGGAAGATGCCTTCGCTGACGCCGTTGTTCGGCTCAACGTTGTGTTTCTTCACCATGCCCGTGGGGTCGACAACGAGGTCGCTGGGATGCTCGTCGCCCCACACGAAGGAGATGGACATCTTGGCGTCGTCAGGCAACTTGAACTCCTGCGTGGTGACGCTGTTCTCGTCGCCTTCGTTGAGGTAGGACGAGGTGAGTGCGTTGCTGGTCACCTGGTCGGTCACGTAGGGATAGTAGGTGTTCACATACCATGTGCGGTTGTAGGAGTTCACGGCTTCCGTGGAGAGCCATCCGTTGGGGAGGGTGTTCTTGGCGAAGTCCTCCTCGTAGGGGTAGGAGACGTTGGAGGCGTCGGGCTGGGTGGTGAAGTTCCACGTGGTGACCTCGCGGTTGGGGGTGTTGCCATAGCTGTTGTAGGGCACCACCTTCCAGCGGTATGTGGTCTCGTAGGCGCATTCGGGGATGGTGTACGAGAGGGCGTCGTGGAGGTCAAGACCGTCGATGAGGTCGTTGGCGGCACTGTTGCTGCCCACGTAGAGCTTGTAACCCATGGCGAATTGCGCCGGGCCCCACTGCAGCTCCACGTTCTTCGGATAGATGTCTGTGGCTCCCACGGCGGGCTTGATGAGATAGGCGGCGCATGGCACGTCGTCGGCTCCGAAGAGCTTGGGAAGCAGCACGCGGTCGAAATAGAAGTCGGCGAATTCGTCCACGCCTTCGTCGTCATAACTGATGGCAGAGTTCTTCCACCTTATATAAGAATTGTCGGTGCCTTTGCCCAGGTCCACCGTCACCGTCTCGCTGTAGGTGGCGAGTTGGTAGTCGAAAATCCATTTCTGCACCCATGTTTCGCCACCGTCGTAACTCACCTCCACAGAGATGTCGTTCATCTGGTAGGTGTCGCCCAACTCACTGTCGAAGATGTTGCGGTAGGTGAAGGTGACACTGCCGCCGTCGGTGAGGTCGAGGCGGGGAGAGGTGAGGTAGTTGTCATCCAGCGAACCGGTGGCATAGGCGGACACGTCGCCCTCGATTTCGGCGAAACGGGCGTCCCAACCGCGGTTCTTCCATCCGGCTGGCGGGAAGTATTTCTCGAAGGTCTCCAGGGTGTAGCCTTCGGGCACCACCTGCTTGTTGGCTTGCAGCGTGATGGTGCCGTCGCCGCCGTTGGTGTGGATGACGGCATTTGCCGTAGCGGGACTGGTGAGGCTGGCGGTGTAGGCCAGACGGAAGGAGACACTCTCATATTTGTCGAGGTTGACCGTGCTGGCGTCGAGGGGTGTGCTCACACCTTCGGGGAAGTCGAAACCGGTGATTTTCAATCCGTTCTTGCCTTGGTTGGTGAGGGTGATGAAGTCGGTGTAGTGCTTCTCGCCCACATAGACGTCGCCGAAGTTGTAACGGTCGGTGCTCAGCACGGCGACGGGGGCGGTGTCGGGCGTATGTTGCTTCACAGACACGTCGTCGAGCCATGCAACGTTGGCAATCTTGGTCATCATCTTGTGGACGAAGGCCAGTTTCACCTTCTTGCCCTGCCAGTCTTCAAGGCTGATTTTGGCGGTGTGGGGGTCCCATGTGGTGATGGGGTAGGTGAGGACGCCGCTCTCTTTGAGCATCGCCTGGTTCTGGATGGAGAACA
Organism: Prevotella sp.; assembly: GCA_017524385.1. GTDB lineage: Bacteria > Bacteroidota > Bacteroidia > Bacteroidales > Bacteroidaceae > Prevotella. The sequence goes on from JAFWSS010000242.1 coordinate 7,909, forward strand.
CGGTCTCTGCATTGGCCAGGTCGCCGTCTTCCACCACGCGCACCTGCAAGTCATACATGGATGTCTCGTAGGCGTTCATAGGACTGACGATGAAGGTGAAGGTCAGTTCGTAGGTGTTGTCGAGGTTCAATTCGGGAGTGAGGAGCACTTCTTCCTTGGGGCCGAAGCCGCCATTGGGGTCGCCCTCATAGGTGGGAGCGTCGCAACCGGCGACATGGGTGCCGCCGATGGTGCCCTTGTCGGAATAGTAGTTGTGCCATCTGTAGGCTTGTTTGCTACCATTGTAGTTGTCGACTGTCGTCCAACCAGCTCCCGCGGCGATGGGTTGAGAGAAGGTCTCGGTGCTGGAAGTCTCGAAGTCTTCCTCCAAAAGCGTTTGTGCCTTGGCTTGCAAACTTCCCATCAGGGTGGCTGCAAGTAATAAAATGTAAGCGTATGGTTTTCGCATTGTAGTTGGGTTGTTGATGGTTATTGTTCGTTGTTTAATGGCAAATATATTGCAAAATTATGCTTTTTTCCCCATTGTGGCAAATGTTTTCCCATATTTTTGAAAACGAAGTGGCCGTAATGACACAATACCGCAATACCGCAATAATCGCCTATGGCATCTTGGCTGGCCGTTGCAAGGCCTCCCCTTGAAATCGCAGGAGCGGGTCTTGTGCCCGCCCGAGACTTAAATTTGTAAAAAAATCGCCCGATAATTTGCATCTTTTCCCATAAATGCCTATTTTTGCAAATCATCATTAACCTTTATCATTAACGCATATGTTAGACAAAATCTTTTCCCCCGAGACTTATTCCATGCTGGGACAGTGGGCGCTGGGCTTCTGCAAGAACCTTGTCATTGCCCTCATCGTCTATTTCATCGGCAAGTGCATCATCAAGTGGATTACCAAACTGGTGTCTAAAGTGCTCAAGAAGAGCAATGTAGAGCCATCTCTCGCCACCTTCCTCAGAAGCATCGTCAGCGTGGTGTGCTGGCTTTGCCTCATCATTGTCATCGTCTCCATCCTGGGCATTGAGACATCATCGTTCATCGCACTATTCGCATCCGCTGGCGTTGCTGTGGGCTTGGCGTTGAGCGGAACACTGCAGAATTTCGCCGGTGGAGTGATGATTCTGCTCTTCAAGCCCTTCAAGGTGGGTGACTACATCGAGGCACAGGGCTTCGAAGGAACGGTGAAGGAGATTCAAATCTTCAATACCATCATTCGAACCAACGATGCTCAGACCATCATCATACCCAACGGAGGACTTTCTACCGGAAGCCTCAAGAATTATTCCACAGAGAAATACCGCCGTGTGGACCTCAACTTCCATTTTGCATACGGCGCTGACCTTGAGGAGGTGAAAAAGGCCATCAACAAGGTGCAGGCGGCCAATGAACTCATCATTCAAGGACCCGTCGACGACTCCGCCGTTGTGGCTGCACCTTGGGTGGGCATCACAGAGTTTGCCGAGAAGGGGGTCGTGGTCAACACCCGCACCTGGTGCAAGGGCTCCGACTACTGGACTGTCTATTTCTATATGAACGAGACAGTATATCAGCAACTCAAGGACCTCGCCTTCATGTTCCCGGCCAAGAAAATCGACGTCAATGTCGTGAAGAGCTAAATACCCTAAAGACCTTAAAGTCCTTAAAGTCCTTATAAAAAAATCTCCCCCAATCCTTTCTGCAAGGGTTGGGGGAGAGTCTTTGTCAAACGACCGATAGCTCAAGTCTTGTTATTGCTTCTCAAACACCAGGGTGTCTTTTTCTGTAATCCATTTCAGTGTTTTACCCTCTAATTTGTAAGCCATGGCTTCTTGAGGAACCCACCTTTTACTTATATCGCCTTTAGCGCTGGATTCCATGCCTGCAATTATCGTTTCCTTGAGAGCAGCAACTTGCTTCTCCAACTTGGGATCGTCAGCCTTGATGACCATCTTCTCCTTGTCAATATTGATTTTTGTGGTGGCGGAGTCTACCTTGAGTTCAAGCTTGTCACCAGTGGCGCTCCAAGTTCCCTCAAATGCCATATTCACAGGTAATACCATTGTGAAACCAGGTTGTGAGCCTTCCATCGAGGCATCAATGTTGTATGCCATGGTCTTGTCGGCTTTCAGGTCCAAGTTCAAAATGAACTTAGCTGTTCCCTCAGCATCTTTTTGCTCTTTCTTCATTAGCCATTTGCCCACCAAGGGGTCTTGTTCACTCTGGCCATTTCCGTCTCCGTTTCCTTTGCCGCCGCATGAAGCAATCAGCGTGACGCATAGCAGGGTGATGCCTGCATAAAATAACTTTCTCATTTTTCAGTTTTTTTAGTTAATAATTCACAATAGTTCGGTAAATTATAGTTAAATTCATTAACATTCAAGATAGATTCAATATGAATAAATGCCATTTATTTTTTACATAAATTAACTTGAAAAATTTGGCTAATTGTCTGATATTTAATAACTTTACATCGGAAACCA
>JAFWSS010000243.1 GCA_017524385.1 Prevotella sp.
ACTAATTTTGCAAACATAACAGTTCCTCTTTAATTCGTTGATATTTATAAGTTTTGCCACTACAAATATACAACAATTATTTGAGAAACTGTTATTTTCACTCACTTTTTTGGGGGTGGGAAACTTTAGTTATCTATATATATCCTTTTTGTAGGTGCATATAGTCTTTTATGTTTCTTTGGAGCATCTTTTTCTCTCATCCTCAGTGACATAGCCCGCTATGCTCCTTCGTCTGAAAGAAAAATCTGCATCCAAACAAATCTTAAAATACTAATGTCTTATTATGATCACCTACTTAAAAAAGGATTTTATTTTTTGTGGGTTCGCTTAATTTCATTATTTTTGCATGATAAAACGCAAGACCATGAGAAAAGCCATCCTCACCATCGCCATTGCATTTGTCGCCATTGGCGTTTCAGCCCAAGTGTCACGAGATGAGATCAAGGAGAATATCTATCGTTCAGGTAGCAACTACTATGCCTACCCCGGTCCCACCCAGAAGAAACTGACAAAAGCGCCGAAAGGCTATGCACCTTATTATATCAGCCATTATGGGCGTCACGGTTCCCGTCACCTCATCAACGACAGCGACTACGACAAGGCTTGGAAGCCCCTGCTTCGTGCCGACTCGTTGGGCAAGCTGACCTCTTTGGGCAAGGACGTCCTCCGCCGCGTGACAATCATCCGCCAGGATGCAGAGAAACGCCATGGCGAACTGACCCTCCTTGGTGCCGAGCAGCACCAAGCCATCGGCAACCGCATGTATGAGCGCTTTCCCGAAGTGTTCAAAGGCAGGACACGCATCGACGCGAAGAGCACGGTGGTGATTCGCTGCATCCTCTCGATGGAAAATGCCCTGCACGCTTTGTTGCGCCACAACCCGAATCTCGACATCCGCCATGACGCAAGCGAGCACGATATGTGGTATATGAATTTGAAAGACAGCGAGTTGGACAAGAAGAAGATGCCCGACGAGTTGAGCAAGGTCTACGACGATTTTTGCAAGCGCCACCAACACAACGACCGCCTGATGAACACGCTGTTCAACGACCAGAATTACTGGCAGCACGAGGTTAACGCGCAAGAACTGTCTTACCACCTTTTCAAATTGGCATCGAACCTCCAGAGCACCGAACTTCGCCATGAGATGACACTTTACGACCTGTTCACCATCGACGAGTTATACGACCATTGGCTTCAAACCAACGCCTGGTGGTACATCCATTATGGCCCCTGCCCCCTCAATGGCGGCGTCTCTCCCTATTCACAACGCAACTTGCTCCGTGTGATGCTCGAGGAAGCCGACAGTTGCCTTGCCCTCCCCCATCCCGGCGCCACCCTTCGTTACGGCCATGAGGTATGCGTGATGCCTCTTGCCTGCCTTCTGGAACTTGACGACTTTGGAAAGCCGATAGCCGACCTAGAGCGACTTGACGACGAAGGTTGGCACTGCTACAAGATATTCCCTATGGCGTGCAACATTCAAATCATCTTCTACCACCCTAAGAAAGGCAAAGGCCCCATCCTTTTGAAAGTGCTGCTCAACGAGAACGAGGCACGTCTTCCACTCACCCCTGTCAGCGGTCCATATTACAAATGGGACGATTTCAAGGCTTACTATATGAATAAACTGAATAATTATGAAAAGAATTGAAAACCAAGTCAATCACATCGATATGAAACAAGTCATCATTGTTTTTGCCACCCTGTTGCTGATGGCAAGTTGCGGCAAGAAAGGCGAGAATGCCGGCACCCCATCCTCTCCCACCGCTACAGACACGACGGAAACCACCATCGTCAAGGCATTTGAACAACCCCACATCGACGGCGACCCACAAAGCGACGAATATGTCATCGCCCGCGTCAATGCCATCTACGACAACATTTTCAAGGAGAATTATCCTGAGATTGGAGAAGAAGGTGAGGAACTCATCCCTAGCGACGACGTCCTGTCTCCTGATGAGAAATTCTGCACGAAAGATTGGAACGAGATGTTGACCAAGGTATATGAGTATGACAGTTCAAACAGCCCTGACGACCAAGGTCCCCTGGATTTCGACTACTGGGTATGGACGGTTGATGATGAGGAATTGGGCAAATTATCCATTTCGGATGTCACATTGGTGAATCGCGACAAAGATCGTTCGGTCGTGGAATTTTATCTTAACAAAAAGAGCGGCAAGAACCATGTGCGCCTGGAACTGAAGTTTGAACATGGCGAATGGTACATCGACAATCTCATCGATTTGGGCGACAATTACGATTTGCGGAAAGAGGTAAAGGAATACCTCAAGAGTTGACGTCAGAGGTGCCCACCACCCCACCTGTCCCTTGACAACGGCAAAAAGGACAAAATAAGATTTTTCAGCGGAAGGAATTGACAGCATATGCGACCTTTTCCAAGTCTTCGTCTGTCAGTTCCGGACCCAGCGGCAGGCTGAGTTCGGTGGCGTGTATCCGCTCTGTGACGGGAAGAGGCCGACGTCTCCATTCCCCGCCACATTTTTGCATATGTGGTGGCACGGGATAATGCACTTGCGCTTCCACGCCATTTTTCGCCATATGCTCCCGCAACCTGTCCCTATCCTCACACAACACGGGATAGATGTGCCACACATTGGCCTCCCTCGGGGCTGGCGCGGGCATTGTTATCGCTGTGTTCCGTAGGGCATCCCCATACCATTCGGCAATGTCCTGCCTTCGCTTGTTATCATCATCCAAATGCCTTAGTTTCACTCTGAGGACAGCAGCCTGCATCTCATCCATCCTTGAATTTCTACCCTTATGGTCGAAGATGTATTTCCTGACTGAGCCATAATTCCCCAACGCCCTGACCATGTCGGCCAAATGTTTGTCGTTGGTGGTGACAGCGCCGGCATCGCCCATGGCGCCAAGGTTCTTTGTGGGATAGAAACTATGTCCGGCAGCATCACCCAACGCCCCTGTCCGTCTGTCCCCGAACCTGCATCCATGCGCCTGGGCATTGTCTTCCACAAGCAGCAATCCATGTTCCATGCAAATGTTGGCGATATTCTCCGTATACGCACATCTGCCATAGAGGTGAACAATCATGACCGACCTTGTGCGCTTTGTGATGCATTCTTCTATCTTCCGTTCGTCAATCTGCATGGTCAGCGGGTCTGGTTCCACAAGCACAGGCACAAGGTTGTTTTCTGATATGGCGAGAATGGAAGCGATATAGGTGTTGGCAGGTACTATCACCTCGTCTCCTTGTGCCATCACCCCCATCTCGACATACGCCCTGTAGATTAAAGTGAGCGCGTCGAGCCCGTTTCCCACGCCCACGCAATGAGCAGTTCCGATGAATCGTGCATATTCGTCCTCAAACCGCTCTAGTTGGCTGCCTCTGAGAAACCATCCAGAGCACATCACCTCATCCACAGCAGCGCGCAATTCATGTTGAAATGGCGCGTTCCGCTTGGCCAAATCCAAATAGTGAACCATAGTGCAAAGGTAACACAAAGCGATGTAAAAACAAAAAAAATAAAGCAAATCCTTTTTTATGCGCCATGATTGTATTATCTTTGCAAAAAATTTCTGCCTCACACTGCCCATATGGCAGTGTTAAAGTAGCAAAGAGCAAAGACATGAAAAGGATTCTATCAAGTATTTTCGCCATCATATTGGCAGCAAGCACTGTTCAAGCACAGGAATGGCGTGACGAAAACCGCTGGCACGACCCATTCGACATTTATGCAGGACCGAGGGTGGGTGTCACGGCCAGCAACCTGACCAACTATGACGGCAAATACCTTTTCAGCCCCTACATAGGCGGCTTCATCCAGACCTATTTCAACAACCATTTCGGAATGAGTTTTGAAATGGGCTACACCCGTTTGGGCACCCATGACGCATGGGATAATTTCCATAGCGACGAAGAAATTTCCCGCAGTGATGGCACCGTAGACCGTCGTGGACCATACGAGTACAGGTTTGACTATCTGGAGACCTTGTATAAGATGAGATATTATCCAGTGCGTAATTTCAACGTCATGGCAGGTTTCCTCTTTGGTGTTCACATCGGTGCGAAGAGTGAACTTGACAACGCGAATTACGACATCATCAAACACGTGCACAAGCGCTCCGCCCACATCCTTCTTGGTGCAGGTTATGAAAAGGACAAGATTTCCATCGAGGCCATATATGGTCTCCCTATTTCAAAACTAGCCTCCACCACCACCGGAAAGCGTGCCTTGGGAGATGCGAAATTCAACGTATTCATGGTGACAGTGGGTTATCATATCAAGGTCTATTGATTCCGAATGGTCGGACGGGTCTGAATAGTCGGACAGATTGGACAAGCCAGAAAATACAGACTTCAGCATACACGTGGAAGCCCCGATGCCGTAACGATTACCGGCATTGGGGCTTCATTATATCATGCACCGTCCTATTTGAGGAATTCCTTGATTTTCTCCAGGGGTATGCCGAAATTGAAGTTGTCGCTCCCTATGAGTTTTGCAAAATTGACAGCCACGACGTTTCCTTTGTCATCAATGACAGGGCTTCCACTCGACCCTTGCACTGTGGGAATGCTGTATGTGACCCTTTCTCCGTCGGGAGTCTGTGTGACCCTTCCACTGGTCATTTGCACACTGATGCCCTTTTCCGTGTTGGCGAGCATGAGCCCGGCATTGTAGCCAATCATATAGAGTTGCTGGTCGATTTTTATTTTCTCTTGTGCAGATTTGCCATTGAAGTACTTCTTGTTTCCCTCTCCAGCAAACTTGAAGACATAAGCCCCCTTGGGTGTTTTCTTGCTGTTGAGCTGAATAAGAGCGAGGTCAGTATCTTCCTTGTCAGAGACTTTCACCACCTTGCAAGGGTTCTTCACTAGAAAATCGGAAGGCCCTTCGACTTTCTCTCCGTCATAGGAGATGCCGATGTTTGACACCGTGCTCACCTTGATGTTGTCCAGGCTGGCTCTCTGCAATTGTCTAACCGCTGCAGACACCTCGTCATACATGGCCTTCAATCTTTTCTGCTCCTCCACAATCGACCTCAACCGCGTTTCATCCCCAGCGATGACATTGCCGAAGAAGTCGTATTCCATGAATTGTGACTTCTGCGCCTCCAGCATATTGTATTTCGACTCTATCTGCCTTGCCGTCATGGCATATTGCATCAGCGACGCCCTTACGATGTTGGCCAACTGCTCCTTTAGTTTCTTGCTATCCACATCGGTGAGCGCCACATGCCTGTTGGTGACGAACTCCCCGTCTTCACTGACGAAGAATCCTGTCCCATTGAGCATCTGTGCATTGGCCTTTGCCTCCTCCTCATTGGTGGTGAAACCCTGCAAGTTGCCACTTTTGTCAATGCCGTTGAAGAAGAGTTGCTGTCCTCCCGGCATCTCCACCTTGTAATAGAATTTGTTGAGCACAAGCACAACACCACTTTTCTGTTCCTCGAAAATCTCATCTGCAGTTTTCTTTCCACACGACGAGAGGACGGCGGCACACACACCGGCAACCAAGGCCATCCATTGCCATTTGACTGTTTTCATTTCTTGTTGTTAATTGTTTTCATGCATTCGGGCAAAATCCGTGCCATCACGCTTTACGCCTGCAAAAGTAGCCATTTTGGTTAGAAAATGTCATTTTTTTGCCATTTTTTCAGACAGATTGACACAATGCAACAAATCGATAAATTTTATGACTTAAAAACGCAATAAAAAAGTGATTATGCAAGTTTGTATTAAAAAAGTAAAAAAACCGTCAACAACAATGTGTGGAATAGTAGGATACATCGGTAGTCGCGAGGCCTATCCGCTGCTGATAGAAGGTCTCAAGCGTTTGGAATATCGTGGTTATGACTCCGCAGGCGTGGCACTCATCAACGCCTCCGGCACCATGAACGTATATAAGGAAAAAGGCAAGGTATCCAACCTTGAAAGCCATGCCGTCAGCCATGACACCAGTGGAAGCATCGGCATCGCCCACACACGTTGGGCCACCCACGGCGAGCCATCGTCGGTGAACGCCCACCCTCACTTGTCGGAAAGCGGCCGCTTGGCATTGGTTCACAACGGCATCATCGAGAATTACGCCAACATCAAGGAGTATCTCACCCATAAGGGTTATCATTTCAAGAGCAGCACCGACACCGAAGTTCTGGTGCAGTTGATAGAATTCGTGCAGCAGCGTTTCCATCTAGACCTGGGTTTGGCCGTGCTCTATGCCCTTCGTCGTGTGGTTGGAGCCTATGCCATCGCCGTGCTCGACAGAGAGCATCCAGAAGAGTTGATTTGCGCCCGCAAGAGCAGTCCTCTGGTAGTCGGTGTCGGCGAAGGCAACAAGGAGTTCTTCCTAGCCTCCGACGCCCTTCCCATCGTGGGGTACACCAAGCACATGGTCTATCTGAACGACGAGGAGGTGGCCGTCATCCGACGCGGCGAAAACATCACCATCCGCAACCTGTCAAACGCCCGTGACGTGGTGGCAGCCAACGTCCACGATGTGGACATAGATCTCGACAAACTGGAGAAGGGAGGCTATCCACATTACATGCTGAAGGAGATCTTCGAGCAACCCCGCTGCATCTCCGACTGCATGCGTGGTCGTCTTCTTCCCAAGGAGCACCGCATCGTGCTCAGCGCCATTCATTTGCACCGTGAGCAACTCTTGGGCGCAGGCAGGTTCATCATCGTGGCATGCGGGACATCATGGCACGCCGGCCTTATCGGCAAACAGATGATCGAGCAATTCTGCAAAGTGCCGGTGGAAGTGGAATATGCCAGCGAGTTCCGTTACCGCAACCCCGTCATCAGACCCGACGACATCGTCATCGCCATCTCACAGAGTGGCGAGACCGCCGACACGCTGGCTGCCTTCAACCTGGCAAAAGAGAACGGCGCCCTGTGCTTCGGCATCGTCAACTCCGTGGGTTCGAGCATAGCCCGTGCCTCCGACACGGGAATCTACATACACGTCGGTCCGGAAATCGGCGTCGCCTCGACGAAAGCCTTCACCGGCCAGGTGACAGTGCTGACGCTCTTCGCCCTCGCCCTTGGCTACGAGAAAGGCACCATCGAGCAAGACGTTTATGTGCAGCACATCGACGAATTAGCGCGCATACCGGAGAAAATTGGCCAGATACTTGAGAAGAACGACAGCATCCGCGACATCGCACGCACGCTGACCTATGCCCGCAACACGCTCTACATGGGGCGCGGAATGAATTACCCCGTGGCATTGGAAGGAGCATTGAAACTAAAGGAAATCAGTTATATACACGCCGAGGGCTATCCCGCTGCCGAGATGAAGCACGGTCCCATCGCATTGGTGGACGAGAACATGCCGGTGGTGTTTGTTGCAACCCACCATCGCCTCTACAAAAAAATCATCAGCAACATCCAAGAGGTGATAGCCCGCAACGGGCGCATCATCGCCATAGTGAGCGAAGGCGACCTTGACGTGAAACGCCTGGCATCATTTGTCATTGAGATTCCCGAAACATTGGAGACACTCGTCCCACTGCTATCCGTAATCCCCCTTCAATTGATTGCCTACCATGTGGCTGTGGTGAAAGGACTCAACGTGGACCAACCACGCAATCTGGCAAAAAGCGTCACTGTGGAATAAAGGCTTATAAAACTTATAAGGCTAATAAGACTATCTCCTAAGTCTTATTAGCCCTATATGGGTCTATTTTCCTATACAACAATACTCAAAATCGTATTCTGCCAATTCCTCGGCGTCGTAGATGTTTCTTCCATCGACGACGAGGGCTTTGCGCATGGTTTTCTTCATCACGCCCCAACTGGGCAGTCGGAACTGTTTCCATTCGGTGAGCAGCAGCATGGCGTCGGCATCGAGCACGGCATCATACATGTCCCTGGCGTATTCCACGGCATCACCCAACCTGCGTCGGCACTCGTCCATGGCAACGGGATCGAACACTCTCACACGGCACCCTGCTTTCAAGAGCAAGTCGATGGTGACGAGAGAAGTGGCCTCGCGCATGTCATCGGTTTCAGGTTTGAAAGCCAATCCCCAAACGGCGATGGTCTTCCCCTCCAAACCCTCTGGCATATGTTTTTGGAGTTTGGCGAACACCACTCGTTTCTGGTCTTCGTTCACCTCCTCCACAGCCTTGAGCACCCTCATGGAGTAACCATTCTTCTCGGCTGTCTTGATGAGTGCCTTCACGTCCTTCGGGAAGCAGCTGCCTCCATACCCACAACCGGGATACAAAAACTTGCGTCCGATGCGCGTGTCGGCACCAATGCCTTGCCTCACCATCTCAACATCGGCACCCACGATTTCGCAGAGGTTGGCGATGTCGTTCATGAAACTGATGCGAGTGGCAAGCATGGAGTTGGCTGCATACTTGATCATTTCCGCAGAAGGGATGTCTGTGAAGAGGACACGGAAATTATTGAGCATGAAAGGACGATACAGCCTCATCATCAAAGACTTGGCTCTGTCGGAAGATACCCCCACGACCACCCTGTCGGGACTCATGAAGTCTTTGACAGCCGCCCCTTCCTTGAGGAATTCCGGATTGGAAGCGACATCAAAAGGAATGTCCTCCCCCCTCTTTTTCAATTCCTCGTTGACGACCTCCTTCACTTTCGCCGCCGTACCCACGGGTACTGTCGACTTGGTGACGAGCACGGTATATCGCTTGATGTTCCTGCCGAATTCCCTTGCCACCTCAAGCACATAAGTGAGGTCGGCAGAGCCATCCTCGCCGGGAGGGGTTCCCACCGCGCTGAACACCAAGGAAACATCGTCGAGCACCTCTTTCAGGCTGGTGGAAAAGGTGAGCCGCCCTGCATTGGCATTCCTCCTCACCATTTCATCCAACCCTGGTTCATAGATGGGAATCTTTCCATTCCTCAACGACTCTATCTTCTTCTCGTCGATGTCGACACAGGCCACATGGACACCCATTTCAGCAAAGCAGGCACCATTGACCAAACCGACATACCCTGTTCCTACTACCGCTACATTCATAATGGCAAATTGTCAAGCACAATTCCAAATCAATAAAGGCTCACATTGAAATCAAAAGGAGAATCGATGTCCTTGAGCAAGGGGTTGACCATATCTTTCTTTGAGAGCTTGACATCGCTTTCAGGAACACACCAGTCAATAGCCAGGTCGGGGTCGTTCCACGCTATGCCTCCCTCACTCTCGGGATGGTAGAACTCGTCGCATTTGTATTGGAAGACAGCCTCTTCTGAAAGGACGACAAACCCATGGGCGAAACCACGAGGAATGAACAACTGGAGCCGATTCTCACCAGACAGTTCCACTTGGACATGCTTCCCATAAGTGGGTGAACCTTTCCTGATGTCAACTGCGACATCAAGCACCCTGCCCTTGAGCACCCTCACCAATTTGCTCTGTGTGAAAGGCCATTTTTGGAAATGCAGCCCTCTTAACACGCCATACGACGAACGGCTCTCATTATCCTGCACGAAAGTGATTTCCCTCACTTGCTTGTCGAAATCACGCTTGGAATAAGACTCGAAAAAATATCCTCTTCCATCCTCGAACACGCGTGGCTTCAACACCACCACGCCATTTAACTCTGTTTGTATAGTTTCCATTTTTCTTTTATTTGATGATGCACGATGCCACACGCCAACAAACAGGGCTGTGACACCATGCCATACAGCTGTAGCAAAAGGCGGTGCAAAGGTACGAAAAAAAAGGCATATGGCGAAAGAGAACAACGTTTTTCCCTCGTTATTTGCATAGGAAAAGCAATATTGCTATCTTTGCATATCAATCACATCTATATGGAGAGTATGCATCCCACATCACAGCAACGACAGACAAGGCGCAAGAGCGGCAAGCACCTTTGTTTGCTCTTTTTCGCATTCCTATTCCTTCTACCTTCATTCTTTTCCTGTCTTCAGGATGACGAATCCGATGACAACACGCCCGTTGTGATTCCGGAAGGGTTTGTCAGTGTGGCACACAGAGGCTATCATCCAAAGGGCGTGGCAGAAAACTCCGCCTTGGCATATCGGCATGCCAAGTTTGCCGGCTTCGACTACGGTGAGACCGACATCCAATGGACGAAAGACGACATCCCTGTGTGCTGCCATGATGAGGTTTTCATAGACAACACAACAAAAGACAGCATTACCATCAGAAGACATACTTTTGAGGAACTGAAAAGATTTGACTATCATGGCACATCCATATCCTCCTTGCAAGAAGTGATGGACACTTGCAAGCGTTATGGACTAGGCTTATACCTAGACCGTTTCACGGCTTTCAGCAAAGAGCGCCAGAAAAGGATATTCGCAATGATTGATGATTTTGGGAAGGAAAAAGTTTGTTACATTTTCGGCAACCGCGAGAAAGAGGGCATCAAACAAGTGTTGGAATACGACTCCTGCGCCACCATCGCCCTTCTCCATTTCCAGCGCATCGACCAGGAATTGATTGATTTTGCCAATTCCATCAGCACATCCACCAACAAAATCATCTTGGACGTGGACCACACCACAAACCCCATCACGGTGCTGCAGCAGTTTGGACAAGTGCTCAAACCCAATGTCCATTATAGTGTGTTCACCATCAACAACAAAAAGACTTACAAGAAATACCTGCCCTACGCCATCTCCATCACATCCGACCAATGGTCTGCTAGGAATCTGAGATGAGGGCATTGCCCATCACTGCCCGATTGTTGTCGAGAAAGGTTTTTCGACGGCCCAGAATGCACATTGCTTGCAAATTCTCTCGTTTGACGAGTCGACTGCCATTGCCCCTCTTGAGCCAGCCTCTTCAGGTGTAAGCGTGTGAACGTCAGGATTTTCCAGGATGCTTTTACCAGCGAAAGAAGAGAGGAGACCTTCATACATGGTGCAAGCAGCGATAAACTTCCCCACCCCGTTGCACATATGCCATTCATCTCTTGTGAGATACATCCCATTGTCAAGTCCTTGTTTTCTTGCATTTTGAATGGCAGTCCCCACGGGAATGACCCTTATGCCATATTCCATTGCAATCTTTCTGGCGCACGAGATGTTTCCCGCCCATTCCTTTGCCGTAGATTTTTTGGTATGTGTCCAAGGCATCATATAGGCCAGTTTCAATTGCGTGTTGGGACAACTGCTTTTGATGCCTTCAATCAATCTTGGCAGATTGTCAAAACTGCTCCATCTGAAGGATGCGTCGCTGCTTTGCAAGAGCACACATACATCCCAAGGTTGGTTCAAGATGTCATGTAAAGACCCGGAAACATTCATCGCAACCGCCCCTGCCATCCGATAATAGGACCTCTCGGCATTGTTGTCCAATGTTTTCTTCCAATCGTTTATCCCACCTCCGCTGATTACGCCATTATAGACACAAAAGCGCTTCGTGTCGAGGCCTATGGCCAACGCCAACTCATGCAGGTATGTTGTTGCATCGCTTGAAAAGCTATTGCCTAGGATGAGGACGCGCAAGGTATCCCCCTCAAAGTCAACACGTCCCTTGTAACCGATGTCAAAAGGGTATTTTCCTTCGGGTTCCTCTATTATCTCATCATATTGAGAGGAAGAGCAGGCGCACATCACCACCATTACGGCCAGGGCTGCCGACAACCAGCAACAAGCTGGTCTGGAAAAACAAGCAGGAATAAACTTCATGGTTGCAAAGTTACGACAAATAGGTTTCAAAACCAAGAAAAAGGATTGAATTCAATTGAAAAAAACGGCGAAAAAGCAACACCGATTATCGCACCGTCAGTCTTGGCATGGCTTTCTTGTGGAGGAGACGTGAAGAATCACAGTCTCTACTGGTGTGCACATGTTGCTGACATCTTGGCGCTCCCTTCCCCGAAACCGTCGATGCTCACACGGGATGTTGGTGAGGAGGCGAAGCATCCCTGCGGCTCTTGCCTGACGGTGGGGCGTTCCTTCGTTTTTGGAGCAATAATTTGTGTATTTCCCATAGTTTTTGTACTTTTGCATTCGCAAAAATACGAAAATCTGCGGGACGGCTATTCAGAACCATCCTAAATGTGGCTTTTTCCGTATGATATGCAAAAACTGCATTCCTCCTTTCATCCTTTTTGCCCTCGCAAGAAGGAGGGATTTTTGTATGCATACGGCAAAGGCCAACCATCATCAATATTGAGAGAAATGACATTCAATACGGGTGAAACCCCAGAGGAGTTGCGGGCAGTCTACAATCCCGACGGCTCTGTCCTAAGGAAAGTCCAAGACCGTCTTCTTGAAATGTTGCTCTATTTCGATGAAGTCTGCAAGGCCATCGATGTGCCCTACCGGTTGGATGGCGGCAATGTCTTGGGTGCCATCCGCCATCAAGGCTTCATCCCTTGGGACGACGACATGGATGTCGTGGTTGAGTACAAATACTACGATAAGTTATGCCGTTATCTGGCCTCGCATCCCCACCCCCAATTCGCATTTCAAAGCCCGGAAACCGACAAGGGCTATTTTCGTTTTTGGAACACGCTCCGTGACACGAAAAGCGAATACATCCACAAGAAAAAGAACGCCCTGAACGATGCTTTCGAATACCGGGGATTGCAAATAGATATTTTCTGCTATCATCCTCGGATGATACCTTTCCTTCATCGCATAGCCTCACTTTATTACCAATATGCGATCATGAAAGGCATCAACCTTTCCTATACTTTCGCCAAGTCAATGTTCTGGTTCCAACGCCGCATCGTCAACCCCGTGTTCTATTTCATTTCCCGGCTTTTTGGCAGCAAGAGCCGCTACATGCATGGCTACGGGGTCACTTTCCCCTATCAATATCCCAAGACAGCGTTGTTGCCCCACGGCGAATTGGAATTTGAAGGTCATGTCTTTCCCGGTCCGGCCGACCCGGCAGCGTTTTGCAGGATACAGTATGGAAATTTCATGGATTTGCCTCCCAAAGACAAGCGTAAGCACCATGACGTAGATTATGTGTTTTATTGAAGATGTCCACACTGAAGCGAAACTTAGTCTGGAACACCCTTCTCACCATTTCCGGGTATGTCTTCCCCCTGCTGACCTTTCCCTATGTCACAAGGGTGCTAGGAGCGGAGAATTTCGGGATGGCGAATTTCGCTCTTAGCGTGGTGGATTACGCCATTTTGTTCTCCATGTTGGGCATCACCGCCATCGGTGCGCGATACATCCCCCAATGCAACGAGGACAAGGCGAAGCGGGACGACGTCTTCAGCCATTTGGTCACCATCCACATCCTGCTGTCGGTAGCCATCCTTCTCATCTACACCGCTTGCGTCTTCCTCATCCCCAAGCTGTCTGAGCACAAGGTGCTCTACTTCGTAGGTGCTTCGAAGATTATTGTGAACATCTTTTTGGTGGAGTGGCTGTTCCAAGGGATGCAGGATTTTCGTTACATCACGTTGCGCACATTGGTCATTCGCACCTTATATGTGTTATGCATTTTCGTTTTTGTAAGGAAGAGCGACGACTACGACAACTATTTCTACGTCACCATCGCGCAGGTGGCATTGAATGCAGCCATCAATTGGAAATACGCCCGCAAATATGTGACATTCAAGTTTTCCCTCAACGGCGTCAAGGAGTATGTCTTTCCCGTGTTTTCCATGGGTGTCAACAGGATACTCTTGTCGTTTTACGTCACTTTCAATCCCATCTTTCTGGGTTCGCTTTGTGGCGACGAGTCTGTAGGTCATTTCACTGTTGCCACTCGCCTTTATGGCATTTTCCTGTCGTTTCTGGGCGCCTACAACGGGGTTTTCGTGCCTCATCTCAACACGTTGCTAGGGAAGAACGACCTTGAACAGTTTCGCAAGATGGTGGGCCTCTCCTTTGAAATTGTCAGTTTCGTGGCCATCCCCATCATCATCGTAGGTTCCTGCCTCGCCCCTGAAATCATCAGGTTGTTGGCAGGAGCTGGATACGAGCGTGCCATATTGCCCTTCCAAATCGTCCTTTGGCAGGTGTTGTTCGTAGGGCTGGCGCAGATTTTGGAGAATCAAATACTGTTGTCCATGAAGAAATTCAAGGAGGTGCTGGCTTGCACGGCCATCTGCACCACTTTGTCGGTTTTGATTTTGTTGATGTTCACGCGCCGCCATGCAGAGGTTGCTTCTGCCTATGCCGTCGCCATCCCCCATTTTCTGGAAGCCATCCTGTTGTATTATTATGCAAAGAAAGCCATCCCTATGGACTTCCCTGTAAGACGATACGTCGTCACCACATTGGTTTGTCTTCCCATGGCGGGCATGTGTTTGGCATCAAAGTATTTCTGGGCAGACTATCGCTTGATACTTGCCGTCTGTCTCACCATCTCCGCCATCTATTATCTGTCGATGATGTGCTTTGTGGTGAAAGACCAGTTTCTCATCAGCCAACTCAAGCGTATTCCTCTCCCTCGTATGAAATCAACATAATTATCCAAGATGAACAGATTGTTCTCAACACTCATATATCAGTCATACCGGGTATGGTCCGGCTTAATGAGGAGATGCAAGACCTGCATCCACCAAAGGGTTGCTGTAGGATATTGCTTTGCTCATCAAGTGAGATTCAACCCTGAAAAGATACATTTCTATGGAAAGACCGACTTGTCTTTCCATCCTGGTAGCAAAGTCGTTTTGGGAGACGGTTTCATATGCAGGAGCGGAAGGGTCAGCGGAGCGATAGACCATCATGTCATGTCAATCATGGAAGTCCTTCCTGGCGCTGAATTGGCCATTGGCAATCATTCAGGCATTTCCAACACCTGCATCCATTGCCACCAATCCATCACCATCGGCGAATATGTGAACATTGGTGCTGGAACCATGATATTTGACACCGACTTCCATCGTCTGTACTGGAAAGACCGTCAGGAAGGAACTGACATCATCAAACGCAAATGCAAGCCGGTCGTCATCAAAGATTATGCATTCATAGGAGCCAACTGCCTTATTCTGAAAGGTTCCACCATTGGCGTTCATTCTGTTGTCGGTGCTGGCAGCGTGGTGTGTTGCGACATACCCGACAATGAGATATGGGCGGGCAACCCCGCAGTTTTCATCAAAAAGACTGACATCAACACAAAACAGCCATAAGCAAGCAAACGCATGATAGGATATATCCTCTTAGGCATTGCCATCGTCACCTACATCATCGAACTACGCAAGATCAGTTTGGTGATTTTCTTCTCATTCATGTTGAACGGATGGTGTGTACTGACAGACGACATATTAGGTTCAAAGAACTATGATTTGGCTCTGCTTTATATCGTATTCACCTTGGTCTATTCAAACCTGTTCGAGAAGAAGCCCCCACGCATCCCCGACGGAAAGCTCCGATTCTGGCTCTTTCTTTTCTTCTTATTCATGGTGATTGACATCATTTTTTCTCTCAAGCACTATCAATTTACAGGATATCAAGTACTTCAAGGTTGTAGGGCCTCCTTTCTTTTCCTTTCCTATTTCATCCTTAAGAATTTTGACAAGGAAGACTTCGTCTGGGTTCACAAATTGTTTTTCTACATCACCCTTGTCACCTCCATCTTGTACATATTCGAAGTGTTGTTCGACTGGCAGCTTTTGCCCTACGACTATGAGCATGTGAAGATTGATGACTTCACAGGCATCAAGCGTTATTACAACTCTCCACCCCTTCTCTATTGGTATATCTTTGTCACCATCCTTGCCCCGAAGCAACTCAAATCCTATTTCAGTTTCCCTGGCATCTTCATCTTGGTCATTGCGTTGATTGCCACCTTGGGACGCACGCAGATTGCCATGACCGGCATCGTGCTGGCATTGGGACTGGTCATCCAGCACAAGGCGAAATCCTTGTTGATGGTGGCGTTTGTAACCATGGTGCTCTACGCCCCCTTTGCAGGAATCATCGGCTTGCGTTTTGCAGGCAAATATGAGAAGTCTACGGGAAGTGAAATCAAGTCCATCTTCTCTGGCGGCATCCAGGAAACGGCATATATCGGCAACACCAACGACGTGGGTACATTGACTTACAGGTTCGCATGGATTTACGAGCGAGCAGCCTATCTGGCCAACAGACCCCTTTCCGAGAACCTGATGGGTTTGGGATTGATCAGCGACAGCCAGACCATCACTGTTCATCAAAGATATGCCTTCCTGTTGGGTTTGCCCGACCAGGATGGTGAAACCACCCAAATGACCACGCCCGACATCTCGTATGGCAACCTGTTTTCAAAATATGGTTATTTGGGCAGCATCATCTATTTATGCATCTGGATATACTTGTTGTTCTTCTTCATACACCATAAGCGAGACAACGACTATTCGTTCCTTGGTCTGCTGATTGTTCTTGAAATGATATTGTTGTCATTCTCCGGTACCTCCACTTCAGACCAAGGCAACCTCGTCTTTCCATTCATGGTGTATCTGCTTGTCCATTACAAGAATCGGGAAGATGCCAAACGGCAATTCATCAAAGCCAGGCGGCAATCTCTTGTAGCCAATCTACAAAGCATATGAAAATCATCCACATTGAGTCGGGTTTGGGTAATCAGATGCTTAGTTTCTGTGAATACCTCGCCATCAAATCTGTCAATCCCGACGATGATTGCATGATAGAGACCATCGTGTATGACATCCCCGAATGCAACGAGGTCATCTGCCAATGGAACGGCTACGAGTTGGACACTATTTTCCATCTCCATGCACCCAACGTCAAGTCGTTGTTTTCCGACCAGCAATGGGAAACGCTGTTATCAAGCATACGCCAATCCCGTTTTTGGGAAAGGAATTGGAACTACCCTGTGCATTTCACCCAAGCATTCGAGAAGGTTGGCGTCAAGCTGAAGAACATGCGTGGTGACTTCGAAGCACCCGGCGCTCCCTATATGACACCATTGAGCAAGCCGGGATATAAGAAGACCTTCATCTTCCAATATCTGAATTACATCCGCAAGAAATACATCAAGCATCCCTCTCCCCCTCCCTCACCCAAACTATTCATCCACACCGAGGACAATGTCTTCACCGGGCAACAGTTGACATTCAAGAACAAAGGCGCCGGTATTGAGAGAATAGACAAGGAGGTCAGAGAGAGTTTCACATTTCCCGCCCTGTGCTCAAAAGCCGACCTGTCGCTTGCCGAAGAAGTGCAATCCTGCCAGTCTGTCGCCATCCATGCCCGCCGGGGCGACATGCTGAGTTACAACTTCGACTGCTATTATGGCGGTTATTTCAAACGTGCGGTGAAATACTTGAAGCAATCGATTTCCGAACCCCATTTCTATATCTTCTGTGACCCGGGAAGCGTGGAATGGGCGAAGCACAACAGCAAGGTGTTTGACTTGGACTTCAAAAAAGACCACATCACCTTTGTCGATTGGAACAAGGGTGAGACCAGTTGGCGTGACATGCAGTTGATTTCACTCTGCAAGCACCAAGTCATCACTCGCAGTTCCTTTGGTTGGTGGGGGGCCTACTTGAACACCTACAAGGACAAAATCACATGTTCGCCCGACGACATCACCAACACCACCCATCATTTCTGACATTGACATGATACCCAAGGTCATACATTATTGCTGGTTCGGCCACGGGGAACTTCCCGAATTGGCGGTAAAATGCATCGATTCATGGAAGAAGCACCTTCCCGGCTATGAAATCAAGCGATGGGACGAAAGCAACTTCGATGTGAACATGATTCCCTACACGGCTGATGCCTACGCATTGGGGAAATACGCCTTTGTGAGCGACTATGCCCGTTTCTGGATTCTCTATCGTGAAGGAGGTTTGTATTTCGACACCGACGTGGAAGTAATCAAGCCGCTGGACGACATTGTGGAAAGAGGACCTTTCTTGGGGTGCGAGCAACCGGCAAATCCGAAAGAAGCCCCAGACTCCCCTGGCAAAGGCCTATGGTGCGCCCCTGGTTTGGGAATGGGTGCGACACCCGGCCTTTCCTTTTACAAGGAGATGATGGACATTTACAAGGACTTGAAATTTGAGAACAACGAAGGTGGCAAGAAGATCATGACCATAGTGAATTACACCACCAACTACCTCTGCGAGCGTGGCATGCTCAACTCATCCTCCATTCAGGAAATCGACGGCATCTTCATCTATCCCAATGACTTTTTCTGTCCCATCCATCCTGTGACAAAACGGATGCACATCACGGAAAACACCCGCACCATCCATCATTATGCCGCATCATGGATGGAACTCGGTACAAAGGATAAAATCAAGAAGGCCATCCGTTCGGTGATGCCCGAATTCTTACTTCTATGGTTCAATAAACTGAAAAAAACGCTGAAAACCTCTTTAGGAATAAAGCACTGAAAAAAAAATCTCCAATTACCTCCCTTCGGTCAGTGGGTCTTCGACAACCAATGGTCGACGTGCGAAGCGGAAGGCAAATCTCTCCAATTCGGGATAGACAAGAGGACAACAGGTTATCCTCTGATTCGTGAAAAAAGCAACACATGATAAAGACGAAATCCGACCTGCAAGAATGGCTGGCTCTCGACCTTGGCCGCTATGGTGATGAAAAGCCCACGTTTGCCGACAGGCTTCTTCACAACGAGAAATGGTATCTGTGGCAATATGTCAAGGCTTTGCGCCATGTGGAATACCATATGAACAAGGGCTGTCGCGGACTACTGTTTTACTGGTGGTGGTATCGCTACAAGCACCTTGGTGCCCGCACCCGTTGCAAGGTGAGCCCCAACACCACGGGCCCCGGCCTGGTGATTTTCCACATCGGTGACTACACGGGCGTCAAGCCCTCCGCCCGTATCGGCAAGAATTGCACCCTGCGAGCCGGCGTGGTCATCGGGCGACGGTTCGACGAGACGGGCGACGGCCTGCCGGTCATCATTGGCGACAATGTCAATTTCGGCCTGGGAGTCAAGGTGTTCGGACAAATCACCATCGGTAACAACGTGTCGATTGGCGCCAACTCCGTCGTGACCCACGACATCCCCGACAACGCCGTGGTGGGCGGCATTCCAGCCAGGATTATCACAATTAATGGAGTTAAAGGGGAGTTAAAAAGGAGTTAAAGAGGAGTTAAAGGGACATATGTATGCTTGTTTTGGGGAGTTAAAGGGGAGTCAAAAGGACGTTTGTTCACTTTGATTGGTGTTTTGCCTGCTAATTCACTCGAATTTCCAATCAAACAACGTAAATGGCTCTTTAACATATTTCAGTCTAGGGAGAAAAAATCACCATGGCTCGCAAACTATTTGTATTCGGCAACATCGGCGACCTTCATGAACTACCGAAAGGCGGAGGAGGGCAGACCTCTTGTCGCCGTGTGATGCAAGGTTTCCAAGATGCGGGTCTGGAAATAGCCCACGTGTCGAGGCATTTTGCTGAATGGGAAGGTAAGTTGCTGCATGTGATAGAAGTGCTCTTCTTCGGTGTGACCGACCTTTTCAAGATATTCTTCCACCTTCGCAAAGAAGACCCACAGAGCACGGTCTTCTTCCATATGACATTCTCCGGCCCCCTCTTGCCCTATGAATACATCGTAACGAAGATGGTCAGGATGATGGGGTTCAAAAGCGTGATGTATCTTCAAGGAGGACAGTTCCTGCACTACTACAACAAGGGTGGGAAAAGATACAGGGCATTGTTTGCCAAAGTGCTGAACATGCAAGCCACGGTGATGTTCGAGGGCAAGGAAGGCATCGACCTCGTCCGTCCTTTCACTACCGTTCCCCTATCCCATTTCCCTAGCTACACCTTCAACAAAGACATCCCCTCCACACTCCCCAAGCGTCCCACTGACACCATCCGACTGTTGTTTTTCGGACGCATTGACGCCAACAAGAACATCGACGTGGTCATCAAGTGCTTCGAAGCGCTTTGCGAACGTCACGACAACATCCACCTCACCATCATTGGCGGTCCGGGCAACAGCAAGGCGTATGTCTCGCAAATCGACCAAATGATAGCGCAATCCCCTTATCGCGACCGTATCGAGCGCCACGGGCTGTCGCCATTCTCTTTCATCAAGGAGAAGATGCAATCCCATCATTTCTTCATCTTCCCCACCAGCGAGCCATGCGAGGGGCACAGCAACGCACTCAGCGAGGCCATGAGCCAAGGCCTCATCCCCATTGTCAGCGACCATAACTTCAACCGTTCCATCGTTGGCGACGACCGCCTGGTGGTGAAAGGCCTTTCGCCCTCAGCCTTTGCAGAAAAAGTGGAAGCCATCCTTGATGAGGGTTCTTACGAAACCATTGCCAACCAGATGTTGGAACGGGAACGTGCGCTATATTCTTATGAGGCGGTGAATCCCCGCATCACTCAAGAACTGGAAGCATTATGAAACTCTCCTCCCTCCATATCGTGCCCTCCAAGGCGGCGGCGGCAGCCATCCCCGCTGGCAAGGTGCTCATCAACACCATCAACGCGCACTCCTTCAACGTGGCACAAAAAGATGCTGCCTTTGCTGAAGCATTGACCCACGGCGACTACCTGCTTCCCGACGGTGCGAGCATCGTGATGGCTTGCAAATGGCTGAAACACGCCGTGTCGCATCCGGTGGAGCGCGTGGCGGGTTGGGACCTCTTCGAGATGGAGATGCAACGCCTCAACGAGCGTGGCGGCCGATGCATGTTCATGGGGAGCAGCGAAGCAGTGTTGGAGAAAATCAAGGAACGTGCCGCGAACGTGTATCCCAACATCGAGGTGACGACCTATTCGCCTCCCTACAAGGCGGAGTTTTCAACAACCGACGACGAGGCCATCATCAGCGCCATCAACAAAACCGCACCCGACCTGCTGTGGATAGGGATGACCGCTCCGAAACAAGAGAAATGGGCCTATCGGCACTGGGAGGAACTGCACATCAACTGCCACGTGGGCACCATCGGCGCAGTGTTCGACTTCTTTGCGGGTACGGCACGCCGCGCCCCCCTTTGGTGGCAGGAACACTCCTTGGAATGGCTTTACCGTCTATGCATGGAACCCGGACGCATGTGGCGCCGCTACGTTGTTGGCAACCCGCTTTTCCTCTGGCACATCCTGCTGGAGAAACTCCAAGGAAATAAAAACCAATAAGAGAAACAAGGAAATGAAGGACATCATCATAGCGGCAGGATATGCCACACGACTCTACCCCTTGACAGAGAATTTCCCGAAACCACTGTTGAAAATAGGGAAACGCTCCATCCTCGACCGGATGCTCGACGACATCGACGGCATCGACGGCATCGACGAGCACATCATCGTGACCAACCACAAGTTTGCTCCCATCTTCGAGCAGTGGCTCTCCACCACGTCATACGAGAAACCCATCCGCATCATCGACGACGGCACGACGAACAACGACAACCGCCTTGGTGCGGTGCGCGACCTGCTGCTGGCCATGGAACGATGCTCCGTTGACGATGACATCATGGTACTGGCTGCCGACAACCTGCTGTCGTTCTCCTTCCAAGGGTTTGTCGACTTTTTCAAGACTTGCCAAACCTCAGTGATCATGTGTTACCACGAACCTGAGTTGCGACGGCTACAACGCACTGGCGTTATTGCTGTGGACGACAATATGCGGGTGCTTGAAATGCAGGAAAAGCCCGAAAAGCCCGTGTCGGAATTGGCGGTACCACCTTTTTATATCTATCGACGCACCGACCTGCCCCTCATCCGCGATTGTTTGTCACACGGCTGTGGCTACGACGCCCCCGGCAACCTTGCCCACTACCTGGTGGATGTGACGACGATACACGCGTGGACGATGCCCGGTGAACGTTACGACATTGGTTCGCTCGACAGTTACGAGGAAGCACAGCGGTTGTTTGGATGACCTTATGGCATGGAAAATTACTTTCCGTTGTGTGGGCTGCGGATATGAAGCGGCCGATTATGAGGGCCGAGGGTTGTTCCGTCAGGAGATCACAGCGGTGAGTTGCCCCGACTGCAAGACCATCCAACACCTCGTGGTCGGCGGCATCATTTCAGATGTAGCCCCATCTTTCCGTAGCGAGGTGGGGCGGCTTTGTCTAAGATGTGGTAGTGAAAACATCCGCATATGGGACAAGAAGACGTGCCCCCGATGTGGAGGCAAGATGGAGGACACCGGAGAGAAGGAGTTCTGGACATGATCATATAATAAAAGGAAAAAACAACTTGGTATTATTTTAACATATAATTTCCATTAAATTAATCATAAATTCTTGCTTTGGCAAGCGTCTCCTTCGTCGCCGAGCAGCTGTACATCAGAATTATTGGTTAATTCTTGGACGAGCCAAGCGGCAGAGCCGAGCGCTTGTTCTTTATTATTCATCCCAATTATTTTTTGTCGTCACTTTGCAGGGGTTCCGTGCTTCGCACTCCACCACCTGCTTGTGTTCTTTCCACCCCTTCGGGTAGGGTGTTCAAAATTTGTTTTTCTTCTTTTAAAACACGTAATATGTATGACCTGAATAATTTAGGTCACTTTTTATGGTATTATTTGGAAAATTCAAATAATTGTTATACTTTTGCATTACGCATAGACGTAATAATTATTAATTCAAAAATCACATAGAGATGGCACATCCTGATTGGGCATTGAAATTCCGCAGGCCGGGCACTGAACTGCGGAGGAAGACAGAAAGCCTGTATTGCTTATATGAGTGCAGTAGTGTTTACGACAAGCAGAAGAAACGTG
>JAFWSS010000244.1 GCA_017524385.1 Prevotella sp.
AAGTCTGGAGAATGCCTATGCTGCCTATGCCGAGAGGTGGGAGATTGAAGTCGTCATGCGCTTCTACAAGTCCGCATGCCAGTTTGACGACACCAGGGTGCAGGATGACTACTCCGTAATAGGGGCTGAGTTCTGCGACTTTTTTGCAACCGTCCTCACCTTCCGTCTGATAAAGGCGTTTGATGCCGTCAAGCTTTTGGAGAAAAATACATATAAGAAGGTGATGGCCTCACTCAAGAGAGCGAAGAAGATAAGAATCGAAGATAAGAACTGGCAGCTCATCAAGGTTGCTCCCGCTGTCATCGAAATCATGCAGAAGCTGACACTCCTAACCAAAACCCAAAAGGAACCTAAGAAAAGAGGGCGGAAGCCAAAACAAAAGAAGGTATAGTACTACTGATTGGGAAAGTTTTATTTATATATTTTACGTATTCGCCTTCTACGTTTCGTCTATTTGAATCTTACGCATATGGGTCGCTTCATAATCGATTCCTCTAGGTGAAATATTTTTTACATTCTAAAGAATAGGGTGAAAGGGAATGATAAGAATTTCGTGTGCAAAGATACTACTTTTTCAAATAACAAGAAAAGCGAAAGGGTATTTTTTTTTGATTATCCGCAAACATCCGTATGATAATCATTGTCTTGTGGTTTCACCTCCCCCGAAATCTTAGGGGCGGGTCTTGTGCCCGTCCGAAAAACGTTTTTTCAATGCGGGCGGGGACGCCTGCGCTCCCATGATGGTCGGTCTGCAGCCTTTTGAATGAAAAAACGGTACAAAAATAAAAAAGCCATTCCGCAAGGGAGACGGGGAATAATGCCGTCAGTTGCCCTGGGAAATGTCTACGGAGTTGAGGAGTTTGGGAGTTTTATGCGCCAGGCGCATCCTCCCTTCCCCCAAAACTCCGTAGACCCAATTGCCAATTATTAATTATAAATTATCAATTATTTCGGTCTGTTTCCACCATCACCGAAAGTGATGCCGTCGGCGCCGTTGACAACCTTCTTTAAGATGCTGTCGCAGTTGAGGATGAGCTTACCAAGGCAGTCACGTTGGTGATGGTGACTTCTCTGTCGCGTGTGACATCGGCGTTTTCTATGTTGAAATCTTTGTCTTCCATACCCAGGATATGGTTTTCATTCTCCCACCATCTGCCCCGTCTTGTCGATGAGGTGTTGGTAATCATTGTCATCCACGACGATGGTACGACCTTCCAAGAAATTCTTCGCTCCCTTCCACTTGCATGGAATGACCACTTTGCCCGTCTTGTCGATGAAGCCATACCTTTCGTTTTCATCGATGACCATGGCCAAATCTTCTGAGAACAATTCAATATATGTCCACTTGCAAGGGACGACTGGCCCCCCTGACTTGTCGATGATGCCATACATTCCGTCGTCATTTCTCACCCTGGCCAGTCCTTGGTTGAAATCATCCGCCCAAAACCACTTGCAGGGAACAATCACATTGCCTGTCTTGTCGATGAAACCGTATTTCTCATTCTCATCCTGAACAACAGCCAGCCCTTCTTGGTATTTATTTATTTGTTTATAGATGAATGGGACAACCACCTTGCCAGTCTTGTCGATGACACCGGCTTTGTCAAAATTGCCAACAGCGGCAAGTCCATCAGAGAAATTCCATGGTTCACTAAAACGGCACGGAATAACCAGCACCCCTGTCTTGTCGATATATCCATATCGCTCTTTTCCATCCAACACAGAAGCCAATCCCTCCTGAAATTCACTTGCCCCATTCCATTTACAAGGGATGACCAATTTGCCGGTCTTGTCGATGAAACCGACTCCGTCAGCATTTTCCACCCTTGCCAAGCCTTCCGAAAAATAATAGATGTTATCCCATTGGCATGGCACAATCAACTTGCCTGTCTTGTCGATGATGCCACACTGGTTGTTGTCATCCCGAACCATGGCCAACCCATCGTTGAAAGCTTCGACTGAATTCCACTGGAAAGGGACAACCACTTTTCCCGTCTTGTCGATGAAGCCGTATTTTTCATTCTCATCTTGAACAAATGCCAGACCATCGGCAAAGTCAGAGGCATCCTTCCACTTGCAAGGCATAACCACCTTGCCTGTGTTGTCGATGAAGCCGTATTGATCGTTTTCATCCTGAACGAGAGCCATTCCCTCTGAGAAATCATTCGCAGCCTTCCACTGACAAGGTATGATAACTTCCCCATCCTTGTCGATGAAGCCGTATTTCTCGGTACTGTCTTGAACTAAGAACAAACCTTCCGAGAGGTCGCCTATGAATGTCCATTGTGGACTCTGCTTATTGCACCCTGCGACAGCCATGGCTACAACCAATGCCAAAATAAAGAGCCATACGCTCCTGTTGATTTGTTTTTTCATATTTCCTAAAATCCGTAATTGTTTGATTTGACTCTATTTATATGTTTCTGCGTAACAAAAAGTTGCTCAAGGCTTTGCCGTGTCAGAAGGTTAACTTGTCTTAGTGGTGAAAATCAAAGTAAAACAAAATCCCGACAGACATGGCAAAGATAATAATAAAAAGCGAACTTCCAAAAAAAGCGAACTTTTTTTCACAAGCTATATAATTAATTTGGATTAAGGTGGTGGATGTCAAAAAAGGAAAACGGAAAATTGTGAATAATGTGAATAATAAGGAAAGAAAAGCAAATCAAAATACAAATCAAAACACAAATCAAAAGACAAATAATAACCAGTTATACGATACCCCATTGTAGCATCTATTGAGTATGGATGGGTATCAGGTGAGAAAAAGTTAAATAAGAAAATCAAGATAGCTTCCATATGTGACCGTGGAAAGGTAAGGCTTGAGAATGAGGATGCTTTCATTGCTTGTGCCAACCTTGAACATCCACTTTGGACGGACACTTCTACTAGCGATTTCGACCCTTTGAAGGAGAATGGGGCGCTTTTGGTTGTGGCCGACGGGGTAGGGGGCACTAACGCCGGTGAGATGGCATCGACCATCGCCATTGAGCAAACCAAAAGATGCTTCTCCCCTGATGAGGTGAAAAAGGCATTGGAAGAACAAGGCTTTGAAAAACTTATGGTACAGGCCATCAAGGAGGCTGACAATGCCATCAAAGAAGCTGTTTCGAAGAACTTGGATACCATGGGGATGGGAACAACCATCGTCATGGCATTGCCGGTGGGTGGTTCGGCTATCGCTATTGGAAATCACAAAGGAATGACGAATCGATGTTGCTGGCAAAGCCATAAAAGACAATGAAAATTGGTGCCTCATCTTCCATACTCGAAAAAAAGGAAAGAAAGTTACATTATTATAAAACTTATGTATAACTTTGCACCAAGAGAAGGAGAGTGATAGCGTTTGGCAACTATTACCATGATTTTCTGGCCACATTGCACCAGAAAGAGAGCAGGAAGGTGAAATAATCATCTCTATACTCGAAACGGAAGCCCCCGGATACCATACTCTATCTCAGGCAAGCGTCTCTCCATTCCACAGAAGGGCGCAAACATCATTAATTGCAAAAAGATAGTCGTTAAATAACAAAACATCCACCAAGAATTCCATCATGAACAATATCTTTTCGACCATCATTCTGACCCTTTGCAGCCTGCAAACTTGGCACAATTCATATTCGACAACTTGATTTTAATCAAACTATACATCTATGAAAAAGAGCTTATTGTCAACATTGCTACTGACTATCTCACTGTGGGTCAGTGCTTACGATGTGGAAATAAACGGCATCTGCTACAACTTGGATCCCAATGAGCGGGTGGCCGAAGTGTCGTGTCTGCATTATCATCTTGGAAATGTAAACTGGAGTGGAACCTACCGCTTCGCTCCAGAGAGCAATGCTACCGGCGAGGAGTGCTATGCCGTTCCGATGGATGTCTGGGAGAGACTGAAAACCGAGACGTTCTATGCGACCATCAAGGGTGACAATCCCACGATTTACCTCACCAATGGCTGGTGGAGCTGCCTGTACACAAACAACTATATCATGCCCGGCAGCGAACTGCTTGCTGACAACGGCGACGGCACATGGACCCTTAGCGTGAACTTCGAAGGCGACCCGATTTTAGATATGCTAGACGACCGGCACCTGCTCTTCACGGGTAGTGGATATTCAGTTGAGAATATCTACCTGAAGGATGCAACCAAGGATGGTTCCGACGACGGGCAGAAGATCGTCTATGTCTGGAAAAACGGCACTTGCCTATCAGATGAGGCAAACATCCCTGAGAAAATCACCTACGAGGATGTGGAATATACCGTGATGGGTATAGGAGTAAATGGACTTGGTGGTTTCACTGGCCTGACCTCCGTGACCATCCCCTATACCATAACCTCCATCGCGAACGACGTTTTCTCAGGCTGTAGGAACTTGGTTTCCGTCAAAGTAGACAGCAGAAATGTGACGTATGATTCGCGTGAAGACTGCAATGCCATCATCGAGACAAGCACCAATAAACTGATTGCGGGTTGCCAAAGCACGGTCATTCCCAATTCGGTAACGAGTATCGGAGGCTTCGCTTTCAATCGTTGCAGCGGCCTTTCCTCTATAACCATCCCCAATTCGGTAACGACAATAGGCGAGAGCGCTTTCAGTGGTTCGGGGCTTTCCTACATCGAGATACCCAACTCCGTGACATCTATTGGAACCTATGCTTTCGGTGGTTGCGGTTACCTTACCTCTGTGACCATCCCCAACTCCGTGACGAGCATCGGCGACTGGGCTTTCTCCAGCTGTTCGATCCTCACCTCTGTGATTATCCCCAATGAAGTGAAAAGAATAGGAGACTATACTTTCGCTTGGTGCTGGGATCTTGCCACTGTTGTCATTCCCAGTTCCGTCACCAATATCGGGCCTTATGCCTTTATGGCCTGCCGCCTGAAGGATGTCTATTGCTATGCTCCGCAGGTACCCGAAACACAAGACAATTTGTTTCAAGATGCGTCTATCGGAGAAGCCACGCTCCACGTTCCTGCCGGCTCCCTCAACGATTATATGAGCACCATTCCATGGAATGGCTTCATGAACATCGTCGCCCTGGCAGATGGTGACCCGAGCGGCATCAAGCAGATAGTGAATGAAGCGATGCCAACAAACGCCCTGCCCGTCTATAACTTGAACGGACAGCGTGTGAATCATGCTGCCAAGGGAGTCTACATCAAGGACGGACACAAATACATCATGAAATAAATGAAGAATTGCGCAGCAAAGTTTTTTATATATTTGCAGTCTCGATATTTCTGAAGTAGAACTACTAAACTTGCTTTTTTATGAAAAAACTACCCCTTGAGGGGCGGGGATGTTGCACTCCGAGTGAGCATCCCGGGGTGTGGACACTGTCTCTTGGCGTAGGTTGTTCATCAAATTTGTCGTGAGCAAAAGATGTGTGCGCATATCCCCGCCCCTGTAGGGTCAGGTCTTGTGCCTGACCGCAAAGGGGCAGGGGTGGGGTATTTGACCCGAAGGTTATTCTTGCGTTTTTCCAATATGACGTTTTCAGCGCTCTGGGTGTGGATACTGTCTCTTTGCGTTGAAGTTACAGACCCCACCCCTGACCCCTCCCCTTGAGGGGCGGGGATGTTGCACTCCGAGTGAGCATCCCGGGGTGTGGACACTGTCTCTTGGCGTAGGTTGTTCATCAAATTTCAACTGCACAGGTCGAAAGATTATTAGGTTTTGTGATTTTCATGAAATCATCTTTCCTCTGAAAGATCTTGTATCAACTTCTGCAACTATCTTTGATGGAATATTTCCTAGGTAGCCTCTATGGTTTTTCGTTGAAGCGAAAACAGGCTGGAATGCATTAGGGAAGGAGATTTCTCTTTCCCTTTGGCATTTATTTTTCTGTTAGGAAAATTTGTATTACCTTTGTGGTGGAAAAATCAAGACCATGGCCAATCAAAAACAAGCGATAGCCGCTGCTGAGTTCGCAAAGCGGTGGGAAGGGAAAGGATATGAGAAGGGGGAGAGTCAGGTGTTCTGGACAGAACTATTGACTCAGGTATATGGCGTGGAAACACCTTCCACCTTCATCACTTTCGAGCAACAGGCACGGCTCGATCATACCTCGTTCATCGACGTGTTGATTCCTTCGACACATGTGATGATAGAGCAGAAGAGCATCGACAAGGACATCAACAAGCCCATAAGGCAGAGCGACGGTATGTTTCTGACGCCCTTCCAACAAGCGCAGCGTTACTCGGCAGTATTGCCCTACTCGCAGCGTCCACGTTGGATTGTCATCTGCAACTTCAGGGAGTTTGCCGTCCATGACATGGAGAACCCCAATGGCGAGCCATACATCATCCTGCTGAAAGAACTTGGCAAGGAATACTACCGGTTGCAGTTTCTGGTGGAGCAGGGCAATGAGCATCTTCAGAAGGAGATGGAGGTGTCAATGAAGGCTGGGGAGACAGTGGGTAAGTTATTTGAAGCTCTTATCAAGCAATACATCGACCCTACCAAGCCCTCCACTATGCGTTCGCTCAACATCCTTTGTGTGCGTTTGGTGTTCTGTCTTTATGCCGAGGATGCCAATATTTTCGGGAAACATGACATGTTTCACGACTTCCTGGTGAAGTTCGATGTGGACTCATTGAGAGAGCAGTTGATCAAACTGTTTCAAGTGCTCAACACCAAGCCAGAAGACCGTGACCCATACATGCGTTCCGATCTCGCAGAGTTTCCGTATGTCAGCGGTGGCCTTTTTGCAGAGGAGATAGAGATACCTCGTTTCACAGAGGAGATACGCACATTGCTTCTAAAGAATGCCTCAATGAACTTCGACTGGAGCTTCATCTCACCCACCATCTTCGGAGCCGTGTTTGAGAGTACGTTGAACCCTGAGTCGCGTCGTTCAGGCGGCATGCACTACACCTCCATCGAGAACATCCACAAGGTTATAGACCCGCTCTTCCTCGATGACCTGAAAGAGGAGTTTGCCACCATTACGGCGGAACCTATCGTCAAGCAAAGGCGCAAGATGCTTGTTGAATATCAGAACAAATTGGCAGGTTTGACCTTCTTGGACCCTGCGTGTGGCTCGGGCAACTTCCTCACAGAGACCTACCTGTCGCTGAGACGATTGGAGAA
>JAFWSS010000245.1 GCA_017524385.1 Prevotella sp.
AACGTTCCTTATTTTTGGTGGTTTTGTCCGCAATCAGACTGATTGCGGACCGTTTGCTAATAGTTTTTATTGCCAATCAAGGATAAAACCAAAGTGGTAAGGCTTGTTTCCGTCGATGGTGTATTGGGGTAGGGTGGGTTGCCCCCAGGTATCGACGCCGCCTACACCATGGATGTTCAGGTCGATGTTCAGATTGACAAAACGGCCGCGCTGGATTTCATGGGGATGGCGGACGCCTTCGAGATCCTCTTCGCCGTAGTCCCATGCTCGTATGCAGAGAGGCTGCAAACCGTCGATTCTAAGGGTTTTCTTCCCATTGGTGATGGAGAACCACCGTACGTCAGTCCGGCAGCCATTGTCCTGCGGATGGATGTATTCGGTCTCATATTCAGACAGTGGCATCTTGTACCGCCCGAGGAAGGCGCTGCGCTTGCGGTCGGGGTAGTTCTCCCACGGACCACGTCCAAAATACTCGATGTCGGTAAAGTCTGCCGGCAGGCGCATCCGCATGCCCAACTTGGGGAGCAGTGGCTTGTCAGTGCCAGTGGGACGGTAGTCCAATTCTACGAGGATGCTGTGGTCATTGATGACGGTGTATCGCACCGTGACATCGGTGACCTCCTTCCATACGGCCGAATTTCGTGCGAAACCTGCGGCATGCTGGTTGTCGTTCTCGGGTTTCCAGAAATAGGGCTCGAGGGGCGCCTGCAGCATCTCGCTGCCATCGACAATCCACGAAACGAGGTCGTTGCCGTCGATGGTGACCCCCTTGGCGACAGTCTTGTCGGCAAGTGGATTTTTCGCTGGTCTCAAACTCTTGGTTGTTTCGGGGAAATCATAGGGAGAGAGCACAAACTGTTCGCTGGCCACGACGAATCCCTTTGCGGCCCAAGGCTTGTCTTCCTTCAGCCGTGCGGAGACATTCAGCAACCGCTCTCCGTCGATGACGGTGGTGTCGCGGACGATGTCGTACTCACTGACGTCGGTGAAGAAATCGCGGTTGACGATGCTCAGTCGGTTGTCATGGAGTTCGAATTGGAGAGGCTGATACACATGCTGCACTTCGTAGTAGTGGGGATGCGGCTTGCGGTCTGGAGCCAACAGTCCGTTGATGCAGAAGGCGTCGAGGTTGGGCTTGTCGCCGTAGTCGCCACCATAGGCGAAATATTCCACTCCGTTCTCTTTCTTGACAAGTCCCTGGTCCACCCAGTCCCAGATGGCGGCACCTGCGATGCTGGAGTCGGCATAGATGACGTCCCAGTATTCCTGCAGGTTGCCCATGGAATTGCCCATGGCATGGGCATACTCACGTGCTATCAGTGGCTTCTCTGTTTCCTTCTCGGCCTCTCTCTTCAGCACCTCGGGAGTGGGATAGCCGTAATCGTGAAGGGCGGAGTAGCGGGGATGACAGTCATAGAAGGGCAAGCGGGTGGAGTCGAGTTGACATACCTTGTCGTACATCGCTTGGATATTCGGTCCTACGCCACCCTCGTTGCCCAGGCTCCACAGGATGACACAGGGGTGGTTGAAGTCGCGCTTCACCAGCGACTCGGCACGGTCCACATGGGCGTCGCACCAGGCGGCATCATGCCCCATCTCCTCGTTGGCATAGCCATAGCCGTGACTCTCCTGATTGGCCTCGTCCATCACGTAGAGTCCCCAGCGGTCGCAGAGTTCGTAAAGATACTCGCGGTCGGGGTAGTGGCTCGTGCGAAGGAAGTTGATGTTGGCCTGCTTCATCAGGCGGATGTCCTCCTCGTAGGTGGCGTTGTCCACATAGCGACCTGTCAGGGGGTGATGGTCGTGCCGGTTCACGCCGCGCAGTTTCACATTCTTGCCGTTGATCTTGAACACCTCGCCCACGCACTCCACACGTTTCACACCAAAGTGATATTCAAATTTTTCATGGTTTTGGTTATCCTTCATGCCAAGCAATTCCAAAGTGAAAGGATAAAGCCAAGGCTTCTCGGCAGACCACAGACGAGGCGGGGTGCCGTAGTGGAAACTGAGTTCAACGGTAGTCGTATCTCCGGCGGGCAGTTTGGGGATACGGTAGTTGGTAGCATTCCGATGGCCTGGGTTCGTGTTGACTCCATATAGTTCGGGACAAGCAATCTCCAGTTCAACCAACTGATTCTTAGCGGTTTTCTTGCCTGTATTGCAAATGGAGACCTTGGCTTTGACGGTGAAGTCTGAGTAATTGGCATTGGGAATGGCCTCGACCTGATAGTCGGCGATGTGCACCAGCGGACGCACCCACAACTGCACCTCGCGGAAGATGCCCGACAGCCGCCACATGTCCTGGTCCTCGAGATAACTGCCGTCGCACCAGCGATACACCTCCACGGCGAGTTTGTTTTTGCCCTCCCTGACGTATTTCGTCACGTCAAACTCGGCGGGCGACATCGAGTTCTGGCTATAGCCTACTTTCTGTCCGTTGAGCCAGACGTAAAATGCCGAATGCACGCCACCGAAATGCAGAATCAGATTTTGAGAGCGCATTTCCTTGGTCACGTCGAAGAACGTCACAAACGACCCCACGGGATTGCGGTTCTCGTAGGCCGTCCAGTCGCGTGGCGGCTCACTCGTCACGCTGGGGCGGTTGCGCTTGAAGGGGTAATCGATATTGGTGTAGATGGGCGTGCCAAAGCCTTGTGTCTGCCAGTTGCCCGGCACGGTGATTTTGTCCCATCTGCTTACATCAAAATCCTCACGGTAAAATTCGGCGGACCTTTCCTCTGGATTCCGGCTCCAATGGAACAGCCATTTGCCGTCGAGCGAGACTATCTCCTTGCACTCCTTCCATTTTGAGGGCAGTTGCAGAGTGGCGTGATAAGGCAGTTTGTTGATGCCCAGCACGGCGGGGGTTTCCCAGTCGGGTGCAGCCAATCCTGTCGTTCCGTTGCCCGACTGCAGGTTTTGCGCTTGTGCATAGATGGTCAGCACTGAGGCAATGAAGACAAGGAATCTTCTCGAAAATCTCTTCATATTTTTCTATTTCGTTTCTATTTCTATATCACCAAAGGCCATGCGTTCTCCCGAGGCCAGTCGGTCGGCGTCGAGACGTAGGATTTTGGCCTTGACGGGTTGGAACCTGATGGTCTGCCAGATGGGGTTGTTGACGATGTTGGAGAACTCGCCCGATGCCACTTTTGTCCAGTTCGACCAATCGGTGGAAGCCCAGAGGGCGTAATGGGTGACAGTGCCTTCGCGGGTGTTCTGAGGTGGCAGGTAGCGGAACGAGGTGATGGTTTGCTCAGCATCCCAGTCAATCATCATCTGCTTGGGACTGCTGAAAAAATAATGGAGGTTGCTGCTGCGCTTCTCCCCACTGTCTGGGATGTCGGCTGTCAGTTCTGGTGCCAAATAGACGGAGGTGCGCTTGATGATGGGTTCGCACTTCGTGTCGAGAATGGTGAAGCGGAGTTTGGTGGCAGTGACGGTGGGGAAGCAGATGATGCGGCGATGCCCGATGGTGGTCAGTCCGTCGCCATTGTCCACGAGTGCATCCTTCAGCGGAATCCACTTGCCATCGACAAAAGCCTCGAGCGAGAATTTCTTCACGCGCTGTCCGTAGCGGATGTCTTCCTCGGCTACGAAACGGTTGAATGCCGTTGGCTTCTTGAATGTGACAAGGGTCTCGTTCCCCTGGGTCTTTATCTTGGCTTTTCGGGTGAGGTCGTTTTTGAACACCTCGTCAATCATCTTCTTGAACGCGATGCCTCGCAGACTGTCGGTGGGATGGATGCGGCCGTTGGGGGCAATGGGGAAGTTGAGCAAAAGACAGGAGTTGCGGCCTACGCTCTTGTAGTAGGTGTCCATGAGTTTCGACAGGCTTTTCACATGCTCGTTCTCCGTCTCATGGTAGAACCATCCCGGGCGGATGCTGGTGTTGGTCTCGCCTGCGCACCACACATCGCCGTCTTCCACGCCGTAGTGCAGCATGTGCCAGGGTGTGTCGCCCTTGCCGGGCATAAGACTCCAGTTGGTTTCGCCCACATTGCCGGCTTCGGTGCCCACCCAGCGCAGGTCGCCGCGGTCGCCACCGTCGTTCCAGATGACGGCATTGGGCTGCAACTCTCGTATCATGCGGAACGTCTCTGCCCACTGGTAATAGGTCTTGCCATCGATGCGCCGGGTCTCGTTGGCGCCGCCATACCAGCCGTCGCCACCATTGGCACCATCAAACCACACCTCGAAGATGTCGCCGTACTGGGTCAACAACTCGCGCAGTTGGTTGCGGAAATAGATCACATATTCCGGCTTGCCGTAGTCCTTGTGGTTCCTGTCCCAAGGCGAGAGATAGACGGCGAACTTCAGTCCTTCTTCACGGCAGGCATCTGTCAGTTCGCGCACCACATCGCCTTTGCCGTCCTTCCATGGGGTGTTCTTCACCGAGTACTCCGTATATTTCGAAGGCCACATGCAAAAGCCGCAGTGGTGCTTGGCGGTGAAGATGATGCCCTTCATGCCTGCCTGCTTGCATACGCGTGCCCATTGACGGCAATCCAGGTCAGAGGGATTGAACAACTCCAGCGGCTCGTTGCCGAACCCCCATTCTTCATCGGTATAGGTGTTCATCGAGTAGTGTATGAACGCATACATCTCCATGTCCTGCCAGCGCAACTGG
>JAFWSS010000246.1 GCA_017524385.1 Prevotella sp.
ACTCTGTTGTTTGCTTGAACTCTGCCAAGTCGCGACAAAAATCAGCGAAGTTAATTTTTGAAGCAGTGAGAGCAGAGTCAAGCTTGCTTGAACTCTGCCGAGTCGCGACAAAAATCAGCGAAGTTAATTTTTGAAGCAGTGAGAGCAGAGTCAAGCTTGCTTGAACTCTGCCGAGTCGCGACAAAAATCAGCGAAGCTAATAATGAATAATGGATCCACTGTTTCAAGTGGATCCATTATTTATGCTTTTCTACGATGACTTACCACTCACTATCTTCTTTATTTCAAAGAGTTTGTTGAGTGCTTCCATAGGTGTGAGATGATTGATGTCAATACCCAATATCTCGTCACGCACCTGGCAAAGCACCGGGTCGTCAAGTTGGAAGAAATTGAGTTGCATCCCCTCCCTTGACCTGTTGATCGACTGTGCAGAAGGCTTTCCCACGGTGCCTACATTGCTGTTGTCTGATTCCAATTGCTTCAAGATGACATTAGCCCTCCTAACTATGCTCTTCGGCATACCGGCAATCTCAGCAACGTGGATGCCGAAAGAATGTTCGGAACCTCCTTTTGCCAACTTGCGCAGGAAAATCACCTTGTTGTCTATCTCCTTCACACTCACATTGTAATTCTTGATGCGAGGGAAATTCTTCTCCATCTCATTGAGTTCGTGATAGTGGGTGGCGAAAAGCGTCCGCGCCTTCGCCCTGGCATGCTCGTGCAGGTATTCCACGATGGCCCAGGCGATGGAAATGCCGTCATAGGTCGATGTGCCGCGGCCTAGTTCGTCAAACAGCACCAACGACTTGGGAGAGACATTGTTGAGAATGTTGGCTGCTTCGGTCATTTCCACCATGAAAGTCGATTCACCAACAGAAATGTTGTCCGACGCTCCTACACGAGTGAATATTTTGTCCACCAAGCCTATTTTCGCGCTCTCTGCTGGCACGAAACACCCTATCTGGGCCAATAGCACTATCAAGGCAGTTTGACGCAACAGCGCCGATTTACCAGCCATGTTCGGACCTGTGATGATGATGATCTGCTGACGCTCGTTATCAAGATAGATGTCATTGGGTACATATTTCTCTCCCAAAGGCAACTGTGTCTCAATCACAGGATGCCTGCCTTGCTTGATGTCGATAACTTCTGTATTGTCGATGACGGGTCGGATGTAACGTCGCTCTTCAGCAACATTGGCAAACGACAAGAGACAGTCGATGCGAGCCAGAAGATTGGCATCGATCTGGATGGCGGGAATGTATTCCTGAATAGCCATCACCAATTCGTTGAACAATTTTGTCTCCAACGACAATATTTTGTCCTCAGCACCAAGGATTTTCTCCTCATACTCCTTCAACTCCTGAGTGATATACCGCTCAGCCTGAGCCAAGGTCTGCTTTCTCACCCATTCAGCAGGCACCATGTCCTTATAGGTGTTGCGCACCTCAAGATAGTAACCGAAGACATTGTTGTAACCTATCTTCAACGAGGATATGCCGGTGGCGGCTGACTCACGCTCCTGAATCTTCAACAAGTATTCCTTGCCATGGTAGGCGATGTTGCGCAACTCGTCGAGTTGTTCGTTCACACCATTGTTGATGACGTTACCCTTGTTCACCTGCAATGGAGCATCTGCTTGTATTTCCCGGGCGATGCGGTCACGAATGGAATGGCACAAGTTGAGTTGTTCGCCTATCCTTTTCAAAACAGGGTTGTCGGCGTTCATACACGCACCTTTCACCACTTCTATGGCTTGCAGAGCAACCTTCAGTTGGATTACTTCCCGCGGAGAGACACGACCCACAGCAACCTTGGAGATGATGCGTTCCAAGTCGCCTATGAGATGCAGTTGATCGTCAACGCATTGGCGGAATGTCGGCTCCCTATAGAAATAGTCCACAATGTCGAGTCGCTCGTTGATGGGCTTCTCATCCTTCAAGGGGAACACCAACCAGCGACGAAGCATCCTGCCGCCCATAGCGGTGATGGTGCGGTCGATGACATTGAGCAGTGACATACCGTCGTCCTGCATCGTGTTCAACAGTTCCAACGAACGGATGGTGAATTTGTCAAGCCTTACAAATTTATCCTCTTCGATGCGAGAGATGGAGGTGATGTGGCTGATTTGAGTGTGTTGCGTGAGTTCGAGGTATTGAAGGATGGCACCTGCCGCCACAACACCGTTGTTCAAATGGTCGACACCGAACCCCTTAAGGCTCTTTGTCTGAAAATGCTTGAGAAGCTTGGGCCTTGCTGTTGACTCTGTGAACACCCAGTCATCCAACTCAAAAACACAGTATTTCGAACCAAAATAACGCTCAAAAACGCCTTTGTGGGCACGGTCGTAAAGCACCTCCTTGGGTTGGAAGTTGCCCATCAGTTTCTCCACGTAGTCGTAAGTGCCTTCTCCTACAAGGAATTCACCTGTGGAGATGTCGAGAAAAGACACTCCGCAACCCGTCTTTCCGAAATGGATGGCAGAGAGAAAATTGTTTTCCTTGTAATTGAGTACATTGTCGCCCATCGCAACGCCAGGGGTCACCAGTTCAGTGATGCCCCTCTTCACCAATGTCTTGGTGAGTTTGGGGTCTTCCAACTGGTCGCAGATGGCTACACGCCGACCTGCCCTGATGAGTTTAGGCAGATAGGTGTCCAAGGCGTGATGGGGAAATCCAGCCATCTCGGTGGCGGCTGTCTGGCCACCATTGTTTCGCTTGGTGAGCGTGATGCCAAGGATTTTGGATGCTGCAACGGCATCCTCGCAATAGGTCTCATAGAAATCACCACATCTGAACAGCATCAGCGCATCAGGGTGTTTCGCCTTCAGCGTGAAAAACTGCTGCATCATCGGGGTCAGTCCTTTTTCTTTCTTTGCCATAGAGTGATTTGTGTTTTGCAAAGGTAATGAAAAAATCCGTTTTCCCCATCTCATTCATCATTATTTCTTTTTTTATTCTTTTAAAAGAAAAAAAGAAGATGATGATGATATGGTGGGGAAAAGTGGATAAAATGGTTGAAATACACTTATTAGGTTTAATCAACGGTTATCAACCAACACTTGTTGATAATAATCTATTGAATATAAACTTTTTACATACTTATCCACAGTTTTTTCAACAGGTGGATAAGTCCCTGTGGATGATGTTTTATGATTTCAAGTGTGGATAAAGTTTTCATAAACGAGTATTTTGTTACACTTTTATCCACATTTTTCAGGCTCTTTGAAGGGAATATGGATAAGTTGGAAGTTATTATGAAGTTATTGGTGAGTTATCCACACTCTATTGTGGATAACTTTACTTAAATTTCACAAGTTTCGGCATCAAGTATATCCCTTTAACTCCCCTTTAACTCCCCTTCTTTGATTTTGGTTATTCCGTATGTGATGACTGTTGCTGTGAGGAAAACGAGGATGAAAGTGATGATGACCTGCCAATAATGCCCTGAGTAGGAGAATCCCATTTTTTTGAGTGCGAGGCAGACTGCCATAGGTGTTGCTCCACAAATGAAATAATATGTCAAGGAGTGTCTTCCTGTAAATTGCAAGAGGGCATTGTCGGGCAGATGACGGCATACACCCACAATCAACACGGCTCCGGCCATTCCATCCACCAAGAGCACTGCAAATGAACCTACGTTGATGGGTTCCATTGTCAGTGTCATGTCTGCGGATGTCACCATCCATTTGATTCCCACGATGACCAAGGCAAGAATGATGAGTATTCTTGGTTGTTGAAAGTGGGATAGCAGTTTTTTTTTTCTGCACATCATACCTGCGAAAAGGAAAAACAGCATCATCAAGGCATTCTGCCAACACCAGATGTTGATGTCGTGCAGGAAGTCGGTGGAAACAAAATGGTAGATGGCGGCAATGAGAAGATAGGGTAGGGAGCAGCAGCCGAAAATCCAAAAGGTGATGTTTTTGCGTTTCGAGGAGCAATGGATGATGATGGCGAAAAGCATCTCTGCCAACATCAGTGCGGCGAGAAACCAGGATGCGTGTCCTGTGATGACAGACATCAAAGTTTCCACCAACGTGGTATCGTCTCTCACCATGGCTTTTGGGAAGGCGATGGCTGTGGTGAAAATGAAATAGGGTAGGGTGATGCCTTTCACGATGGAGACAATCTTGTGTCGGAGGTCAAAGGTGTCGTAAGATGTTTTTATGAACAAATATCCGGAGATGAATACGAATGCGAGTAGTGAGTTGTCTACATGATAGGCGTAAGGGATGATTTCCTCTCCTGTGTAATATATTTCTGTGTGGAGGAGTAAGATGGACACCATGCAGAGTCCCCTGGCAATGTCGATTTTGGTGTCGCGCATGGTTATCTGACGATGGCTATCTTGCAGACTGTTCCTTTCTTCCCATCGCTGGTGGCTGTTTGGACCATGTAGACACCCGAGGCCACCCTTTTTCCGCTGTCGTCACAACCATCCCAGGTGAAAGTGCCGCCATTGCTGGTGCCTTCGGCCACCAGGGCGCCGTTTGCAGTGACTATCTTCACATCGGCGTTCATCGTCAGTCCTGTCACGGTGATGAGTCCTGTATAGTCTGGTTTGACGGGGTTGGGATAGGCATACACCGTGTTCTTGTTCATCGTCTCACTGGTGGCGGTGGCGTCGCTCATATAGGAGCACAAACCATTGTCGGTACCGAAGAAAACCTCGCCTGTCTCATCGTTGATGGTGATGGCTTCGATGTTGTCGGAGAGCAACTGGCTGTTTGATGACAGGAAATGCTGCAGTTGGGTCATGTTGTCGGCACTGATGAGATAGACACCGTTGCCATTGGTGCCAAACCATTTCCTATTGCCTCCATCAACGGCGATGCAGTTGATGTCGGCACCTCCCAGAAGGTAGTCGGCGAAATTGGTGCCGTCATTGCGTGGCACCTTGATTTGTTGCAAGACGCTGTTGGAACCGTTGTCTATGTCGTTGGCTGGGAGCATCACCGGTCCTACGCTGGTGCCTATCCAGATGTTGCCGTCCTTGTCTTCCGCCACGCACCTCACGCCGGTGGGTTCCAGTCGGGTGCCGTCTTCGTTCACAAAGGTGGTGTAATGGTTCATGGCGCTGTTGGAAGGGTCGAGACAATAAAACGAGGGTGTGTCCCAATGGTTGTTGACAAACCACAATAATCCTCTGCTGTCCAATATCATTCCTCTCATATTGCCTAGGCTGCGGGTGCCTTCCATCAGGTTGTTCTTGTGGTGTTCTTCCCATGTGCCGTCTGTCTTGAGTTCCAGGATGGATTTCTCCAAGGCTTGGCTGTTGAGGCACCAAAGGTTGCCTTGCTTGTCAAACTTGATGCCCAGTGCGAGGACATAGTTCTTGCTTTCGCTGTCCAAGGCATATCCCAAAGGACTGTTGTCGGGATTGTAGTGCTTGACGAATTTTCCATCCATATATTCGTAGAGTCCTGTCCTTCCACCCACGAAGATATGCTTGGGGTCTTTAGGGTCGATGTCGAGGCATGTCATATCCTCAAAACGGTTGCCTACGATGTCTTTCAAGTCGTCTTCATAGATGGTCCATTGGTCGTTGCTGTAGGTTTGTGTGACGGCCTTTCTGAATAGTTCGGCGGCAGAGTCGAAACCTCCTCCGCAAGTGAAGAGGGTGTGGTTGACATATTTCAACACGCCGAAATAGTTGTATTTGGGTCCATCGGGGTTGATGTCGGTGGTTTGAAAGGAGATTTCGTTGTTGTCATCCAAAATGAAGGAACAGAGTTTTCCATCGTCTTGATTGCTCCAGAAGCAATGGTTCTTGTTGTCGTAGGCCACTGACTTGAAGGTGACATCCTCTTGTT
Organism: Prevotella sp.; assembly: GCA_017524385.1. Taxonomy (GTDB): domain Bacteria; phylum Bacteroidota; class Bacteroidia; order Bacteroidales; family Bacteroidaceae; genus Prevotella. The sequence goes on from JAFWSS010000246.1 coordinate 5,816, forward strand.
GCAGGAAGGTGATGTCGTTGATGGAGTTGAGCACCATTATGCCATGGTCTTGTACGAAAAGCAGTTTCTCTCCAGAGATATTGCATGAGTTGAAGGCATATTGCTGGATGAGTTTCCATTCGTCTCCGTCTTTGCAATAGATGTTTCCGTTGTTGGCGGCAAGCAGTTTGCCTCCGAAATCGAAAAGATGGTCCACCTGGAGGGTGCTTTCACTCGTCCAATTGTTTTTATCCAGCAGGTTGTCGTTAGTGTTGCCTTTGATGATGCCTTCTTCACAAATCGCATAGATGTGGTTGCCGAAGATGGTGGCTTCCTTCACCTTGCGTCCCAGGTTGTAGGTGGCGGTGATCTCGGCTTCGGCGACATTGATTTTCAGAATGCCGAAATTGGTGGCCACGAAGGCGAAGGTGCCGCTTGTCTTGATGCTGTTGATGGTTTTGTCCACCGTCATCGACTTGTTGTAGTAGTCGGAGATGTTCACCACGTTGCCTTTGCTGTCGAGCAAGTCGATGTTGTGGTTCTCATAGAGGATGACGAGTCGTTTTGCTGCCTTGCAGTATGCAATGTGTGAGATGTTGCAGTCGCTGAGCGTGTTCATCTTGTCATAGGTTTCCACGCTGTGGTCGTTGCTGTTGTAGGAGAAGAGGCCTTTTGAACTGAGCACATACACCATCTTGTCGACAGGCACTATTTCCGTGATGTCGCCATAGGCCAGGTAACTGGTCCATGAGCCGATGGGTCCGCCTTTTGCAAAGGTGAGCATGGCGATGAACAGTAGTGTTGTGATCAGTCTCTTCATATGGGTCTATTCCTTGAGGTATTGCGCGAGTTTCTCCACTGCCTTGGCCCGGTGTGAGATGCGGTTCTTGATGTCCATGCCAAGTTGTGCGAAGGTGGTGTCGTAGCCTTCAGGTTGGAAGATGGGGTCGTAGCCGAATCCCTCGCTGCCGTGCCGCTCACGGGTGATTTGTCCTTCTACTATGCCTTCGAAGGTTCTCACGTCTTTCGCTTCGTGGGTGCACTCGTCTATGATGATTAACGCGATGACGGTGCGGAATCTTGCATTGCGATTGTTATTTTCTCCTAATTTGTGCAACAATTTTCGCATATTGGCTTCGCTGTCGTGTTCTTCGCCTGCATATCTGGCGGAAAACACGCCTGGTTCTCCATTCAGGGCGTCCACTTCCAGTCCGGTGTCATCTGCGAAACAACTGATATGATAGTGTTCATAGATGTATAATGCCTTCAGTAAGGCGTTTCCTTCCAGGGTGTCGGAGGTTTCCGGTATGTCGATGTGGCAGTCGATGTCGTTGAGCGACAGCACTTCAAACTGGTCTCCCAGGATGTCCTTGATTTCACTGAGTTTATGTGGGTTGTTGGTTGCGAATACTATTTTCATTGTCTTTCTTTTTTACTTTCACTTTCATTTCATCGAAACCTTCACCATAGACGCCGATGACGCTGCTCTGGCTTACAAAGGCGTTGGGGTCGATGGTCTTGATCAGTCGGAAGATGCTGACGCTCTCACGTTTCCTGGCAAGGATGCAAAGCACCTTCATGTCTTGTCCTGTATACCATCCATGGCCGTCGAGGATGGTGACGCCATGGTTCATCTCCGTGCCTATGGCGTTGGCGATTTCCTGGTATTTCTTGGAGAAAATGAAGAATTGCACAGACTCCCTTCTGGAGTTCATCACATAGTCGAGCATGACATTCTCCACCACAAGGGTGCAGAGGCCGAAGACTATTTTGTACAAAGCCTCTGTGACGGTGTAGTCGCGGGCGAAGATGAACATGGGAAAACTGGAGCCGATGATGACCAGGTCGACGAAGATGAGCACGGTGCCGAGCGACATGTTGTGGTATTTGTTGACGATGGCTGCCACGATGTCTGTTCCTCCTGTACTGCCGTTGTGGAGGAAGACGATGGCCAGTGCCGTGCCCGTCATGCAGCATCCTATGATGAGCGACATGAAGTTCTCGTCGCCAAGGAGTTTTATCATCGTCCCGTCGTCGTTGGTCATCACCTCCTGGGCGACGCCGAGCGTGAGCGAGAGGGCGAAGATGGCATAGATGGTCTTCATCAAGAATTTCCATCCCAGGATTTTCAACGCCAGGGCCAACAGGATGAAGTTGATGATGAAATAGGTGTAGTTGATGGGTATGCCATGGCCGTCTCCGTTGGTGGCATAGAAGATGATGGCCGAGATACCCGTCACGCCTCCTGTCACTATTTCGTATGGAAGCAGGAAGCAGGTGTATCCCACCGTGTAGAGCAGGAGACCGAGGGTGATGAAGAAGTAGTCCTCGGCCTCTCTGAATAATTTGCTTTTTGTGTTGGTTGGCATATGCCTTTTTTATTTCACCACTATGTTAACGATTTTCTTGGGCACGATGATGACTTTCATCACCTTCTTCCCGCTGATGTATTTGGCTGACCTTTCGTCGGCGAGAACGGCTTGCTCGATGTCGGCATTGCTGGCATCCACGGGGAACAGCATCTGGTATCTTGCTTTTCCATTGAAGGAGATGGTGAGTTGCATCTGGCTCTCCACAAGGTATTTCTCGTCATATGCAGGCCAAGCGGCATCGCAAACCGAACCCTTCTCTCCAAGGGCTTCCCACAGTTCCTCGGCGATGTGAGGGGTGAATGGGGCGATGAGGGCCACCAGTTGGCGGAGCACCTCGCGGCTGTGGCATTTCTGCTGGGAGAGTTCGTTGACGGCAATCATGAAGGCGGCCACGGAGGTGTTGTAGGAGAAGGCTTCAATGTCTTGGCTCACCTTCTTGATGAGTTTGTGCAGGCTTTTGAGCATTTCGGGAGTGGCTGGCTCGTCGGTGACGGTCAGTTGGTCGTTGTCCCTGTCGTTGCCCCAGAAGAGTGCCCAGAACTTCTTGAGGAAGCGGTGGCAACCGTCGATGCCGTTGGTGTCCCAGGGCTTGCTTTGCTCCACAGGGCCGAGGAACATCTCATAGAGGCGCAGGGTGTCGGCTCCGAAACGTGCCACGATCATGTCGGGATTCACAACGTTGAACATGGATTTCGACATCTTCTCCACAGCTTGGCCGCAGATGTATTTGCCATCCTCGAGGATGAATTCTGCATCGTTGAATTCTGGTCTCCATTTCTTGAATGCCTCGATGTCGAGCACGTTGGCATCAACGATGTTGACATCCACGTGGATTTCGGTGGTCTTGTATTTGTCGATGAGGCCCTTGCTCACGAAGAGGGGTTTCTTGTCGTGGTCGTCGGTGTTGACGCGGTAGACAAAGTTGCTCTTTCCTTGTATCATGCCTTGGTTGATGAGTTTCTGGAAGGGCTCTTCCTTGCAGGAGTAGCCATAGTCGTGCAGGAACTTGTTCCAGAAGCGGGAGTAGATGAGGTGGCCGGTGGCGTGCTCCGTGCCTCCCACGTAGAGGTCGACGTTCTGCCAGTATTCATCCACGGTCTTGTCCACGAGTGCCTGGTCGTTGTGTGGGTCCATGTAGCGGAGGTAGTAGGCCGACGAACCAGCGAAACCGGGCATGGTGTTGAGTTCGATGGGGAAGACGGTGACATTGTCGATGAGCGCCTTGTCCACGATTTCCTCTTTCACGGTGTCCCACGCCCATTTGGTGGCTCTTCCGAGTGGTGGCTCACCGGTCTCCGTGGGTTGGTATTTGTCGATTTCAGGCAGTTCGATGGGCAGTTTGCTTTCAGGAATCATCTGTGGCATGCCGTCCTTGTAGTAGACGGGGAAGGGCTCGCCCCAATAGCGTTGGCGTGAGAAGATGGCGTCGCGAAGGCGGTAGTTCACCTTCACCCTGCCAAGGTGCTGCTCGGCAACGTATTTCTTAGTGGCTTCGATGGCTTCTTTCACGGTGAGGCCGTTGAGGGAGAAGTCGCAGTAGGGCTTCACATCCTTTCGTGGCGAGTTGCACACGATGCCTTCCTTGGCATCGAAACTTTCCTCACTCACGTCGCATCCTTCGATGAGGGGGATGATGGGGAGTGAGAAATGCTTGGCGAAGGCATAGTCGCGTGAGTCGTGGGCTGGCACGGCCATGATGGCTCCCGTGCCGTATCCGGCAAGCACGTAGTCGCTCACCCAGATGGGGATGGCCTCGCCGGTGAAGGGGTTGATGGCATAGGAACCGGTGAAGACACCGGTGACCTTCTTGTCTGCTATACGTTCGCGCTCGGTGCGTTTCTTGGTGGCTGTCAGGTAGTCTTCCACGGCTTGGCGCTGCTCTTTGGTGGTCACTTTCTCCACATACTCGCTTTCCGGGGCGAGCACCATGAAGGTGACGCCGAACATCGTGTCGGCGCGGGTGGTGAAGATGGTGAAGTCGATGTCGCTGTCCTTGACATGGAACACCACCTCTGCTCCTTCCGAGCGACCAATCCAGTTGCGCTGGGTCTCCTTGAGGGAGTCGGTCCAGTCGATGGTGTCGAGACCGTCGAGCAGGCGTTGGGCATAGGCCGACACGCGGAGGCACCATTGCATCATCTTCTTTTGCACCACGGGGAAGCCGCCGCGCACGCTGATGCCGTCCACCACCTCGTCGTTGGCAAGCACGGTGCCCAGGCCGGCACACCAGTTCACCATCGTCTCTCCAAGGTAGGCGATGCGGTAGTTCATCAGTGTCTCTTGCTGCTGCTTGTCGTCCATGGCTTCCCATTCCTCTTGGGTAAAATGGAGTTCCTCGGTGCAGGCGGCGTCGAGGCCGTCGGTGCCTTGTTTTGCGAAGTGCTCCACCAGATACTCGATGGGCAGGGCGCGCTGCTCATTGTTGTCATAATAGGAGTTGAACATCTTTTGGAAGGCCCATTGAGTCCATTTGTAGTAACCGGGGTCGCAGGTGCGCACTTCGCGGTCCCAGTCGAAACAGAAGCCTATCTTGTCGAGTTGCTCGCGATAGCGGTTGATGTTGTTGACGGTGGTGATGGCGGGGTGCTGGCCGGTTTGTATGGCATATTGCTCTGCAGGAAGTCCATAGGCGTCGTAGCCCATGGGATTGAGCACGTTGAAACCTTGTTGTCTCTTGTAGCGTGCATAAATGTCGGATGCAATGTATCCTAACGGGTGTCCAACGTGAAGGCCTGCCCCGGAGGGGTAGGGGAACATGTTGAGCACATAGAACTTCTTACGGTTTTGGTCTTCGGTCACCTTGTAGGTCTTCCGTTCAACCCAGCGTTGCTGCCACTTTTTCTCGATGTCGTTGAAATTGTATTCCATATGTTTTTTAATCGTTTGTTGCTTGGAATGTCTATAATCTGTGCGCTTTCGCGCAATTTGCGTGCAAAGTTACAACAATCTCACCTTATAAAAAAGCAAAAGGCCACTTTTTTGAAAAGTGGCCTTTTGCAGATGGCTTTGTCTTTATATGGTTTTTATCTTTCTTCAGTTTCTCTTCATGTGATATGACAAGGCAAAATTAGAAAAAAAGCGCCATAGATTGAAAGCGTTGGGTGATTTTTTTGCTTTTTCCTTGGTTTTTGTTATCTTTGCGTTTTGAAGTGAGGCATGAAGCCATAATTTCATACCAACTATTTATTATGGGTCAATACATCAATTTGGGAAATGAAGGGTTTCAAAGAATCCGCAACAGCGAATATGTGGACAAGTCTGGACTGATAGCTGTTGTCAACAAAACGCTATTCACAGAGCAGTGTTTCAGTTGTGTCACCCGTTGTCGTCGCTTTGGCAAGTCTATGGCGGTGAAGATGCTATGTGCCTACTATGACCATTCGTGTGACTCTCGCAGTCTGTTTGCTGATTTGGAAATAGCTGGTCATCCTTCATTTGAACATCATTTGAACAAATATCCCGTCATCTGCCTTGATATGACCAATTTTGTGACAAGATACCACGATGACGACATTGTAAGTCATATCGAGGAGGAACTGAAATCCGACATTCTTGAATATTATCCCGACGTTCCTGTCAGGGAAAAAGAGGATTTGATGGACTGTCTTGTTCGCATTGCCGGAGTTACAGGAGAGCGTTTTGTCTTCATTATAGACGAGTGGGATGCCATCTGCCGTGAGTTCAAGTCTGGTACGTCGGCTATGGACCGCTATGTCAACTGGCTGCGCCGGATGTTCAAGAGTTTGAATGCCAGCCAGGTTTTTGCAGGGGTTTATATAACAGGCATCTTGCCTATCAAGAAATATAAGACCGAGTCGGCACTGAATAATTTCATTGAATATTCCATGGTGTCTCCGGGTGGCATGGCTTGCTATTTCGGTTTCACCAAGGATGAGGTGCGTGTTTTGGCAGACAAGTATGATATGGAATTCGACGAGTTGGAGAAGTGGTATGATGGATATCAGATAGGGTTACAACCATCCATGTTCAATCCCAATTCAGTGATGAAAGCCATTGATCGTCAGTGGTGCGAAAGTTATTGGGCGAGTACGGGTGCTTTCGATGCCGTGGCTCATTACATCCAGATGAATTTCGAGGGACTGAAGGATGATGTCATCAAAATGCTCGCTGGAGGAAGTGTGAAGGTGAACACTACCAAGTTTCAGAATGACATGTCGATTGTCAAAAGTAAGGATGACGTGCTTACCGTGCTCATCCACTTAGGTTATCTCTCTTTCAATTGGCGCAAAAAAGATTGTTACGTGCCCAATTTTGAAGTGTCATGTGAGTTATCCAATGCCGTAGAGGAAACAGGATGGACCAATGTAGTGAAGGCATTGAAACAGTCTGAACAACTACTTCAGGCAACACTCGAGGGCGATGCTGAGGCGGTGGCGAGAGGGGTTGATGCAGCACACGATGAAAACACAAGCATTCTCTCCTATAACAACGAGAATTCACTGGCTTGTGTGTTAAGCATCGCCTATTTTGCCGCCCGCAACGACTATGTCATCCATCGTGAGTTGGCTTCGGGAAAGGGTTTTGCCGACCTTGTATTGCTGCCAAGAAAGAATGTAGATTCTCCCGCCATCATCCTTGAACTGAAATATGACAAAGATGCCGACAGTGCCATCAACCAAATCCATCGTCGGCAATATCCTGTCAAGGTGGCTCAACATTGTGGCGAACTCCTCCTTGTGGGTATCAATTACGACAAGGAGAAGAAAATCCACGAATGTGAAATAGAATTGTGCAAGATGGAGTGCACTTGAAAAAGTGAACTCCATCTCGCCTCTTTATTGTACCCAAGCACGGTTATGCTCCGTGGTCTCTGCCTTGAAAGGGCAACGATCTATCTGATTAATCTACATGGGCATTTTTCATTCTTGGTACATATTTCCTTGTAGCGCCTGTGAGGTTCGAACTCACAATCACACGCCTTGAGAAAGCGGTGTCTTATCCATTTCGACTAAGGCGCCATTTTTATATTTTTTTTGTGCAGTATGAGCGATTCGAACGCTCACCTTTCTGCTTGGAGGGCAGGGGTGCTAAGCCAGTTACACCAATACTGCATTTTTTCATTGGAGGACCAGGAGGGGTTCGAACCCTCGGCCTGTTGGTTAACAGCCAACTGCTCTACCTCTGAGCTACAAGTCCGTTTATATTCTTCTTTGCGGTCCCTACGGGAATCGAACCCGTCTCTCTTGAGTGACAGTCAATTATCCACACCATGCAGACTCAGAGACCATTTCTTCATCATTCATTCAAAGACCGTTTTCCTTGCGGGGCTTACGGGAGTTGAACCCGCTCCGAACTGCGTGACAGGCAGACATCTTAGCCGTTTGACCTAAACCCCAGTTTTTATTTGTCAGAATAAGGATTTTTCCTTTGTTCCTGATTTCTGATGCAAAGGTACAACGGTGCTCCGCAATGTATTTGCGTAATGAAAAAAAATTTTTGTTTTAGGGTGTTTTTTTCAAAAAATCACCATTTTTCTAAGTATCAAACCTAAGAAAGCAAGTCGATTTTAGCCTTGAGACTACTATACAAACATAGGGACGCCACAAAAGTGGCGTCCCTGTGTCATATGTGGTGAAAAGGTTGTTATCTCACTACCGAAGAGATGGGATTCCTGAGTCCTTTCATGGAAGAAACATATGCCTTTGCATCACCCACGTTGAGCACGATGTCGAGGCGGATGGGCACATGATTGGCATCATCGGTGACGAAGAAGGAACCATAGTGCTTGTATTTCTTCTTTCTGGTGCTCCATTCAGAGTAGGTGAGTTTCAGACATCTGTATTTCACACCATTTTCTCCTTTGACGGTTTCTTTTCCTTCATATTTGAGCAAGCCGGTTGTGACACCGTTTCCATCCGCCACGTTGAACTTGATGGTGTGTCCTTTTTGCCATCCTGAATTGTTGTAACTTCTGGCGCGTGTGAAGATGTTCAGCATGTCATAAACACAATCATTGACGGTCTTCTCACTTCTGTTGTGGGTGTTGTCATGCCTTTTGCGATGCATTTTCACCTTGCATTTGCCGTTGGGATAGCTGTACCACACTTCGTCAACGGTGTAGCGGTCGCCTTCACGGGCTCCCTTTCTGAAATAAAGTGGAGAGAGGGTGGTGTTGACATATCCTGTGAGCGTGTCACGTATGGCATACACATTGTCGAGTTTGCCGTTGGAGCGTGTGATGAGGCTCGTCCTGAAGGCGGATTTTCCTTGATAGTTGGTGGAGACGGTGGAGAGAGAGGCGGTGCCTACTTTCACCCACACGAATTTCCAATTGAAGTAGAGGTTGTATGAGAGAAATTCACCACTGGAGAAAGCTTTGTTCTCCAATGGGCATTGTGCTGATGCACCAGTGGCAACTAGCAATAATAATGTGATGATGTAGTTTCTCATTTCTTGGGATTGTTGATGTAACTGTTTGGTGGTATGTATATGATGCCCATTTTGCGGGCTCTTTCTTGGTTTTGGTTCCTGATTTTCTTTTCCTTGTCAGGTTTTTGCTTGGTTATCTCGCTGGGTTTGAGCGTCTTTTGCCTGGAGGGATTCCAACTTTTCACCAGCGGCCAGTGAGCCTTGCATTCCAGTTTCTCTGGATAGTAGTACACGTTTTCGGCTTGCTGGTCGGCGGCATAGTCGCCAGTGTCCCAACGCCTGTTGTTGTTGTTGTCGGCGAAAACTCTGAAGTAGTATTCGCCTGGCTTCACGTAGTTGAAGACAATGTTGCCATCGGTAGATACCGCTTGTCTCACCACTTTGTCTTGCTTGTCGAGCAGTTGGCCTATGTAGGTTGACTCTTCCAATCGTGCCACTTGCATGGTGATGGAGGTGAAGTCTTCTTCCGGCCTGATGGTCATTCCTTTCTTGATTTCCTTGGATACCTTCCCGTAAATGTCGGTGAAGGCGGCTGAGTCGAGCACGAGGGAGTATTGCTTTCCCATCGTCCAGAGATGGTCGGTGCTGTCGGGGGTGAGGATGAAGATGCGTTTGGCTGCCTCCATGCCTTCCGTTTCTCTTTTGACGCATTCCAAGTGAAAAGGTTTATCATCGAAGAGCGTATCTCGTCGTGCCGAGAGGTGTATCTTGGTCGTGTCGATGTGGAGGATGGGTGTTGGCGACTCTATGGTGATGTATCCATCGGGGGCCATGTCGCTTTTGATGTTGACAACGACCTCCAATGGTGTCGCTGGCATTTCTGTCATCACCTCTTTGCCTTTTTTCTTGGCCTTCTCTTGCTCCTTGGCCCATTTTTCCATCTCTTTCTGCTTGTCTTTCATGCGCGTGGCATAGGTTTCCTTTGAGAGGATGTTGAGGGTGTCGGTTTTTGGTTGCAGCATGCCGGTGGAGTCGGTGGCAAGGTAGGTGAGTTGCATGCTCAGCGTGTCTTGGTTGACGAGAGTGGTGTCTTTCAACCAGTAGCGCAGGGTGTCGAGGTGTTCGCTCGCTTCAAGGAGGAAGGCGTCCTGCTCATCAAAGTTGAAACCCTTGATGTCGGGAAGTTGGTCGCTGCCGTAGGTGAAGAAGAGGCTGAAGTTGTCTGCTTGTTTGCGCTCGTTTTTCAGATAGAAGCGGTCGCTCTGCACTTCTGTGAATGCTCTGAGCACGATGTCGTCGGGCAGGAAGTGTGTGTATCCGGTGGGTATGATGTCGGCGATGCGTAGTGAGTCTTGCCAGATGGTGTCTTGCTTGACATCGGGTTTGCTTGACGGTATGATGATGTCGTGGGAGAAGGCTATTTTCTCGTTCTTCTGGGAGAAGAAATAGTTGCCGTCGTTGTCTTGCAGTGCGAAGGCACGGTATTCTCCCGGTGCAACACCTTTGATGACGAATCGTCCGCGGCTGTCGGTGCGTGCCACACGCAGCATGGGGGTTGTGGTGAAGGCGCTGTCGGAGAGGTTGTCATAAAGTCCTACGAGGATGCCTTTGATGGGTTCCATGTTTTCTGCCTCTACCACGTTGCCGGCCACTTCCATCGTGTCGATGTGGTTGCCCGTCGAGAAACTATAGGCATAGTTGCCCAGCGGATTGCCCTCGTTGTTGTCGGAGATGGCATCGGAGAAATCGATGGTGTAGGTGGTGTTGGGTATTAGCGAGTCTTTGAGTTCCACGGTGATACGTCTTCCTGCCCCTTTGATTTCTGGTGCCTCCAATTGAGGTGGCGACACCACCACTTTTTCCGTGGCGTTGTCTAATTTGATGAATTCGTCAAAATAGATGTTGATGTTTCTGGTGCTGACATTTGTAGACTTGTCATCGGGGATGGCGCCTACCACATGTGGAGGTGTTTCGTCATACCATCCACCGTCGGGTTGCCCCATCTTGGCACAGCTTGTCAAAGTGAGCAAGACTGTTGCGAGCAGGATGAAAGGGTTTCTCATACATTCATCTCAAGTAGTTCGTCGATGATTTTGCGGCTGTTGGAGAGGCGTGGCACTTTGTGCTGACCGCCCAGTTTCCCACGTGACTTGAGCCATTGGTTGAAGAGGTCGTGGCGGGCTTTCACCACTTCGAGGTGCTGCAAGGTGATGTCCTTGTAGCGTTTGGCCTCATAGTCGCTGTTGATTTCCTGCAGTTTCTTGTCAAGGATGTCGGAGAAGTGTTCAAGGCTCTCGGGTTCCTTGGCAAACTCGATGAGCCATTGGTGACGACATTTTGCATTGTTATCCATGAAAACGGGTGCGGCGGTGTATTCGAGCACTTCGGCACCTGTGATGCTGCAGGCATATTCCAGGCCTTTCTCTGCGTTGTCCACTATGAGTTCTTCTCCGAAGGCGTTGATGAAGTGCTTGGTCCTGCCGGTGATGGTGAACTTGTAGGGCTTTTTCGATGAGAACGTGATGGTGTCTCCTATGAGGTATCGCCATAGTCCACAGGAGGTGGAAATGACAATGGCGTAGTTGACGTTGGTTTCAACTCCTTCAAGTGGCACGACGCTGGGATGGTCCTTGTGAAGTTCATCGACGGGGATGAACTCGTAGAAGATGTCATAGTCGAGCATGAGCAGCATGGTGGGGTCGGAGAGGTTGTCCTGTAGACCGAAGAAACCTTCGCTGGCATTGTAGGTTTCCATGTATTGCATCTTGCTGCTGCGTATGATTTGCTCGTATTGGGGGCGGTAGGGGGTGAAGGCAACGCCTCCGTGGAAAAAAACTTCCAGGTTGGGCCACACCTCGTTGATGAATTGTTTTCCTGACAGTTCGAGGACGCGTGTGAGTACGGAGAGCATCCAAGAGGGCACGCCGGAGAGGTTGGTCACATTGCGGTGTAGGGTCTCCCGTGCTATGCGCTCGCGCTTGACCTCGAAGTCTGAGAGCAGTGCGGTCTTTTTCTTTGGAACTCTCACCAGGTTGACCAAAGGGTTGATGTTTTCTATGAGGATGGCGCTGAGGTCGCCCACCAGGGAGTCTGAGATGTCATAGTTGGTGGCATGGCTGCCGCCGAGGATGAGCGCTTTGCCGTCGAAGAGTTGGCTGTTGGGCCTCTCCTTCAGATAGAGTGCCACGGTGTCCTTGCCTCCAGCGTAATGGATGCGTTGCAGTCCATCGTCGCTGACGGGGATGAATTTGCTCTTGTCATTGGTGGTGCCTGAGGACTTGGCGAAGCATCTCACACGTCCCGGCCACAAGATGTCTGTCTCACCGTGGCGCATGCGGTCGATGTCGCCCTTGAGATCCTCATACGAGTTCAACGGGATGTTGTGTGTGAAACTCTCGTAGTCTGTGATGGTGCTGAAAAGATGGCGACGTCCGTATTCCGTGTCTTTGGCACGTCCTATCAGATGCCGTAACACCTTTTCTTGCAAGTCACCTGTATGCTCGCCATAGTGGAGGTCGAGCTCTTTTTGTCGCGACAGGAAAAAGAGTCGGTTGACAATCTTTGTTATGCTCATTTCTTCCAGATTTTCCACCTCGTTTTTAGAGATGGTAGAGATGGAGTTGCAAATTTAGCCTAAACTTTTTGAAAAAGGCTGTTTTTCACTATTTTTAATATATTGTCTTAGGTGCGAGATGTCTTGTGGGTGTGCTCATTGCCTGTCTTTTTTAATGAGTTCAAGCAGTTTTTCCACGGCTTGGCTTTCGGGAATGTTTTTCTCTATGCATTCCTTTCGGCGATAGATGGAGACTTTTCCTGGGCCTGCTCCTACGTAGCCATAGTCGGCATCGGCCATCTCTCCAGGACCGTTGACAATGCATCCCATGATGCCTATTTTGAGTCCTTTCAGGTGTTGGGTGGCTTCTTTCACACGGGCGATGGTGGATTGCAGGTCATAGAGTGTCCGTCCGCATCCCGGGCAACTGATGTATTCTGTCTTGCTCATGCGGAGCCTTGCTGCTTGGAGAATGGCGAAGGCGGTGTCGGCGAGGATGTCGTTGGTGATGTCTCCCTCGTTGGTGAGCCACAGGCCGTCTGCCAGGCCATCCATCAGCAGGGGACCCATGTCGGCTGCCGCTTCCAGTTGCAACAATTCCTTCTCTTCTTTGCCGTGGGCAAGGTGAAGACGTATCACCATGGGATTTCCCAAGCCTTGTGTCATCAACTCATGGGCGAGTGCCCTGTGCTCACCCACGGGGTTGGGATGATGGCTCACGCTCACCACGACCACTTCGGGGTGTTTCCTAAGGCATTCCAGGTATTCCTCTCTTCTCTTTCCATATTCCACGATGAGGAATTTCAGGAATTGTTCTGAGTGGTCGATTTCGCCCATCTCGTCGGGTTGGAATAGTGGGAAGATGCCGGGGAGTGGAGGGCATTCTTTCTGGTCGACGATGTGGTAGTGGCTTCCGGCATGGAGGGGTGTCTCTTTGCCGGTGTGCATGAAGTCGGGTCTCATCGTGCCGTTGAAGGTGCCATCGGCATTGCCGGGGGTGATGACAACGGGGACGTGGCTGCCTCCGATGACTCTCAGGTCGTTGGTTTTTCTCCTTTCAGGACTCAGGTAGTTGAAACCCTTGAATGTGTGTGCTTCGATGACGGGATGACCCGCTCGTTTTGAGATGTGTTCCACAAGGTGTCGTGCCACGGGGATTTCACACTCTGGCTCTTCGCTCAGCGACACTCGGATGGTGTCGCCTATGCCGTCTGCGAGCAGTGCGCCTATGCCCACGGCGCTCTTGATGCGTCCGTCCTCGCCTTCTCCTGCTTCCGTCACACCAAGGTGTAGTGGGTATGCCATGCCTTCCTTTTCCATCTGGTGTGCCAGGAGTCGCACGGAGCGCACCATAACCACGGTGTTGGAGGCCTTGATGGAGATGACCACGTTGTCGAATTGCTCGCGTCTGCAGATGCGTAGGAATTCCATGCAACTTTCAACGATGCCTTCCGGGGTGTCGCCGTATCTCGACATAATGCGGTCGGACAGAGAGCCGTGGTTGACACCGATGCGCAATGCGGTGCCATGGTCGCGGCAGATGCGCAGCAGGGGCAGCAGCGTATCTTCTATCTTCTTCAGTTCCTGTGAGTATTCCTCGTCGCTGTATTCCAAGTGCTTGAAGGTGCGCGCCGGGTCAACGTAGTTGCCGGGGTTGATGCGCACCTTTTCGCAATGGAGGGCTGCCACTTCTGCCACATGGGGGTTGAAATGCACGTCTGCCACGAGGGGGGTGCTGAAGCCTTCCTCTCGCAGCCGGGCGTGGATGTTCTTCAGGTTTTCCGCTTCCCGCGTCCCTTGTGTGGTGAACCTGACATATTCTCCTCCCGCGTTGATGATGCGTCGGGCCTGGTCCACGCACCCTTCTGTGTCGGTGGTGGGCCTGGTGGCCATCGACTGCACCCTGATGGGGTTGTCGCCGCCCATGGGGCAGTCGCCGACGTGGATTTCCAAAGACTTCCTTCGGTGGTAGTTGAAAAGGTCCATGATGTCAGTTGGTCTTGTGTTTGTAGGTCTTGATGTCTGCCAGTTGTTGGTTGGCTTTCACTATCTTCTCTCCAAGGCGTGACTTGTAGTCCTCCACCTTTTGGGCGATGGTGGCGTCGGTGAGGGCGAGCATCTCCGCAGCGAGGATGGCGGCGTTGAGTGCTCCGTTGACACCGACGGTGGCGACGGGGATGCCTGGAGGCATCTGTATGATGCTGAGCATGGCGTCGAGACCGTCGAGCATGCCCTTGATGGGGACGCCGATGACTGGGAGCGTTGTGGCTGCTGCAATCACCCCGGGCAGTGCTGCTGCCATGCCGGCTGCTGCGATGATGACTTTTACACCCCTTCCTTTGGCGTTGCGGGCGAAGTCTTCAACAGCGTCGGGGGTGCGGTGTGCAGAGAGGGCATGGACCTCGAAGGGGATTTCCATTTCATCGAGCAGGCTCATGGCCTTTTCCATGACGGGCAGGTCGCTGGTGCTGCCCATGATGATGCTTACCATTGGTTTCATAGTGCGAAATATTTGTTTATGTTGTCAGATGACCATGGTGGCGCATATGGTGCCTAGCAGGAATCCTGCCACCACTTGTATCAAGGTGTATTTCTTGAGCACCATCCTGCTTGTACCCACCAACCCGCCGAGGAGGATGATGAAGCACATCCACCATATGGGATTGAAGGAGAATATCACGGAATAGGATGTGATGGCTCCCAATAATCCGCCTATGGCTGCGCAATGCAAGGAGATGTGATACCATCTGTGGATGATGGCGCAAAGCATGAGGATGACGATTGCTGCGATGAAGATGCCTTGAAAGGTCTCACCATTCAAATTGCAGTAGATGCCATTTCCGTCTATGTATATGATGTTGTATGGCATATTGTTCATTATCAAGCAATAACATCCCACGACAAAGGATAGGATGCAGATGATGCAGGGTGCCAGGACTTCACCTCTTTCCTTCAATTCTTCCATGCTCCATCCTTTTAATCTGCAATATATGCGTATGAGTGTCAATGGAAGCATGGCTGTGAAGAGCAAGAAGATGAGGAAGTAGTGTAGTTTCACTGCCCACGGAAGGATGCTGAGGTAGTTGAACAGTATGAGCAGTCCCGCCACGGGCATGAGGAAAGGTGAGCACAGGATGCTTGTTGTTTTAGACATTCCGACGAGGTCCTTTTCTTTCATTGTTTCCTAAGGCTTGATTTTGGGATGTTCATTTGTTCTCTATACTTCACGATGGTGCGACGCTTGGTGTTGAAGCCTTTTTTCTTGATTTCCTCTTCCAACTGCATGTCGGTGAGGGGATGACGCTTGTCTTCCTTGTCGATGATTTCTTTCAGAAGGCTTTTTATCTTGCGGGTCGACACCTCGTCGCCATCGTTGTCGTATCGGTCGTTGAAAAAGAAGCGAAGGCGGAAGATGCCCCATGGGGTTTCGGCGTATTTCTCATTGGTCACCCTGGAGATGGTGGAGATGTCGAGGCCGGTGTCTGATGCAACGTCTTTCAGCGTCATCGGCATGAGGTCTGCTTCGTCGCCGTCGAGGAAGAACTTCTTCTGGCGCTTGATGATGGCGCTCATGGTTTTGGCGAGGGTGATTTGGCGTTGCTGAAGGGCCTCGATGAGCATCTTGGCTCCTTCCATGTCTTTCTTGAGCAATGGAAGGGCTTCCTTGTCTTTTCGTGAGAGGCTTTTCATGCTGTTGATGATTTCCATATAGGATTCCGACACTTCCAGCTGAGGGAGCCTTCCCCTGTTGAGTGTGAAGGTGATGTCGCCTTCCTCGTTGGTTTCAACAATGAAGTCGGGAGTGACTTGTTGCTTGCTGCCACCAATCACTTCACCAAGCGACGAACCGGGTTTGGGATTGAGTTTGCGAACCTCGGCTCTCACCTCTTCCTTTTCCTCGTCGGTGAGGCGTAGGGAGCGTTGCAACTTGTCCCAGTGGTTTTTGAGCAAGTCGTCGAAATGGCTGCCGATGATGCTCGTGAGCATGTCTTTCATCCAACCGTCCTTGCGCCTTTGCACTTGAAGCAGCAGGCATTGTTGCAGGCTTTGAGCCCCTATGCCGGGAGGGTCGAAGTCTTGAAGAAGGGAGAGCACCTCTTCCACCTCTTCGGGGGTGGATTCGAAGTTGTGGTAGATGTCCATCTCATCACAGATGGTTTCACAACTTTTGCGAAGCAGGCCGTCGGTGTCGAGCGAACCGATGAGGTATTCCATGATGTAGCGCTGATGGTAGTCGAGCTCGGTCTGCCTCATTTGTTCCTTCAGTTGGTCATAGAACGAAAGACTGTCTGACGGGTCTTGGCGCGGGCCTTGGGTCTGCACGGGAATGGTTGGAAGGGTGTCGTAATCTTCGGAAGGGGAGGGGCTTTCGCGATCAGAAACAGAAGGTGTCTCCCACGAGGATTCCTCTCCGGGGCTGGCTTCCAAGGCAGGGTTGTCTATCAACTGGTGGCTGACATACTCCTGCAGTTGGTCCACGGGCTTTTCTATCATTTGCCCTATCAGCAGTTGCAAGGGGGTGAGTCGTTGCTTCTGCGTCTGTTTCTGTCCTTGTCTGATGCTTTGCTTGGCCATGGATTCACTTGAAACAATATGCTCTACAAATATAATACCAAGAAGGAATATATATATATTTCATTAATCTTTTTTAAGACTTTTCCTTTCTTTCGACATCTCGTTATCACATCATCTCGTCATAATGCGACCCGGGGTAGTACTATGCAGATGGTTTTTGCCTTGACGTATGCTTCTGAGAGAAACACGAATCCCCCATAGGGGTTGTTGTTGCCCCACGAGTTCTTGCAGATGAAGTATTTGCGTTGGTGGTCGTCATGGGCTATGCCCACCATTTCCATGCAATGGTCGTCGGTGGTCTTGAAATGGTCGAAGTCGCGCTGCCTGCTTTCTTGTGTCACCGGTTGGTTGCTGGTGAGTTCCCCAATCCCTCTCTCGGCACTGAACCCTGTCTCTGTGATGTCGCCTTCCCAGCATACCGGATGCCCGTGTCGGAGTGCCTGTTCCATGCATGTCATCATGGAGTCGATGGGGAGGTTGAGGAAGCGGTTGGCGTGTTGGTTGTCGGGCACTTCGAGTGTGAAAGTCGAACCGAAAGGATGATGTGTGAAACTCGTGATCGACACATATTCGTCTTTCTTGCAGATGCTGCGAGCAAATTCCAACGTGGTGTATTGGCATCCGAGCATGAAGACCCAGGAGGGGGAGAAGCCAAGTGCGTCGTCAAACAGTTTTTCGGCATTCTCGTTCAGGTGTGCAATGCCTTTGCGGTGTGCTCTACTGCTGTCGGCTAGTCGAGTGAGTTGCATCGACAAAGACTTGAAGTCCACCTCATTTGCTTTGTAGGAGTCATAGGGCATGGCGCCGTGGCTTTGCAGCAGGTCGAGGGTCATGGGAGCCATGCCTTTCAGGCTGACAGTGTGTGTGCCGGCGGTGGCATAATGCCGCTGCACCTGCTCTGCCAGTGCGTGACGGCAGAGGTAGGTGGCGGAAAGGTTGACGGAGTCGCCATCGCGAAGGTGTTCGCTTTCGATGGTGGCGAGCATGGCATAAATCCAACATGCGTTGCTGTTGCCTTGGTCTTTGACGGGTGTGGTGCGCAGCAATACGTCGGTGTGGAAACGCTTCACCTTTTCATCGACGATGTCTCCCGCTTTTTGAGTACAGTTGGCAAGGAGTGTGGTCAGGATGGTGATGAGGATGGCTTTCCACATGTCACTGTTGCAGTATTTCTATTCCTTTGAGCACGATGTCGTTGGTTTCGTTGAAGACATGAAAATACTCGTTCATGTCCCATAGGTCGCGTGCGATGAGGGCTTTGAGCTGGGTTCTCAGGTAGGGGATGGTGCGCGCCAGTTCCTCGTCGTCCTTGGGTTTGATGTTGTCTTCGGCTCCTTTCTTGAAGATGTCGTCGAGGAGGCTTTGAGGCACCTCGAAGTTGCCGTCGAATTCTTCGAAGGTGTTGTATTTCTTCTTGAGTGCCTTGCGGTTGTTGTCGATGTACTTGAGGTTGGCGTTGATGATGTGGCTTTTGGCGGAGAGTTGACGATGGTACTTGGTGTACTTCATCGTGTCGAGTGGCACGAAATAGTCGGGCATGATGCCGCCGCCGCCATACACCACGCGGTTTTTGCGCAGGGTGTGGAACTTGAGTGAGTCGGCGAAGTGTATGCTGTCGGAATTGGTCATCTCGCCGTTGCGGAAACGGTTCTCGATGTCTTCGGCATAGTCTTTCTTGTCACCCTTGGTGTAGGGTTTTTGGATACAGCGGCCCGAGGGGGTGTAGTAATGGGCGATGGTGAGGCGTATCATCGAGCCATCGTCGAATTCTATGGGTCGTTGCACCAGGCCTTTGCCAAAGGTGCGTCGTCCCACGATGACGCCGCGGTCTTGGTCTTGGAAGGCTCCGGCGGTGATTTCCGAGGCTGAGGCGCTGTATTCGTTGACGAGTATCACGACGCGGCCGTCGAAGGTGTTGGAGCCGGAGGAGTAATAGTCGCGTTTGGGTGAGCGGCGGCCCTCGGTGTAGACGATCATGTCGCCTTTCTCCAGGAATTCCTCGATGACCATGACAGAGGCTTGCAGGTATCCGCCGCCGTTGTCCTGGAGGTCGATGATGAGGTCTTTCATACCTTCACCTTGCAGTTTGGCCATGGCGTTCATGAATTCCTCGTAGGTGGTGGCGCCGAAGTTGCCGATGCGGATGTATCCGATGCCCGGGCGTATCATGTAGGAGGCGTCGAGCGAATAGACGGGGATTTTGTCGCGAATGACGGTGAAGGGGAGTTGCTCCTTGATGCCTTGGCGCACAATCTTGAGGTTGACCTTCGTTCCCTTGGGGCCTCTCAGTCGTGACATGATGTCCTCTTTCGACATTTTCACGCCTGCGATGGCGGTGTCATTCACTGCTACGATGCGGTCGCCGGGTATGATGCCCACTTTTTCCGATGGTCCGTTGGAGATGGTTTGTATCACCAAAAGGGTGTCTTCCATCATGTTGAACTGCACGCCGATGCCTTCGAAACTGCCTTCCAGCGACTCGGTCATCTGTTTGGTTTCCTTCGCGTTGGAATAGGTGGAGTGGGGGTCTAGCTTTTCTAGCATGCCCCTGATGGCATCCTCGGTGAGTTTTTCTTCGTCCACATCCTCCACATACAGGTTGTTGATGGCCATTACCGCCATGTTGAGTTTGTGGAGTGGAGTGGAGGAGCCGTACCTTGATTGTGCGTATACGCCATGCCATGCCAATAGCAAGGCAAGGATGATGAAGGATGATTTTTTCATAATGCTTCTTCTATGTTTTCTTTTGGGATGTCTTCCTCTATGATGAGGTTGTTGATGATGAAATTCTGTCGCTCCATGGTGTTCTTCCCCATGTAGTATTCCAAGAGTTGAGCCACTTGGTCGTTTTTGTGCAGGGTCACTTGCTCAAGACGCATGTCGGGACCGATGAAATGAACGAATTCGTCGGGAGAGATTTCGCCCAAACCCTTGAAGCGGGTGATCTCGGGGTCGGGACCGAGGTCCTGGATAGCGGCGAGACGTTCCTCGTCGGTGTAGCAGTAGCGGGTGATGTAGTCGCTCTTCCTTTCGCCAGGGGCTCGTTTCTCGTCGGCCTCGGCCACCACTTGCTTGTTCTTGATCTTCGTGCGACGCGCCCTGACACGGAAAAGAGGGGTTTGAAGCACATAGACATGGCCTTTCTTGATGAGGTCGGGGAAGAACTGAAGGAAGAAGGTGATGATGAGCAGACGGATGTGCATGCCATCGACATCGGCGTCGGTGGCCACGATCACCTTGTTGTAGCGCAGGGTGTCGAGGCCGTCTTCGATGTCGAGGGCCGCTTGGAGGAGGTTGAACTCCTCGTTCTCATAGACCACCTTCTTGGTCAGCCCGTAGGTGTTGAGCGGCTTGCCGCGAAGGGAGAAGACGGCTTGAGTGTTGACGTCCCGGCTCTTGGTGATGCTGCCGCTGGCGGAGTCGCCCTCGGTGATGAAGATGCAGCTCTCTTCCTTGCGGTCGTTTTTCGTGTCGCTGTAATGGATGCGGCAGTCGCGCAACTTGCGGTTGTGAAGGTTGGCTTTCTTGGCGCGCTCGCGGGCGAGTTTTGTGACACCGGCCATCGCCTTGCGCTCCTTCTCGCTCTCGGCAATCTTCTGCAGCATCGTTTCTGCCACGTCGGGGTTCTTGTGCAGGTAGTTGTCCACCTCGGTCTTGATGAAGTCGCCCACGTATTTGTTCACCGACACGCCGTCGGGGCTCATGGTGAGCGAACCGAGTTTGATTTTCGTCTGGCTCTCAAACATCGGCTCTTCTACGTTGACGGCGATGGCTGCCACCAGTCCGTTGCGGATGTCGCCATATTCGAAAGCCTTGCCAGAGAACTCCTTGATGGTCTTGGCGATGTGCTCCTTGAAGGCGCTTTGGTGCGTGCCGCCCTGCGTGGTGTGCTGCCCGTTGACAAAGGAGTGATACTCTTCTCCATATTGGTTGGTGTGGGTGAAGGCTATTTCTATGTCCTCGCCTTTCATATGGATGATGGGGTAGATGCCCTGGCTGGTCATGGTGTCGTTGAGCAGGTCTTCAAGGCCGTTGCGGCTGAGGATGCGCCTGCCGTTGTACATGATGGTGAGACCGGTGTTGAGGTAGGTGTAGTTGCGGAGCATGGTTTCCACGATGTCGTCCTGGAAACGGTAGTTCTTGAACATCGTGTTGTCGGGTTCGAACCAGATGTAGGTGCCGTTCTCGTCGTCGGTCTTCTCTGTGGTGTCGGTTTGCAATTCGCCAAGGGCGAAGGTGGCCTTGCGCACCATGCCGTCACGGTAGGAGCGCACCTCGAAGCGTGCGCTAAGGGCGTTGACGGCCTTCACGCCGACACCGTTGAGCCCGATGCTTTTCTTGAATGCCTTAGAGTCATATTTGCCACCGGTGTTGAGCACGCTGACGGCTTCGATGAGTTTGCCTTGGGGGATGCCGCGCCCATAGTCGCGAACACGCACGCGCAAATGGTCTTCGATGTCGATTTCGATGCGCTTGCCGGCGTTCATCTTGAACTCGTCGATGGAGTTGTCGATGACTTCCTTGAGCAGCACGTAGATGCCATCCTCGGGCAGAGAACCGTCGCCAAGGCGCCCGATGTACATGCCGGGACGAAGGCGGATGTGCTCGATGCCGGTGAGGGTGCGTATGTTGTCGTCTATATATTCGGTTTGTTCGAGTTCGGGATTGAATATGTCTTTCTCTTCTTCCATAGTTCTGGTTTGCTAAATGTTTTTCTTGAAGCAGCGTCTGCGCTTGTGCATCTCGTGGTCGAAAAAGCCCCATTGCCCCTGCACGTTCGTGTTCGACTCCATCTCCACGTTGCTCTCGCCCCATTCAAAACCGTAGGACACGTATTGGGGGATGAGGTCGGAGAAGAGAAGGGCGTTGGCGCCTTTCTTGCGGTATTCGGGCAGGACTCCCACCAGGTAGAGGTCCACGATGTTGGTCTTGTGCCATTTGATGGCCCTGAGCAGGTGCCACCATCCGAAGGGCAAGAGCCTTCCCTTGTGGCATTTCTGCAATGCCTTGGTGAGTGAGGGAAGGGTGATGCCCACGCCAACCATCTTGTGGGGGTCGAAGTTCCAGTCTTCGATGATGGTGATGAGGTTCAGGTCGGCTAAAGGGAGATACATGTCGACATATTGGTCCACCTGCCGCTCGGTGAGTTCGGAGAAGGAGTAGAGGTCTTGCATGCACTCGTTGAGGATGGAGAAGACGCGTTTGCCATAACCCTCCTTGAACACTTCCCGCCTGGTGAGTTTCTTCACATGCAGGTTGTAGCGCTTCTCTATCATATTGGAGATTTTGGATAGTTTTTCCGGCACCTCCTTGGGGATGAAAATCTTGTACTCCACATAGTCGTTGTCTTTCTCGAAACCGCCGATGCGCTCCAGGTGCTCAGGGTAATAAGGATAGTTGTAGATGGTGGCCATCGTACCAAGTTGGTCGAAGCCCCAGATGAGCATGCCTTCGGGGTCCATGTCGGTGAATCCCAGTGGACCCACCATTTCAGTCATTCCCTTAGCCTTTCCCCAGTCTTCAACAGACTTGAAGAGTGCTTTCGACACGTCGAGGTCGTCGATGAAGTCTATCCAACCAAACCTCACCACGCGACGGTCCCACTTCTTGTTGGCATTGTGGTTGATGATGGCGGCTACGCGACCAGCCAACTTCCCGTCTTTGTAGGCGAGGAAATAGTCGGATTCGCAAAACTCAAAGGCGGCGTTCTTGTCGCGGCTGAGCGTTTTCATATCGTCGCTGAAAAGGACGGGAGCGTCGTATTCGTTTCCTTTGTACAGGTCGTAGTGGAACTCGATGAAGCGCTTGAGATCCTGGCGCGTTTCCACTCGCTTGATGGTGATTTCAGACATGGGACTTGATATCTTGAATAAGGGGTGAAAATTACTACTTATTAATATACATCCGACAAAGGTACGAATTAGTGAGCGGAAAGCAAAACAAAAAGCAAATTTTTTGTTTCCTTTTCCGAGCGTAAGCACCTTGGAAGCAGCCAAAGGTGCATATTTGCGAGCGGAAAAACCAAATTACCACGCTTTTTTCTACGCTTATCCGCACAGTCAGCCCTAAGCCCCATTAGCCCCATAAGTCCCATTAGCCCCATAAGTCCCATAAGTCCCATAAGTCCCATTAGCCCCATAAGTCCCATTAGCCCCATTAACCCCATTAACCCCATAAGTCCCATAAGTCCCATTAGCCCCATTAGCCCCATTAGTCCCATTAGCCCCATTAACCCCATAAGCCCAAGCGTTGTTAAAAGCATGTTTTTAACACGAATTTCCATAATTTATCAAAATTTTTTACGAAATGAATATGAAACAAATAATTCTCCCAAATTTATGATTTATGAGTAAAAATTTTTGAACAATTGTATGGTAATTATATGTTTTAATGATATTCGCAGAGTGGTTACCCGCCTCATTCAGACTGTTAAAAGCTCTTAATTCTTCTTTGGTTATATTTATTTTTATTAATTTTGTTTCTTTAAAGGATATCATATCCACAATAAGTGGTGTGCACCCTCTATTTCTCATTATGTAACAACAAGAAAGAATGGTGATTAGTGTGTGTGTTTCACCACACGAAAAGCCATATGCTTGCATTCAAGATGACAATGCATGCAGTATTTTTTCTTAAGAAAAAGAGAGACAAATTTTAATCATCATCTCACTGCAATTGAAGGATACAGTGCTTGATAAACTTGGCGAACCCAGAGGAAGCTTCGATGTGGAAGGGTTGGATAAAGACCCCGATGCAGAAGAGATTGGTGGCGATGAGGCCAACGTCTTCTCCAAATCGTTGTGGGAGGAGTGACTCGCCACAAGACCATCTTGGTCCTTTTGCAACTTCATGATACCGTATGACTAAAATGATAATCAATATGAAAAAACTATTCTTCACATTATTGCTATCGACGGCAGTACTGGCAATCCAAGCACAAGGACCCAACAGCTCGGGAGCCTACTACCAGGATGCCGACGGAAAGAAGGGCGAAGCTCTGAAGACATCGCTCTGCGGCATCATCTACAACCGTGACGAAGGAGGATCGCTGGATGTGGCATACAAGGCGCTTTGGACACATTTCCAAACAACAGACGCCACACCGGAAGGAAAGGTCTGGGACATGTATTCCAACAAAGTGGAGTTCACATTCGGCGCCAATCAGGACACAGGAAGCGGAAACGCGGAAGGACAGTATTACAATCGTGAGCACTCCTTCCCTAATAGCTGGTTCGGGGGAAAGGTGATGCCTATGTACACCGACCTTCACCATGTTTATCCAACCGACAAGTATGTGAACAACAAACGCTCTAACTTCCCCTTCGGAGAAACAAATGGAGAAGCATATATGTCGGCAAATAATTTCAGCAAACTCGGGAAATGCACTCGCCAAGGATACAACGGTACGGTGTTCGAACCAAACGATGAGTACAAGGGTGACTTCGCACGTACATATTTCTATATGGTGACATGCTATGAGGAAAAACTACCCGACTGGTATGCCAACAACGCAGACGTAAAGGCTACCATCGACGGAAGCACCTATCCTGGCATAGCAGAATGGCAACTACAGATGCTGATGGAATGGTCGGCAAACGACCCTGTCAGCGAGAAGGAAGTCAACCGCAACAATGCCGTCTATGGCATACAGAAGAACAGAAACCCATTCATCGACTACCCCGGACTGGAGCAGTACATATGGGGGGACAAAAAAGATGTGCCATTCGTGTACGACACTACCGACATCGTAGCCATCCATGACTACGATACGGCTGGCGAAGGGTGTGCCAACGAGTGGTTTTCGCTCGACGGACGACGACTAAGCGGCAAACCGGCTCACAAAGGCATTTACATCCACAAAGGCAAGAAGGTTGTCATCCGATAAAGGAAACATACATAAATCTAGACATCATTTCTCACACATCACTTCGCCCAGGCTCCTGCTCAGGATGTCTGGGCGAAGGCTTATTGGCCTTGAAGGCTGAAGGCAACTGGCCCACTCGGGTTTTAGACATCGGCATTGCAAAACTTCAGAAACTTGAGGTAGTTGAAAGTGGTATTTAGGGGATGAAACAAAATTGAATGTCGTTGAAACGAAATTGAAACACACATTGTAAATATTATTTTATCTTTGCACCGTCATTTGTTACACTATGCAATTTTATAACCCAAATAACTATCTAATAACTAAAAAAGTATTATCATGCATTTTAACTTGAAAAAAACCATCTACTTGATGGGTCTATGCTCCTTGTTTGGGGTGTTGAGTGCACAGCAAGCCATTGCAGCGCCTGCCGGGGTCTCTTCCACCGACGAGGTGCAACAATCCAAGAGAGTGACGGGAAAGGTGAGCGATGCCGATGGCGCGCTCATTGGTGCTACTGTGATGGAAAAAGGTACGTCCAACGGTGTCATCACCGATATGGACGGAAACTTCACCATCAATGTGAATCCTGGGGCCACACTGGTCGTCTCCTATGTGGGATACATCACCCAGGAAGTGAAGGTGGGAAACCAAAGCAATATGAACATCGTGCTCGATTCGGAGAGCGGAAGCCTCAACGAAATCATCGTCATCGGTTACGGTACACAGCGACGCGAGGCTGTCACCGGATCGGTGGCTAATGTCAATGGTGAGAAACTCAACCAAGTCGCTTCCACCAACGCTGCACAAGCCCTGCAAGGACGTATCGCAGGCGTGCTGATGACGCAGACATCTTCACAACCGGGCGCTGAAATGCAAATACGCATACGTGGACAACGTTCCTTGAGCGCTTCAAACGACCCGCTCATCGTGCTCGACGGAATACCATTCATGGGACAACTCTCCGATATCAACCCCGCAGACATCAAGTCGATGGACATTCTCAAGGATGCATCTGCTACTGCAATCTACGGCTCGCGTGGTGCCAACGGTGTGATCATCATCACCACATCCAAGGGATACCAGGGGGCTCCTGCTAAGGTTTCATATAATGGATACGTCAGTTTCAAGAAGGTGTTCGAGAAATACCCCATGATGGACGGACCAACGTTCGCCAAGTTCCGCAAATATGCCGGCAAATATGAAAACTCCCTCGACGAGAACGACAATACCAACACCGACTGGCAGGATCTTTACTACCAGACTGGTGTGAGCAACAACCACGATGTGACCGTTTCTGGAGGCACCAATGGAGGCAGCTACAGCTTCGGTGCTGGATACTATCACGATGAGTCGCCCGTTCCAACACAAGAATACGACCGCATATCCGTACGTGGAAACTTCGACCAGATGGTGGGCAAATGGTTCCGCTTCGGACTGAGCACCAACAACAGCTATCGCATGACACAGGGTGTCAACGATATGTATGGCGTGCTGAGCAAGAGCCCGCTGGCCAGCCCATATGACGAGAATGGAAACCTCAAACGCTATGTCACACTACCCGCCGACGACCAGTCCGTGGTCACCAAGGAGACGGTGAGAAGAGACAAGGCCATATGGCTCAACGAGAACAAGGGCATCGGTTCCTATAATACGCTCTTCGGAGAGGTGAAATGCCCGTGGGTGGAAGGACTGAGCTACCGCATCAACGTAGGTTTGAACTTCCGTTCCTCCAAAGGGGGCAACTTCACAGGAACAGGTGTCAACAACAAGGATGAGAAAGCCATCAACGGAGGTGGCATCTCCGAGAACCAAACACGCAACTGGGCTATTGAGAACATCGTCACTTTCGACCGTACCTTCGCTGAGAAGCACAACCTCAACGTCGTGGGCATGTACTCCGCCGAGGAGACCACATACGAGTCAACCGGAGCTTCTGCTCAGGGCATACCTGCCGACTTCTTCCAATACTATGCTCTCGACAAGGCTACTGGCGAGGTGAACCTCAACAACTACAACTATTGGCAGAGCGGACTGATGTCGTGGATGGGCCGTGTGATGTATTCCTATGACAACAAGTACATGCTTTCCGCCGCCATACGTTCCGACGCCTCCTCACGCCTGGCCAAGGGACACCAGTGGCATACCTATCCAGCTGTCAGCGCTGGTTGGAACATCTTCCGGGAGAGCTTCATGGAGCCTGTCACATGGGTGGACAACCTGAAACTGCGCGTGGGCTATGGAGAGACCTCCAACCAGAGCATCAACCCGTATTCAACACTCGGTGGACTGGCCGTGCGCAACTACAACTTCGGCGACACATACATGGCTGGATACTATGTCAACGCACTGCCCAACCCAGAACTGGGATGGGAATATTCCAAGACTTGGAACATGGGTCTCGACTTCTCATTCTTCAACGGAAGACTATATGGCTCGTTGGAATACTACATCCAGAAGACCAACGACATCTTGCTCGACGTGTCTCTGCCTTCATCCTCAGGTGTGAGCAGCTTCACCGGAAACATCGGAAAAACCGAGAACAAGGGATGGGAATTCACACTCAACGGCGTCATACTCGACAACAAGAACGGATGGCACTGGGATGCTGGCATCAACCTCTACGCCAATAAGAACAAACTGGTGGCTCTCGCCTCGGGAGAGGACCGCGACGAAGGCAACAGATGGTTCGTGGGGCATCCCATCGATGTCATCTACGACTATGAATACGATGGCTTGTGGAATGCAGAAGATGTTTATAATGTAACAGTAAAGAACGCCGATGGCACAACCACCGAGACCACAAACTTTGCCATTCTCGAGCCAGGCGGCAACCTGGGTATGATTAAGGTGAAATACAACGACGATGTGCTCGATGCCAATGGTGTCCCCACACGTGCCATCGGTCCTGACGACCGACGCATCATGAGTATGGAGCCCGACCTCCTCGGAGGCTTCAACACCACCGTGGGCTACAAGAACTTCGACCTCACCGTCATCGGTGCCTTCCAGGTGGGCGGCAAGCTCATCAGCGCCATCCACTCTTCCAACGGCTACCTGAACATGCTCACCGGTCGCCGCGGACAGCTCGACATCGACTATTGGACAGAGGACAACACGGGGGCCAAGTATCCGAGACCAGGTGGCATACAGAGCGGTGACAACCCCAAGTATGGCTCAACACTTGGATATTTCGATGCCGGATACCTGAAGATTCGGACCATCACCCTGGGCTACAACTTCGACAAACTGAGTGTCATCAAGAACCTGGGCATCAGCCGACTCCGTCTCTACGCCACCGTGCAGAACCCCTTCGTGCTCTTCTCACCCTACACCAACGAGAGCGGTCTTGACCCAGAGACCAACTCATGGGCCAACCAGAACACGGCCGTGGCTTATGGAGAGTACTCCGGAAAGCACAGGATGCCCATCATCGGCTATAACACTCCTGCCACGCGCAACTTCCTCTTCGGCATCAACGTAACATTCTAATTGACAATTGAAGACTGAAAATTGACAATTTAATTTAGACAAGAATATGAAAACCAAAAATATCAAATATATCCTTGCTGCGGGTTTGTTGTGCTGTGGACTTTCCACCACCTTCACCTCCTGCTCCGATATCCTCGACGAGCAGCCTCGCAGCCAGTTCGACCCCACTTTCTTCACCACGAAGACGGGTATCGAGGGTGGCTTGACCTCTCTCTATGCGCACTTGCGCTATTTCTATGGAAACGGATATTGGCTCAACCATTGTGAGACAGGCACCGACGAGTACACCTATGCTCAGTCGGCCGACGGAAACTTCAAGGATGCCGACCTCTCAGGCGTGGGCTCACTCACCTCAACCAGCAGCCGCTCTGACATCCTCTGGGGAACGGCATTCGCAAACATCAACACCGCCAGTGGCATCATCGAGAACGGTGCTGCAGCAGGCATCAGCGACGCATTGCTCGCTGAGGCTTACTTCTTCCGCGCTTTCGACTACTTCCTCCTTGTACAGACCTTCGGTGGCGTGCCACTCGACCTGGGTGCTGGAGACCTGAAGTTCAACACCTCAACCATACGCACCTCCAAGCGCAACACCGTGCCTGAGGTCTATGCTGCCATCTTCGCCGACTTGGAGAAGGCTGTCGCCGACCTGCCCGACAATCCTCGTCTGACAGGGACCGCTACAAAGAACCTCGCACGTCTCTTCCTCTCAAAGGCTTATCTGACCTATGCTTGGTGGCTGGAGAACCCCAAACAGATTCCTACTTATCCTGAGTGCACACGCGATGCCGGACAGGCCAACTCTTACTTCCAGAAGGCTTATCAAACTGCCATGGAGGCCATCAACAATCCCGGACCTTATGGATTGCAGCCCACTTTCTATGATGTGAACGTAGCAACCAACGACCGCAACTCGGAAATCATGCTCTATGCCGACCACGACGAGAACGAGAAGTTTGGCAACGGTGGTGCCGGATACGGATGGGGCAGCGGTGGCTCACCTGAGAACTTCGCCTACTGGATGGAGACATGGAACTACACTGAGATGACAGCGAAGGCTGCTTCAGGTGCAGTCATCAATCCCATTCAGCGTGAGGCTGTGCAGGGTCTCGGACGTCCTTGGACACGTATGGCTCCCATCGCCGACAACTTTATGAAGGGTGGTGTTTGGGAAGATGACGTAAAGGCCATCGACTCTCGCTACGATGCCACCTTCACCCTGCGCTACCACACCAACTGGCACAAGGCTGGCAATTCTGAGCCTTATGTCTTTGGCGCAAATGGCATGCAGGTGCTCCCCAACGAGGTTTACTTCAGCTGGGTGCCTGAGAGCGAGGATGGCAACATCAACTACACTGGTGCCGACGGAAGACTTGGTTTCGGAGAAATTCCTGGCCGCCCGGACTTCGTGGTCGCTGTCAACCATATCAGCCGCAAGAAGTATCCCATCAACTGGAAACTCGGCATCTACCGCACCGACAACGCCGGTGGTCTTGGCAGCAAGGTCAATGGCGGAAGCCCACGTCCTTACAACATCGCCAAGTTCTCTGAGTTCTATCTCATCGCCGCAGAGGCTGCTGTGAAGTTGGGGAACAACACCGAGGCTAAGCGCCTTGTTGACGTACTCCGTGCACGTGCTGGCAAGCAGACCTTCTCTCAGAACGATGATGTGGCTGTTTCTGTCGATCATACGGCTGAGATGTTGGCCGCCACACCGGCCGTCATCACCATCGACTACATCCTCGATGAGCGCAGCCGTGAGTTCTGGGGTGAGGGATACCGTTGGTTCGACCTCGTGCGCACACAGAAGTGGGCTGAGCGTTCCACAGTATATCATATTGCCGGTGATGGATACACCGACAAGGACCTCAAGGAGTTCAGGCGTGACATTCCTGCCGGATATTACATCCGTCCTATCCCACAGGGGCAGCTCGACGGCATGGAAATGTCTGACGAAGAGAAAGCAGCATATCAGAATCCCGCTTATAGAAATTAGTTAGTTCTTAAGTTTTTGAATTAGGATTGGGGGTGACCATTCGGTCACCCCCCTGTTATCATTACAAAAAAATTGAAATATCGTCTTAATGTTATACCGGAATACCGAAATACCGTCATCACAATCCTTTTTTACAGATGAAAATCATATGTTGCTTGTCTTTGGTGGTGGTGGCGAAGAGATAGGTGTCGCCTCCGTCGGACAGTCGCAGGCGTTTGCGTAGTTGGTCGGCGGTGAGGGGGAAGTTGCGTGTGGTGATGTTGGCTTGGGTGATGTCCTTGAGTGACTCGCGCAACTGCCGCTTGTTCATCGTGGTGGTGCCGGTGATGTGCATGACACGCCCGGGGAAGTGGGGAATGTGCTGGGTGGAAAGGAAAAGATGGCTGTTGGGGGCGATGGCTTGAAGGGAGAACCTTTCCGCCAATGTGGCGAAGCAGCCTGCTTTCATGATGGCGGCATTGGGCTCGTAGAGCCAGCATGTGGAGCCTATGGGACTTGCGGGGTCTATAGTTCTTGTGGGAGCAAGGGGAATCTCGCTGATGCAGGGTGTGGGGGCGGCCTGTCGCTCCGTTTCCAAATCGGTGATGAAGGTCTGTTGGTCGTTTGCACAGCAGACGACGGTGTTGGTGCTGCTGCTGTGATGAGCACTGAGCCATACGAGCAGTTCCTTGCATTCGTTGGCAGCGGCCACGATGTGTATCTCCCTCACCGTGTTCGGACAGGCGTTGTCAAGGCTTTTGAGTGTCTCGTGCCAGTCGAGCATGGGTGATAGTTTCACCATCAGGTGGTCGGCTTTCTCGAGGAGTCGGGGCAGCACGGGCAGGATGTCGGGTGTGCAGTCGCTGATGGCGAAGGTGCGTGCACCGTGTTGGTCACGCCTTGCCGGGTCGATGAAAAGCAGGGAGAGATGGGGTAAAGAGTCGAGCAGAGCAATGGCGTCGCCTTCGCGCACCTCGGCATGGTCGAGACCCAAGGCGCGCAGGTTGTGACGTGCCACTTGGCAGAGAGTGTCCTGGCGCTCGATGTAGATGGCTTGTGTGAAGAGTGGGGCGAGAAAGGAGAAATCGACACCGGCTCCTCCGGTGAGGTCGGCTAGGATGTGTCGCTCATTGTCGCCAATGAACTTCTGGCAGAGGTCGGCCTTGTAACGTGCCGTCTGTTCCGAAGAACACTGTTCCATAGCCAGTGGGGGAGGGTAGGTGATATCGTCGCAGGAAGCCCATGACGGCAACTTGCTCTTTGCTTTCTGCCAACCCCTGATTTGGTCGATGGCGAAGGCCATGTCCACATCGAGGTGCTTGGACGCTTGCAAGGCCAACGTCCGTGTGTCGTCATTACGATGAGCGAGGATGAAGGCTTTGATGCCCATGTCTAAAAACTAAATAAAGTCTAAATCTCAAATCTAAAGTCTAAAATCTCAAATCTCAAGTCTATCTGATGACTTTGTAGTATTTCTTCGCCTCGGCGCGGGTGCAGAGGTTGAAATGCCACCATTCGGTGCGGAGGGGTTTGAAACCACCAGCAGCCATCACCTCACGAAGGAGTTGGCGGTTGGCTTGTGCCTCCTTGGTCATGCGTTTG
The DNA here is from genome assembly GCA_017524385.1 of Prevotella sp. GTDB lineage: Bacteria > Bacteroidota > Bacteroidia > Bacteroidales > Bacteroidaceae > Prevotella. The sequence continues at coordinate 37,558 of JAFWSS010000246.1, forward strand.
CTTGACACCAGTTTGTCCTCGATGTCGATATGGGAGAGTGTGCCCATGTAGTCTACCTTCGCGCCCATCGGGATGGTGTCGCCGCCAACGCGGCAGATGGAGATGTCGACAGCCATGCCGTAGTTGTGCATGCCGCCGCCGTTGGCAGGGTTGCTCACATAGATGTTTTTGGGAGTCCCCTTCACTACGTTCCACATCACTTGCTGGATGCTCATGGGGCGTGTGGCGTCGAAGATGATGAGACTGAGTTCCGGATGAAGTTCCTTGAGCTTTTTCTGGGCCTTGGCGAGGGCATCGGCGGCCTTGGGGTGGAGATATCCCTCACGCAAATCCTTGTAAAGCACCTGCCCGGTGAAGTTGTCGGGACGGCTGTACATCAGGCTGACCTCGATGGTGGGGTCCACCGACTTGATGTTCACCATCCCTTGACGCTCCATCGATAGTGCCGTGGCGCTGAGGCTGTCGGGCTCGACGGCATCTGTTGATGATCTGAAGCCTTTGGTGGAATTGGAGCCAACAACGGTTTGGGGCGTATCCGTTTTTGACGACACTTTGGGGGTGTCGGCTTTGTGACTGGTGCATGCTATAAGGATGATGGTGGCTAGCAGTATTCTCTTCATCTTGGTGGTAATTGGATAATCACCGCCTGCTCCATGTCAGGAGCAGGCGGTGACCATGGTGAGTAAGTATGAAAATGTAGGCTTAGAATTTCACTTCTGGCTTTTTCTGGGCGTCAGCGTCGGCTTGGAATTTCTCCATCTGACGGAAGCCGAAGATGCCGGCGAAGATGTTTTTCGGGAACGAGCGGATTTCCTTGTTGTATACGGTCACCTTGTCGTTGTACTTGTTGCGTGCCTCGTTGATGCGGTTTTCCGTGCCTTCCAACTGCGTCTGAAGGTTCATGAAACTCTCGTTGGCTTTCAGGTCTGGGTAGCTTTCAGATACGGCGATGAGCCTTCCGAGGGCGGAGCCTAGTTCACCTTGTGCTTTCTGGAACTCAGCAAGTTGTTCGGGGGTGCAGTTGCTGGGGTCGATGGTCATACTCGTTGCCTTTGCGCGTGCTTCCACCACTTCTTTGAGTGTGTTTTCCTCATGCTTGGCATAGCCTTTCACAGTTTCCACAAGATTGGGAATGAGGTCAGCTCTGCGCTGGTAAGTATTTTGCACGTCACTCCATGCTTGTGTGGCATCTTCCTGAACGCCCACCATTCCGTTGTAGGCGCTGATGCACCATAATACCAATACCGCGATGACGGCAAGGATGATCATTGTTGATTTTTTCATGCTCTTTTATGTTTTTAGTGAATATATTTCAATGTCTCGCTTATCAATTCCAAATTGTAAATTATTAATTGTAAATTATTAATTATCACCAGCTTCCTCCGGCGCCGCCGCCTCCGAAGCTGCCGCCTCCGAAGCTGCCGCCTCCACCTCCGAAACTACCGCCTCCACCTCTGAAGCCGCCGCCGCCTATGAAGATGTTGCCACCGCCACCGCTGTATCCGCCACCGCCGCTGCCGACACCTCCGCCATGTCTCCATAAATAGATGATGAGGATGATGAGGAAGATGAGGAGCATGATGTCGGCGAAGGATACATCGTCGTCGCTGGCCACGATAGAGGTCGATGGGGGCAGTTCACCGGTCTTGATTTGTGTATAGACGGCCTCGCAGGTCTGAGCCACGGCGAGGCTGGTGTTGTTCGCCCGCATGTTGGGCTTGATGAAGTTGGTGGCGATGCGGTTGCAGGTGATGTCGGGAAGGTATGACTCCAACCCTTTTCCGGGTGCTATGAAATACTGCTTGTCAAGGACGGCGAGCACGATGACGAGTCCGGTGCGTGTGTCCTTGTATCCTATGCCGTAATTGTTGCCCACATCCTGTGCCATGCGAAAGGCATCGGCGTTTTTCACGTGGTTGACGACGATGAAGACAGACTGGATGTCAAACTCATGGTTGAGCAGATTGAGGTAATGGTTGGCGGAGGCCTTGTACTCGTAGTCTAGAAGGTTGTCGGGGTCGCACACATACTGCGTGGAGTCTTTGAGAAAGACCATTTCTATGTTGTCGGCACTCCAGATGGGGTATCCGTCGTCTGCTTTTTCCGGACTGGCGGCAATGGCTGCCGCGCTGGTCGTCAGGAGGGCGGCCAGGATGATGAGAAGGTGCTGCCAGAGCTTCTTGGGTGTCTGTGTGTCGGTCATTCTCGTCATTTTTGTGCAAAAATAGTGATTTTTGCGGATGGTTGCAACTTTTGGGATGGGAATTTTGTGTTATACAGTTTTTCTCATACCGAGGGCCTTGTTTTCTGCCCTTTCCATCACCTCTCGCTCTCCGGGGCCTTTGTCGTTGATGCCGCAGAGATGAAGGATGCCATGGATGATGACGCGATGGAGCTCGTCGTCGTATGGTGTGCCTTGTTCCTGGGCGTTGGAGGCCACGGTGTCGAGTGAGATGACAATGTCGCCGCTGATGGTGTCGCCTTCGGAGTAGTCGAAGGTGATGATGTCGGTGTAGTAGTCGTGACCAAGATATTCGAGGTTGACTTCCAGGATTTTATTGTCATCGACAAACATATAGCCTATCTCGCCTACCTTCTTTCCATAGGAGGCGGCCACGGCTTTCACCCATGCCGTGGTGAGGCGTTTCTTGATGGAGGGCATTTTCACTCCATCGGTGTTGTAGGTGATCATTGTGGTGTGTTTTTAGTTTTCTAGTATTCCTAGCTTCTCTAGTATTGTGGTTATTCTTGCTTTCTCTTTGGGAGGAAGGGTGTGGTGTCTTGCCCGAAATGGGAGAGTTCCCTCACCATGGTCGAACTGACACATGCCAATTCCGGCTTGGCGAAGAGGATGATGGTTTCCAGTCCGCTGACGAGGCGGTTGATGTCGGCTTGCTCGCGCTCATATTCGAAGTCTTTCACGCTCCTAACGCCTTTCACCACGAATTGAGCACCCATGCGTTTCGCCAGTTCGGTGGTGAGGTCGCTGTATGCCACAACCTCCACCCGAGGGTTGTCGGCGTAGAGGGCGGCGATGGCCTTCAAGCGCTCTTCCGTGCTCTGGGTGTAGTGTTTGTGCTCGTTGACACCCACGGCGATGACGAGGTGGTCGGCGAGGGCGAGGGCGCGCTGGGCGATGTCGTAGTGACCGATGGTGAAGGGGTCGAAACTCCCTGGGAAGATGGCGGTGGTGTTCATTCAAAAAGGTCTCTTTGTTGTGGTGTTCCGTGATAGGGGTTGCGTCCAAGGTGGCGGTAGGCCAGTTCGGTGACCATACGGCCTCGTGGTGTGCGTTTGATGAAGCCTTCCATGATGAGGAAAGGCTCGTAGACCTCCTCTATGGTGCCGGAGTCCTCGCCGATGGCGGTGGCGATGGTGGTGATGCCCACAGGGCCACCCCGGAACTTGTCGATGATGGTGGTGAGAATTTTGTTGTCTATCTCGTCGAGGCCATACTGGTCGATGTTGAGGGCGGTGAGGGCTATGTTGGCGATGCTGAGGTCGATGGTGCCGTTGCCGCGCACTTGTGCGAAGTCGCGCACACGACGGAGAAGTGCGTTGGCGATGCGGGGCGTGCCGCGGCTCCGACGGGCTATCTCTTCTGCCGCCTTCTGCTCCATCGGCACGCCGAGGATGCTTGCCGACCGCTTGAGAATCTTTGTGATGGTCTCTGGGTCGTAATACTCCAGGTGCATGTTGATACCGAAGCGGGCGCGAAGGGGGGCGGTGAGCAGGCCGCTGCGTGTGGTGGCGCCGACGAGGGTGAAGGGGTTGAGGTCGATTTGTATGGTGCGTGCCGATGGACCTTTGTCGATCATGATGTCGATGCGGTAGTCCTCCATGGCGGAATAGAGGTATTCCTCCACCACGGGGGAGAGACGGTGAATCTCGTCGATGAACAGCACGTCGTTGGTCTGCAGTGAGGTGAGGATGCCGGCCAGGTCGCCAGGCTTGTCGAGCACAGGGCCGCTGGTGAGTTTGAAACCCACACCCAGTTCGTTGGCGATGATGTTGCTCAGAGTTGTCTTGCCTAGGCCGGGAGGACCGTGCAGCAGGGTGTGGTCCAGGGGCTCGCCACGGTATTTGGCGGCCTCAACAAACACCTGCAGGTTGTCGACAACGCTCTGCTGACCGCTGAAGTCGGCGAAACGCAGGGGGCGAAGGGCATTCTCAAAATCCTTCTCCGCTGGAGACACGCGCTCTTTCCTTATGTCAAAATCTTCTTCCATGGAATATGTTCCTCATTGATGGGGACCGCTTTCCATGCATCTCTTGCGTATGGGGGGTATGATGCTGGCAGCGAATCACACATTAACAGCCAACAAAGGTAAGCAATGCCGTTTGAATCACCAAATATTTGGTGGTTTAAAAAAATAATCCTTTAAAAATTTGGTGGTTTCAACCTAATAGATTAACTTTGCACCCCAATATATACGCTTGACGTTTATATCTCGGACTTGTAGCTCAGTTGGTTAGAGCAACAGACTCATAATCTGGAGGTCGTAGGTTCAAGCCCTACCTGGTCCACATGGAAAATCAGCAACTTAGAAGAAATTCAAGTTGCTGATTTTTCATTTTGCGAAAACAATGCGAAAACAATCGTTTTGAGTTCGACCCCATTTTAAGCAAGTTTTCGCAATCTTATGAGACTGCGAAAACAAGTTGAAGTTCATATGAACGGATAAAAGCCGAGGTGTTGCCAAAGTGGAAACACCTTCAAAACCTCCTTGGCGATTCACCAATGCGGTAGTCTTTTTCTCCAAATGGTATTATGCATCTGTCTTACGTCCTGTTCCACTTGTCTGCATCCTTGGCTTAACCATGATTACATTCCTTCGTTCGCCAGAAAATACTCTTTTGCCAAGTCAATGGCATTTAAACGGAGTGTTTCGTCCTCTTCCTTTAAGATGGCATATACGCCATCAGCTAGCCAGAGTTTCATCAGTTCCTTTTCATCAACCTTATAAAGCTCTGCCAACTTGGGAACTTGGTCACGTCTTACACGTCGCGCCCCCAATTCCATCTTACTATACATAGGCATGTCCGTCTCAAGCAACTCTGCCAACTGTCGTTGCTTCAATCCATGCTCCAGTCTCATGGCCTTTATCTTCGGACCAAACATGCCATAAATTCTTTTATCCTTCATATTCTTTGTATCGTTGTTTGTCAGATATTGGCTTTTTCCTTCTTATCCGGTTCTCCCTGACGGATATACTCGTCAAATTCTTCTATGTTAAACTTACGTTCATTGCACATATTAACGTTTTTTATATTGAGAAAACTTCTATTCCAATTGTTTTCTATACACTGAATCTAAAGTTTGTCCATCCTTATCTTTCCAGACGAGCCAACCGTTATTGCTACTGCCAATACAGAAGTCGGCAGCTGTACTTGGACTGGAGAATGTTTTGTCGGATTCCAATAATAATTTGTCTCCATTTGCAGATGTATATTCCGAAAGTAGTTTCTCACGTTTCTCTTTCCATGTAAACGATGGAACAGACGATTTGGCGACAATACTACCCTTTAAAACAGTGAATCCGTTGGCATCATAGAAACCTCTGGCATCACAACCACGTCCCTTTGTATAGAACAGATGTTCCTCCTTTGGCTTTGCTACATCAAAGATATTGCAACCAATAAAGGATGTGAGGAACTTCACATCTTCAAAGAACCCTTCCATATCATCCTTCCTGTATTCAGGAAGATTGGGAGCCTTAGGTGTTTGCTTGTTCTCATTCAGCACAAAAGTGTTTGAAATCTTTGCCTCTGCGATAGCCCGATATTCCAAGTATTGCACATCAGCCTTTGTCATAGCAGCATCTTTCGAGATAAACAGCAACGCCTTTTGCCAAAAGGCTTTCTTGCTATCGTGGTCTTTCACCCGCTCACGGAAATTCTCCGTCTCACCAATGTATGCCTTTGGTTTTGTTGTTTCATCCTCACCCAACAAGATATAAAATGCTGGTGTCTGCAACTCCTGTCGCTCATTCAGAATTGAGAGATTTGAACGAGGAATCACATACATCTGGCAAATCTTATTGCAGATGAACACATACAGAGTCCCTTTCGGGTCTCCATCTATCAAATATGTTGTTACTGTTTTGCCCATATTCATTATTTCGCTTGCCGTTCGACGCTAAAGTTGCTTTGTCAACAAGAAAGTTATTTCTTATTTCAGACCATAAGTAATTATAAAAGAGACATTGCGTTATCTGAATTGTACGAGACAGGCAAAACCAAGGACAGGAAATACAAGCAAATATGTAAGAACAAGAAACTGGTTAATGGCTATATTAAAGCCGTAGGTATTATGTACAACGTAGAATCCACGGAAGAATTGAAGCCCTTCAGTTTTCTTCATTACGAGAAGCTGAAATACCAACGTGGCGAGCCTAAAAGTTCAGTAAGACTTGCAAATGGAATGGTTGAACGCCTGTTGTTTGTAGAAACAGATGACGGTATTGAAGTAGAATTAATAGAAATTGATAGTACGCATTATGGCAACAAGAAGTAACAGATTAGTTCCTGCCAGGACAATACACCCAGGAGAAATCTTGCGTGATGAGTTGCAGGAACGTGGTATCAAGCAAAAGGATTTTGCCCAAATGATTGGCGTGCAGTCAACTCATCTGAATGAATTTATTAAGGGGAAGCGCAATCTGAATGAAGATTTGGCTATGAAGCTGGAAAAACATTTGGGCATCCCGTTTAAAACATGGATGAATCT
>JAFWSS010000247.1 GCA_017524385.1 Prevotella sp.
ATCGAGCACCATGAACACCAACTCACGGAATATGCCCGTGAACAGTTGGCACAGATTCCAGGCCTGACACTCATCGGCAATCCCAAACAACGTGTCTCTGTGGTGAGTTTTGTGCTCGATGGCATCCCTGTTCCCGAGACAGGCACATTGCTCGACAAGCAAGGCATCGCCGTGCGAGCCGGACACCACTGTGCACAGCCCGCCCTTCGTGCCTTAGGTTACGAAATGAGCGTCCGTCCTACATTCGCGCTTTACAACACCCGCGAGGATGTGGACAAATTGGTAATAGCAATCAAAAAAATCATAGGAAGATAATATGGCTAAGATAACAGTAAACGGAGAGTCGCAGGAGGTGAATCTGCCCCTTTCTCTCACAGAACTCATCAAGCAAAACAATGTAGAGCAGCCCGACATGGTGTCGGTACAGGTCAATGACGACTTCGTCGACCGCACGGAATGGGATGGTATCCAAATTAAAGACGGCGACAACGTGGATTTCTTGTATTTCATGGGAGGCGGATGTTTGATTTGAAATTGACAACTATGATAGACTTTTCAGATGAACAGATACAACGCTATTCCAGACATATCCTGCTGGCGGATGTTGGCGTGGAGGGTCAGGAAAAGATAATGAATGCCAGTGTACTTGTGGTGGGGGCTGGCGGACTGGGGGCGCCCGTCTCGCTCTATCTCGCTGCCGCCGGCATCGGACGCATCGGTATCATTGATGCCGATGTGGTGGACCTCTCCAACCTCCAGCGTCAGGTCATCCATTTCACCAAGGATGTGGGCGTGCCGAAGGTGGTGAGCGCTAAGGAGAAAATCGAAGCCATCAACCCTGATGTGAAAGTGGACACCTACCACGAATTCCTCGATTCGTCGAATGCGCTCGACATCATCAAGGAATATGATTTCATCGTTGATGGCACCGACAACTTCCCCGTGAAGTTCCTCATCAATGATGCTTGCGTGATGGCAGGAAAGCCTTTCTCTCATGGTGGCATCCTGCGTTTCAATGGCCAGACGTTCACCCATCTGCCTGGCACTGCATGCTATCGCTGCATGTTCAAGGAACCGCCTCCAGCAGGTGCCGTTCCCACATGCTCCCAGGCTGGTGTGCTGGGTGCTATCGCTGGCATGTTGGGCACCATTCAGGCTGCCGAGACGCTGAAGTATTTCACCGGCATAGGCCAACTCCTGACCAACCGGCTGCTGACATTCGATGCCAAGACCATGCAGTTCCGCACGGTCAACGTCAGGCGTCGAGACACATGTGCCATCTGCGGCTCCAATCCCACCGTCGACCATCTCATCGATTACGAGCAACCTATATGCGAACTCAAGAAGCATTAAGATGACCATACCACGACAAGTAATAGAAGAATTGATAGAACAGGCAAGGCGCGATGCTCCTGATGAGTCATGTGGCTACCTGCTGGGAGAAAGAACGGATGAGGGAGACGTCGTCACCGAGAACTATTGGATGGAGAACATCGACCACTCGCCAGAACATTTTGCCTTCGCCCCCAAGGACCAGTTTGCCGCCCTGAAGTACGCAAGAAGCAAAGGTCTGAAAATTCTTGCCAACTGGCATAGCCACCCGGCGTCGCCTTCACGTCCGTCACAGGAAGACCTCAGGCTGGCCAACGACCCCACCATCCGCTACGCCATCCTTTCCCTGCATCAAGGCATACACCTTAATTCCTTCAAAATCCTTGGCGGCGAAGTGGTGGACAAGGAAATCCACTTGTGATAGGAGAAAAAAAAGAAGATGGTGGTGTCGATAGGTGGAAATGTGAAAATTATTCAGTAATTTTGCCATCGAAATGGATTGCAGGAGACTTATCGGTTGGCTGATGGCCATGACTTTCCCAGCCTCGTGGACCTACGGGCAGGTGGCAGAAGGCAGGGACTCGTCGGACGTGCAGGCGTTCGACGGGAAGCAACTGCAGGAGGTCTTCGTCTCGGCATATGGAGCAGGACGTGTGAAAGCCAAGGGCGTAGGCAATACCGAGGTGATCAGCAGCGGAGAACTTCTTCGCGCCGCCTGTTGCAATCTGGGCGAGAGTTTCACCACGAACCCTTCCGTCGATGTGAACTATGCCGATGCCGCCACGGGCGCTCAACAAATCAAACTGCTCGGACTGAGCGGCACCTACGTGCAGATGCTGACGGAGAACATTCCCAATTATCGTGGTGCAGCGGCTCCCTACTCATTGGGCTTCATACCCGGTCCGTGGATGCAGAGCATACAGGTGTCGAAAGGGGCCTCGTCGGTGATGAACGGCTATGAGAGCATCACAGGACAAATCAACGTGGAGTTCAAGAAGCCCCAAGGCACGCCGTTTGTCGATGCAAACCTGTTCTACAACACAAAAGGCAAGTTGGAGGCGAACCTCGGTGCCAACGTGCACCTCACCAACCGCTGGAGCACCGCCCTGTTCGGGCACTATGAGACGCTCGACAAGGCGCATGATGGGAACGGCGACGGCTTTGCCGACATGCCCAAGGTGCGGCAAGGCTCACTGATGAGCCGCTGGGCGTGGTTGAGCGACAACTATGTCTTCCAGGCAGTTGTTAAGGGACTGAAAGAGCATCGGGAGAGCGGGCAAATAGGGCACCATGCCACGGAGAGCCATCCATATCTCATCGACATCACCAACGAGCGATATGAGGCTTTCGTGAAAAATGCCTATATCTTCGATCCTGAACATTCGTCGAACATCGCCCTTATCCTCTCGGGGTCCACACACCACCAGAATGCCCTTTACGGACATAAGCAGTATGACACCAACCAGCGAAACGGCTATGCGTCGCTGATGTTCGAAACTGATTTCAACGAGCATCACAGCATCTCCACAGGCGTGAGCCTCAACCACGACCATTTCGACAGGCCACGGACAAGCGGCCAATGGTCGGAACTCTGCGACGAGACCATACCAGGCGTTTACGCCCAATACACATACAAGATAGGAGAACTGTTCACCCTGATGGGAGGACTTCGATGGGACCACAGCAACATCCACGGCGGATTCGTCACCCCTCGCATGCATCTGAAATACTCGCCAAATGACAAGTTGACACTGCGAGGCTCAATAGGGAAAGGCTACCGCACCAACCATGTGATGGCGGAGTACAACTATCTGCTGGCCAGCAGCCGGCAAATCATCATCGACGAGAACCTTGACCAGGAAGAGGCATGGAACTATGGCGTGAGTGCCATCGTGAGCATCCCCATCGGGGAGCGGAAACTGGAACTAAGCGCCGAGTACTACCACACCTCCTTCCAGCACCAAATGCTCATCGATACGGACAGCAACCCGCATGCGGTCCATTTCACCAATCTCGCGGGCGACAGTTACTCTCACACCTGGCAGGCGGAGGCCACCTACCCGCTGTTTGAGGGCTTTACCCTCACAGCAACCTACCGCCGCACCAACGTCAAAGCGACCTACGGAGGAATTCTCAGGGAAAAGCCCCTCACCAACAGATACAAGGGGTTGGTCACCGCCCAGTACAAGCCCGGCTTGGGCAAGTGGC
>JAFWSS010000248.1 GCA_017524385.1 Prevotella sp.
AACAACCCCGAAGGGGTGGCAGAATGGCAACTTCATACACTTCATATCGTTGCTCTGCCACCCCTTCGGGGTTGTTGATTTCATATCATCGTCAAGCAGGGGTTACGCTTCGCTCCACCACCTGCCTGTGGTCGTCCCAGTCCTTCGGGCTTCACTTCACAACCGGTAGCCATACAAGATAAATCCTAGTTTTGCAAGATGTTTTTACTTCCGAAACTTAAGTAAATTATAAATTTTAAATTTTAAATTCACATCACCCCTATCCATCTGAGGATGTCGTTGAGGTTGGCCACGATCATGAGCAGCAGGAGAATGCCCATGCCGATGTATTGTGACACGATGAGCACTTTCTCGCTTGGCTTGCGACGTGTGACCATCTCGTAAAGCAGGAATATCATGTGTCCTCCGTCGAGTGCGGGGATGGGGAGTATGTTCATGAAGGCGAGTATGATGCTCAGGAATGCCGTCATGCTCCAGAACTGCATCCAGTCCCACTTGGCGGGGAAGAGGCTTCCGATGGTGCCGAAGCCCCCCAAAGACTTCGCCCCGTCGGAGGTGAAGACATATTTGAGGTCGTCCACATAGCCGCGCAGTATGTTCAAGCCGTAGCGTATTCCGGCGGGGAAACTCTCAAAGAATCCATAATGCACCTCTGTGGGTTTGTATATGCTCCAGATAGACTGTTGTATCACCCCCAGGCGCATGTTGTTGTCAAGTTTGGTGGTCACTTCTTGTGTGGCTCCCGACGGATGCTTGATGCCGAGTGTGATGGTGCGGTATTTGAGGCTGTCCTCCTTGGTCTCCTTGACAGTCACAATGTCGTTCAACCGACTTATAGCCAGGGTGAAATCGTTCCAGGAGTTGATTTCCTTTCCGTTCAGCGACACGATTTTATCGCCTTTCTTCATATTGATGTCAGCGGCAGGGGTTTCTGGAAGCACGCTATCCACCACGCATGGTACGAATGGTACGACGAATGTAGGCTGCTTTTTGAGCATGTTGAGGAGGTTGAGGTCTCCGGGCAGGTCCACCGACATCTTTTTCCCGTCACGCATGAGGTCCACGCGCTTTGCCTCGGAGAGGTTGCGGTATAGGTCGATGCCAAACTCCTTGAAAGTCTTGGTGTCTGTTCCCAGGAGTATGTCGCCATCCTTGAATCCCAGTGCCTTGGCGTCGTCGTTGAACTGCATTCCCTGAGTCATGTTCTTCGTCTCGATGTATGACTCGCCCCATGTGAAGAGCACCATGGAGTAGATGAAGAGAGCCAGGAGGAAGTTCACCAGCACGCCTCCAACGATGATGAGTAGGCGCTGCCAGACAGGTTTGGAGCGAAATTCCCATGGCTTGGGTTCAGAGTCGAGTTCCTGTGTGGTTTCGTCGATCATCCCTTCGATGTCGCAGTAGCCACCCAGCGGCACCCATCCGATGCCGTACTCCGTGCCCACATATTCCTTCTTTTTATGCTCATTGCCTTTCTCGTCCTTCTCTATCTTGACAGGCACCTCCACCGGTTCCTTTTTCATCAGTTTGCGGAACCATTTGTCATAGGTGCTGAAAAGGTGGAATTTAGGGTTGAAGAAGATGTAGAACCTGTTGACCCTCACGCCAAAGATTTTTGAGAAGAAGAAATGCCCTCCCTCGTGCAGTAGCACGAGGAGTGAGATAGACAAGATGAATTGTACTAGTTTGATGAAAAATGCGCTGTCCATATTTTTTGATGGAAGTTGTATTTATTATATAATAATGTGTGATGTTTTGTGTTAAGAATTATTTGTCATGACTTCCCTTGCCACAATGCGTGCTTCCGCGTCGGTGTCGACATAGGTGTCATAGGAGGGGTTGGGGTCGAACGCCACCCGTTGCATGGTTTGTTCTATGACCTCACCCATTTGCAGGAATCCGCACTGTCCGTCGAGGAAGCCACGGTTGACCACTTCGTTGGCGGCGTTGACGATGCATGGCATGTTACCCCCCCGGCGTATGGCCTCGAAAGCGAGTGCCAGGCATCGGAATTTCTCCAAGTCGGGTTCGAAGAACTCCAGAGGATGCTTGAAGAGGTCGAGTCGTTGTCCGTCGAGGGAGAGCCTTTCGGGGAAAGAGAAGGCATATTGTATGGGCAACCGCATGTCGGGTACTCCGAGTTGTGCTTTCACCGAGCCGTCGATGAACTGCACTGCGCTATGCACGATAGACTGCGGGTGTATGAGCACCTGTATTCGCTCTACAGGCACCCCGAAGAGCCATTTCGCCTCAATCACCTCGAAACCCTTGTTCATCATCGTCGCACTGTCGATGGTGATTTTCGCACCCATGTCCCATGTGGGATGTCGCAGCGCGTCGGCCTTGGTGACGTTGGCCAGCTGTTCGATGGGCAGTGTGCGGAAGGGTCCTCCGCTTGCCGTGAGCAGTATTTTCTCTATCTCGTTGTCATCCTCGCCCACCAGGCTTTGGAAGATGGCAGAATGCTCGCTGTCGACGGGTATGATGGGTGCGTGGTGCTCCATGGCCAGTTGGCAGATGAGTTCACCGGCCACCACGAGCGTTTCCTTGTTGGCGAGACAGATTTTCTTGCCAGCCTTGATGGCGTGGATGGTGGGTGATAAGCCGGCGAAGCCCACCATTGCGGTGAGCACCATGTCGATGGGTGTGGCTTCCACGATGTCGTCCAAAGCCTTCGCTCCGGCATACACCTTGATGTCGGGTATGTCGGAAAGGAGTTGGCGCAGTTCGTCGTAGTGCTCCTCGTTGGCAATCACCACGGCAGCCGGGTGGAATTTTCGCGCCTGGGCGGCAAGTTCGTGTACACGGTTGTTGGCAGTGAGGCAATAAGCCTCATAAAGGTCGGAGTGTCGCTCGATCACGTCAAGTGCCTGCGTGCCTATCGACCCCGTGGAACCAAGGATGCATATCTGTTGTCGTTTCAAAATCTTAATTTTTTATAGAAGTTATAGTTATAGTTATAGTTAAAGAAGTTAAAGAAGTTAAAGAAGTTATAGAAGTTATAGACATTTGTTTTACTTATGACAGCATTGTACTTTTCGGAGTTAAGGAAGTTATAGTTATAGTTATAGAAGTTAAGCTATAGAAGTTATAGAAGTTAAAGAAGTTATAGACATTTGTTTTGCAAATGGCTCGTAACTCTCGGATTGCCGTAAAAAGACGGAAAATATCCCGTTTCTACAGTGCGCACTTGTGAGCGAACGAACTATTGTCTCTAACTTCGAGCGAAGCGATAACTTCTTTAACTTCTCTAACTTCTTCATCATATTCATACTATTGTCTCTAACTTCGAGCGAAGCGATAACTTCTCTAACTTCAATAATTCAATTTTCAATTGCAAATTTTCAATTGTAAATTATTAATTATTAATTCCCAACAGTCCCTCAGGTATGCGCATGGCGATGTTGCGGTTATCGCGGTCGATGTCATCTATGAGGTCGTCGTTGGCGGGTATGAGGATTTGCTGTCCGTCTTTGGTTTTCACTTCGAAAAGCGTGTTGATGGTGGAAAGGTCGATGGCAGTCACCACTCCGACGATGATGCCGTCGGGGCTGTTGGTGATGGTGAATCCCACCAGTTCCGCCCAGGAGAGTTCTCCGTCCTCCTCGTCGCTCAATTCACGAGGGAAGAACACGTTGCATCCCACCAGTTCGGCAGCGCGTGTGGCATCGTCTATGCCTTCGAATTTCACCAAGGCCGTAGTCTCGCTTCGGAAGCGGTATTCCTCAAAGAAGAACGGCACTTGGAGTCCGTCGATTTCCAAGAACACGTATTCTGCATCCACTCGTTCGAAGATGTCGTCGGTGAAATGGAATGATATTTCACCTTTCACGCCATGAGGTTTGCCCAGCCTTCCTATGTGAAAAGTCTCCGTCATTGGCTTTCGCGGATGATGTTAGCTCCAAGGTCGTTGAGACGTCCCTCGATGTTCTCGTATCCACGGTCAATCTGCTCAATGTTAGAGATGTGGCTTGTGCCTTTAGCGCTGAGGGCTGCGATGAGCAGTGCTATGCCCGCCCTGATGTCGGGGCTTGACATCCTGCGAGCCTTCAGTTGGAATTTGTGGTTGTGTCCAACCACGACGGCTCGGTGCGGGTCGCAGAGTATGATTTGCGCCCCCATGTCGATGAGTTTGTCAACGAAGAAGAGTCTGCTTTCAAACATCTTCTGGTGTATGAGCACGCTGCCGTTCGCCTGGGTTGCCACCACGAGGAGCACGGAGACAAGGTCGGGCGTGAGTCCTGGCCATGGTGCGTCAGCCAGGGTCATGATGGTGCCGTCGATGAAGGAATCCACCTCATAGGTGTCGTGCTTGGGTATGTATAGGTCGTCGCCGTTTTCATCGATACGTATCCCCAGCCTTCGGAAGGCATCAGGTATGATGCCCAGGTTTTTCAAAGACACGTTCTTGATGGTGATACCGTCGCCCACCATTGCCGCCATGCCAATGAACGACCCTACCTCGATCATGTCGGGCAAGATGGTGTGCTTTGCGCCATGTAGGCTTTCCACTCCTACGATGGTGAGCAGGTTGGAACCGATGCCGCTGATGTTGGCGCCCATATGGTTGAGCAGGTGGCACAGTTGTTGGACATAGGGTTCGCATGCTGCGTTGTAGATGGTTGTGGTGCCCTCTGCCAAGACAGAAGCCATGAGGATGTTGGCCGTTCCTGTGACCGAGGCTTCGTCGAGCAGCATGAAGCATCCCTTGAGCCTGTCGGCCCTCAGTTCAAACACATTTCTCCCTTCGATGCTTTCAAAACTCGCCCCAAGTTTCTTGAACCCAAGGAAGTGTGTGTCGAGTCGCCTGCGCCCGATTTTGTCGCCTCCAGGTTCTGCCACGATGGCTTTGTGGAACCTGGCGAGCAGCGGCCCTATCATCATGACGCTGCCACGCAGTTTTGAACATGTTGCAACGAACTCATCGCTTTCAAGGTAGTCAAGATTCAACTCATCAGCCTTGAAAGTGAAGTCTCCGTTGCCGTTGCGGGTCACTTTCACTCCTATGTCAGTCAGAAGTTTGATGAGGTTGTTCACATCGAGGATGTTGGGTACGTTTTCTATGCGCACCTCTTCTTTTGTAAGCAAGCAGGCGCAAATCACCTGCAGCGCCTCATTCTTGGCGCCCTGGGGATAAATGGTGCCTTGGAGTCGTCGGCCACCTTCAATGATGAATGACTGCATATCTTATTTTTTAGGAGTTATCGGAGTTAATGAAGTTAGCGACATTAGCTTTGCCAAAGACATCGCTGTTCGACCAGTTTTTTACGGAGTTAACGAAATTATCGGAGTTATCGAAGTTAGCGACATTAGCTTTGCCAAAGACATCGCCGTTCGACCAGTTTTTTACGGAGTTAACGACATTAATTTTGTCAATGCCAGCACCGTATGCACGGGCTATTGTCTCTAACTTCGAGCGAAGCGATAACTTCTTTAACTTCTTTAACTTCGTCATCACATTCATACTATTGTCTCTAACTTCGAGCGAAGCGAAAACTTCTTTAACTTCTTTAACTTCGTCATCATATTCATACTATTGTCTCTAACTTCGAGCGAAGCGATAACTTCTTTAACTTCTTTAACTTCTTCATATTATTCTTCATTTCTTCTTTTTCCTTTTCTCGACGAACTCCTTCTCGTTGATTTTCTCAAAGGTGAAGTTGTCCAGGTCGAGTTGGATTACGCCGTCGGTGAAATTGGCGATGTCCGACACCACTTTCTCGTCGTCGGCAGAGCCATGGCTCCATTGGTAAAGGCAACGTTTCATGTGGTTGGCCGTGAGACGAGCCAGTTCGTCGCGTTCGGGTCCCGGTGGCATGGTTTTGAGTTTTTCAAACAGCTCGTGCATCATGTTGCCATAGTGCCTCACAGGTATGTCCTGCATGGGATATGCCATGGGTTCAGGTTTTGTAGATATTTTCGCCGCCTGGCTGACGTCGAAGGGCCAGTCGATGTCGAGTTTGAAATTGCTCATCAGTGCCAGATGGTCCCATAGTTTGCGTTTGTGGTCGGCCTCCCCGTTATGTGGGAACATTCGGCTCATGATGGCGATGATGGTTTCTGCGCACTGTTGGCGCTCCTCTCTTGACTCAAGTGTGACGGCGTGGTCAACCATCTTTTGTATCTCACGTCCGTATTCCGGCAGCACGAGATGCTCACGCTGTGTGTTGTAGTCTAATCCTTCTATGTTCATTTCTCTTTTGCTTTTTCTGGTTTTCTTAGTAGGGGTGATTATCCAAGTGTTCCTAGGGTTGGTTCATAGCATGGGTTTCGGTGCCTTTGCCACGTAGTCTTTCAGGTAGAAGGGAGTGAAATAGGCCACGTCCTCATATTGCTCCAATGCGATGCGTTTCTCAGCCAATGGGAACATGTATCTGGCGAGAGGCTTGATGTTCTCTATGAGGTGTGCGTTGGGGTGGTTGATGGTTTCCATGCACTTTGCCGCCCCGTTTCCGAAGAAATACACCGGTTGCTTGTCGAGCCACTGCCGGTAGGTGTCAGTCTCGACGATGTCGGCGCTGGCGGGCCTCACCACTCGCAATGCACGGTCGTAGAGAGCGGCATACACCTCCATTCGCCTGGCGTCAACCATGGGGCAGAGTAGGGCGTTGTCTTCCAACTCCTTTCCCAGCAGCACCGGTACGCAGAGCAGTTCCAGTGTCGGTATGCCCAGCAGGCGCAGGTTGCGTCCATAGCAGATGCCCTTTGCCATCGACACACCGATGCGCAGTCCGGTGTAGGATCCGGGTCCACTGGTGACAGCCACCGCGTCGAATGGTATGGCGTGGTTGTCGGTGAAAGACATTGCCTCATCTACGAAGGTGCCCAAACGCTCGGAGTGGTTAGGGCCATTGAGGTCTTCGTCGTGGTAGATGCACACCCCGTCCTGGCTTACCGCCACGGAACAGGCATCAGTGCTGGTGTCTATGTTTAAAATGCAAGACATTGCAAGGATTTTCGCTCTTATGATAAAATTTAAAGTGCAAAAATACTGCTTTTCCGTCAAAAATGTGTATATTTGCATAATTTTATAGCAAATTTTCACTATTAGGGGGGATGAAAGTCCGCCCCTGCAATATGTAATACCCAATGATACTATCTATGACCGGCTACGGAAAAGCCGTAGTGACATTCAAGGAGAAGAAAATCAACGTGGAAGTGAAGTCGCTCAACAGCAAGGCCCTCGACCTCTCCACACGCATCGCGCCGCTCTACCGCGAAAAGGAGATGGAAATCAGGCAGAAGGTGGCTCAGGCACTGCTCAGGGGGAAAGTGGATTTCTCTCTCTGGGTTGAAAAGGACGCCGGCAGCGACGCCACCCCCATCAACGCCAGCCTTGTGGAGAACTATTACCAACAAATCAAGGCTATCTCTCAGCAGACGGGCATACCCGAGCCACAGGAGTGGTTTGCCACGCTGCTCAGACTGCCCGACGTGACGGCCAAGACCGATGTCGAGGTGCTCTCCGAGGAGGAGTGGGAGGTGGTGTGTGAAGCCATCGACGAGGCGTTGACACAACTGGTTGACTTCCGCCGACAGGAAGGCGCCGCCCTGCAACAACGGTTCGAGGGAAACATCCAACGCATCGCAGAACTGCTGGCATCCATCGAAGGCTATGAGACCTTGAGGGTGGAGAAGATACGTGCTCGCATCGTGGAAGGCCTGGCAGCCATCCCAGAGGCGGATTATGACAAGAACCGCCTGGAGCAGGAACTCATCTACTACATAGAGAAATTGGACATCAGCGAGGAGAAACAAAGGCTCGCCAACCATCTGGCCTATTTCAAGGAGACCATGGAAAACGGCACGGGGCAAGGAAAGAAACTGGGCTTCATCTCACAGGAGATGGGGCGAGAAATCAACACCACAGGGTCGAAGAGCAACATGGCGGAGATGCAGAACATCGTCGTACAGATGAAAGACCAGTTGGAGCAAATCAAAGAGCAAGTGCTAAACGTGTTATAGGCTTCATGGAAGAAAATAGGAGGCTCTAGTACATCTAGTAAATCTAGTAAAAACTAGAAAAAACATAAAAGACAAGACCATGGATCAGGAAAAACAAGACATCCTTTCCCCCCTTTCCCCCGAGTTGGAGAAGAAACGGGGGAAGATGCTCATCTTCTCCGCACCGAGCGGTAGCGGGAAAAGCACCATCATCAATTGGTTGAGACAGGAACACCCCGAACTCAACCTCTATTTCTCCATCAGTTGCACCAGCCGTGCACCAAGGGGAACCGAACAAGACGGGGTGGAGTATTTCTTCCTTTCGCCCGAGGAGTTCCAGCAGCGCATCGACAACGGTGAGTTCCTCGAATACGAGGAGGTGTATCCCGGCCGTTTCTATGGCACACAAAAGGCACAAGTGGAGAAACAGTTGGATGAGGGACAGAATGTCGTCTTCGACGTCGATGTGAAGGGTGGCTGCAACATCAAGGCCTATTACGGTGACGAGGCCCTCGCCCTCTTCATCCAACCGCCATCCATCGAGGAACTGCGTCGCAGACTCGTCAACCGCGGCACCGAGACGATGGAAGTGATTGAGGACCGGCTGGCAAGAGCCGAATATGAACTCACCTTCGCCGAGAAGTTCGACTGCGTCATCGTCAACGACGACCTGGCCACCGCTGAGGAGGAAACATTCCAAAGGGTGTCGGAGTTTTTGGAAGGATAGCATGATGGACACTCCTGTTCTCAATGCCAGAACTCGCATCGGCCTTTTCGGTGGTTCTTTCAATCCCATTCACAACGGCCATGTGAAACTCGCCTCAACCCTGTTGAAAGCCGCGAGGCTCGACGAGGTGTGGCTTCTGGTGACACCTCAAAACCCATGGAAGCGTGAGGAGGACCTGATGGCCGACGAGGTGAGGCTGTGGCTCGCCAGGGAGGCCGTGAAGGAGATGCCGGGGCTTGTGGCAAGCGACTATGAGTTTCACCTGCCCAAGCCTTCCTATACATGGAACACCCTTCAGGCGCTCTCCAAAGACTACCCCGACAGGCAGTTCACCTTGCTTGTCGGCGGCGACAACTGGGAGCGCTTCGAAAACTGGTATGAACACGACAAGATCTTGGCCAACCATGACATCGTGGTCTATCCCAGGCAGGGCGCCCACATCGACAAGGCCTCACTCCCGCCACGCGTGAAGGTCGTGCGAACACCACTCATCAACATCAGCAGCACCGAAATACGTGCTCGTATCAAGCAACACCTGCCCATCGACCATCTCGTGCCGCCACCCGTGGCTGAGGCCATCAGGGAAAGGGGCTTGTATGCGGAGGATGTGTAACTTTCAATAATTTATAATTTATAATTAAGAAGAGGAGTTAAAGAGGAGTTAAAGAGGAGTTAAAGAGGAGTTAAAGGGACATATGCTCACTATTACTGTTTCCATAGATACGGAGGGGCAACAGCCATGAAGGTGCTGGCCATCATCATATCCTACCATTTCATGCCATGGGTGGACAAATGCCTGCCCAGTCTGCAGTCATCGACATATCCAGTGGATGTCATGGTGCTCGACAACGGGTCTAAGGACGAGTCGGTGGAACATGTACGCTGTAACTACCCCGACGTGACGGTGGTGGATAACCAAGTCAACCTGGGATTTGGAAAGGCGAACAACATCGGCATCCATTATGCCATGGAGAAAGGCTATGATGCGGTGTTGCTCATCAACCAGGATGCTTGGCTGGACAACGACGCCCTGGGAAAACTGGTGGAAGTGCTGGAGAACCATCCCGAATATGGCATCGTCTCGCCAATACATAAGAATGGCGCCGGCGACAAGGTGGAAAGGGGGTTCGCTGCTTACACCGGAGTGAATGACCTGCAGCATCTGCCCCAAGACACTGTCGTGGAGGTGCCGTTCATCAATGCCGCCATCTGGCTGGTGCGGGTGGAGACGCTTAGGAAGACGGGGGCTTTCGCACCGCTGTTCTATCATTACGGCGAGGACAAGGACCTGGCCAACCGCATGGCTTACCACCATTATAAAATAGGTTATGTGCCGGCGGCTTTCGGATGTCACGACAGGGAGTTTCGCGAGATGGGAAAGGAGAAATTCTTCTGGACAGAATATGTTTTCCACCTCTCGGAGTATGCCAACATCAATCATTCCTGCACAAAAGCTTTCGCCCATGGGGTGCTGGCCGTTATGAAAAAAGCCCTTGTCGCCACCTTCCATGGCAGGTGGGGCGCCGCCGCCGCTTATGCAAAGGTGGCATGGAGGCTCCTCTCCCGCACCAATGACGTGGCCAAGACAAGAAAGATGGCAAGGAACAGTGCGCACATCCCCTTCCCTTGAGGGCAAGGCAAAAAAGGCGTCACTCCTCCGTGCGCATATCCCCTCCCCAGGGGAGGCAAAAAAGGCATTGTCACTCCTCCGTGCGCATATCCCCTCCCCTCGAGGGGAGGCAAAAAAGGCGTTGTCACTCCTCCGTGCGCATATCCCCTCCCCTCGAGGGGAGGGGCAGGGGTGGGGTCTTTGACTATGAGGTAAGGGCCAACGTGTTAGCCACGTAGGTTATTACAGTCCCTCTAACAACTATTTATCCTCCCAGAATACAAACAAATCGACGATAAAATGCAATATAAATCAGCAAAGGCAAATCCTTCAGACCAAAAGGACCAACGCAAAGGTTTGAGGCATGGGATGACACACGCGGAGGTAGTGCTTTGGCAGGCATTGAAGAATCGTGGCGTTGGTGGCTACAAGTTTCGTCGACAACAAGGCATTGGGCCATATATACTTGATTTCTATTGTCCAAAGTTGCGGCTTTGTGTGGAATTGGATGGTAGTTCTCATGACTGTAAATATGATTATGACGTACAACGAACAATGTACCTTAACAATCAGGGAATCAGGGTGATGAGGTTTGATAACGAACAAGTCATATCCTGCCTTGAAGGTGTCATTGCTGATATCTTACGCTTTGGGGAGGAAATCAAAATACAAACTTCCACACCTTGATGAAACATCTTGGCGTGGAAAACCAAAGACCCCACCCCAGCCCCTCCCCTCGAGGGGAGGGGATATGAGCACTGGCTGCTGGCTATGGCGGTTGGCACTGGCGGTTGGTTGTGGGGGTTTTCTGTGGGGTTGACTGTTGGATGTTCTTGGCGTGGAAAACCAAAGACCCCACCCCAGCCCCTCCCCTAGGGGAGGGGATATGAGCACCGGCTGTTTGCACTGGCGGTTTGCACTGGCTGTTGGATGTGGGGGGGGCTGTTGGATGTTCTTGGCGTGGAAAACCAAAGACCCCACCCCAACCCCTCCCCTCGAGGGGAGGGGATATGAGCACCGGCTGCTGGCTATGGCGGTTGGCACTGGCTGTTGGCTATGGCTGTTGGCACTGGCTATAAGTGGATAATTCTCTAATTCTCCAATTCGTGATAAAGAAAAGTAGTAAGTATGGAAGTGGATGACTCTCCAATTCGTGATAAAGAGAAACGACCAAGTGATTTCGTGTTTTGAAAGGAAAGATTATGGGAAAAGAGAAGGATATGGAAAAAGAAAAAGATATGGGAAAAGAGAAGGATATGGAAAAAGAAAAAGATATGGGAAAAGAAAAAGATATGGAAAAAGAAAAGGATATGGGAAAAGAAAAGGATATGGAAAAAGAAAAGTTGCGGATGGCGCCCATCTTGCTGTTCGCTTACAACCGTCCGGAACACCTGAGACGGTGTGTGGAGTCGTTGCTGGCCAACAGTCTGTCGGCGAAGAGCGACCTTTTCATCTTCTCTGACGCCCCCAAGACGGAGGCGGACAAGGATGGTGTGAGCGAAGTCAGGGCGTTCATCAGGAGAATCGTGGGATTCCACAAGGTGAACATCGTGGAACGGGATGAAAATTGGGGATTGGCACGAAGCATCATCGATGGCGTGACAACAGTGGTGGATAAATACGGAAAGGTGATTGTCGTGGAGGACGACCTAGTCCTGGCGCCATTCTTCCTTCAATTCATGAACGATGCCCTGGATGTTTACGAGGATGAGCCGATGGTGGGACACATACAAGCGTGCGACTTCACCCAAGACCCGTCGCTGCCCGACACCTTCCTCATCAAATGGACGGGAAGTTGGGGATGGGCCACTTGGAAACGGGCCTGGCAGCATTTCAATCCTGATGGTGCACAACTGCTTCAGCAGTTGGAGGAGCGCCAACTCACCCGGACGTTCGATTTCAACGGGAAATATGGCTTCACACGCATGCTGCGTCGACAGATAGAGGGGAAGAACAACTCCTGGGCCATACGATGGAACGCATCCTTGTTTCTCAAGGATATCCTCTCGCTCAATGTGGGACGCTCGCTCGTGAGCAACCAGGGTTTCGATGGTTCCGGCACCAACTGCGGCGGCGGCGGACTGTATGCCTCCAACCTCCACCTGCTTCCTCTCTTGGTGACACGCATCTCTCCCATAGAAGAGAACATGGCGGCCCGCAAGGCATTTGAGCGTTATTACGCCCGCACCAATTCCTTTTGGGCGAAAGCAAGACGACGAATCGCCCGCACCCTGAAAGGAGACTTCAAACGGTGATTGCAGGAAGTTGAGCGGTCAAGTTTCCTGTGCTTCAATTTTCAATAAATTACAGCGGTGGCAGTCTATCACAGACGGCCACCGCTCACTCTTTTTACTTACTTAAAAACCTAATACATATACCTATCTGATATTGCTTTTCATGGTCCGTCTCCTACCTGTATCCTTCGAGAAGCGAGGCGGAGGATGGGAGACGGACGATGAAACGCAATGCGAGTGATCAATAACCCGGGTTCTGCCAGGCCCTCTTCTGCTCGTCGCTCAGATTGGTTCCGTCCTCGTTTTGCAGGACGTCGATGAATGCCTGCGGAATGGGGCGCAACTCATGCTTGTTGGCTGTGATGTTGGGAGCGGCCTCCGGGTTGAACGCCTTTGCGCGGCGGATGAGCAAGCCTGCGCGGCTCAGTTCCTCCCAGCGGTTCCACTCGCCGAGCAACTCACGTGTGCGCTCGTTGAAGATGAAGTTGAGCATGCGGTCGTAGTCGCCGGTGCAGCCGAGGGCTGCGAGCACGGCCTCATCCTCTGGAGGCAGGTTGTTGATGCTGGCAATCTGAAGGCTGGAAGCGTCGGTGGTGCGAGCGATTCCCGTGGAGAGATAGTAGGAGTTTTTCCAGGGGTTGGCAGCCTCCCATACCTTCTGGTTGGTCATCTTGGTGTTGTTCTCGTCCACGCATGCGCTGGTGACGCCATTGGTAGAGTTGGATGCGAAGGCGATGGAACCGTCGACATAGCTCTCCCTGTCCTCACCGGCCTTCCACTGTCCGCGAGCACGGAGTTGGTTGACGGTATTGAGGGCCTCCTGGTAGTTGCCCAGTCTCACCTGAGCCTCAGCCTTGACGAGGTAGGTCTCTCCGGTGCGTGCCATGATGACGTCGCGGTGAGCGTCGCCCTTTTCAGCGGTACGCGAACCATCGGTGCACTTGTTGATGCCGCAGAACACGTTGGAGGTGGCGGTGTTTCCGCTCACGCCGTAGTTGTACATGGCGTATTTTCCACCGAGGTAGACGGGGAATACGTTGGGCACCCACTTTCCGGTTTCGGGATGAACGAAGGAGTGTGCCTGTGCGCCACGTCCGTAAGTGCCGTATGTGCTTTCGTCTTGGAATCGTGGGTCATCCTTCTTGTTGAGGATGAAGACGATGCCGTAGTCGCCGATGCCAGGCACCTGGTCGACGGAGACGCCGTTGTCGGCAGCCACCTTGTCCTTGTCATACACCGACACTTCCTTTCCTTCGGCATTCTTCACCTTCTTCATCGTGGGTATGTTGTCCAGTCCATAGATGGTCTTGAATGTCTTCCACATGCGTGCGTCGTTGACGTTGTCGAAGATGGCATAGGCATACTCCGTGGGGCGGCAGCGTTGGAAGTCCATCTCGCCGATGAACTGTCCTCGCCTCACCCATGAGCCGGAGAAGTTGGAGAACTGCGGGCCGAAGTAGTTGTAGGTGCGGTTGCCGAAGCGTCCCTGTGTGGAGGTTGCGTCGTTGTGCTCGGCGCACATCAGGATTTCCTTGGAAGACTCGATGGCGCAGTCGACGCCGGTCCAGTTGGCATAGAGGTTGGCATAGTCGGGCTCCAACGGGCAGGCTTCAATGACCTCGTTGCAGAGTGCGATGACACGATTGAGGTCGGTAGCCTTGTCATACTTGCTGTTCCATCCGTTGCAACGCTCGCTTTGGCGGAAGAGGAGGGCCTTGGCGAGGAAGTGTGCGGCTGTGTACTTGGTCCAGGTGCCGTTGCCGCGCCATTTGTCGGTGCGGAGCAAGTTGTATGCGTTCTCGAAGTCGGAGATGACCTGGTTGAGAGTTTCCTCTTCCGTGGCTCTGTTGAAGTTCTTCTGCACGCCTTCAGCAGGCTGGGTCTGCAGCACCACGCCGCCATATTGTGCGAAGAGTCGGTAGTAGTTGTATCCGCGCAGGAAGTAAGCCTCACCCATCGCGCTCTTGCGCGAGGTCTCGTTCGACACTTGTTCGGCACGTGCCAGCACGAGGTTGGCGGTGGAGATGCCATAGTACATCTGGTTCCAGAGTCCCGACACGGGCGGACAGTTGTTGTTGGCTGCGCCGAGGGCCCTTGTGCAGTCGAGTGGCTGCAGGCGGTTGTCGTAGGTGTTCCAAGGCTCCGAGGTGAGGTCGGCACCATTGGTGAATTCATCGCATCCATAGAGTGTGATGCCATACGCCCACTCGTATCCAAAGTGCCAGCGTATGTTGCCGTAGAGTCCGGCAGCCATGGAGAGAGCGCCATCCTCGGTTTTGAGCAGGTCCTCGGAGAGGAGGTGCCCGCCGTTTTCCTCAAGGAAGCTGTCGGTGCATGAAGTGGAACCGGCTGCGATGAGCAGTGCGACCACGCCAGTTGTGATTTTATTGATATATTTCATGATTGTTTCCTTTCTTGGTTGTTATCGACTGAGTTATTAGAAATCAAGTTGGAGTCCCACGGTGAAGCCTCTGTTGAAATAGGTGGCTCCCGTGTCGAGGTCCATGAAGTCTACCGAGGAATAGAGCATGCCAAGGTTGCGTCCTTGGATGTAGAACTTGGCGCCGTTGATGCCGAGGCGGTTGCAGAGGGCCTTGTCGAAGCGGTAGCCCAGTGAGAGGTTGCGCACCTTGATGAATGATGCATCCTTGAATCCGAGCAGGCTGGAGTAAGAGTCGCCTCCGGCGGTGCTGTAGACAGGTTTCTGCCAGTCTGCATTGGGGTTGTCGGGCGTCCAGTAGTCGATTTCACGCTGTGCGTACATGCCGTATTGTCCTTCGCCGCCGGTGTTGACCATGTACTTGAAGCGTCCGAAGAGGTCGAGGGTGAGTTCAATGCCCTTCCAAGAGAAGGTGTTGCTCCAACCAAGTGTCCATCGTGGATTGAGGTTGCCGAGGATGACACGGTCCTTGTCGTCGATCTTGTAGTTGCCGTCCTGGTCGACGGGCTTCACGCTACCGGGAGTGAACTTGTGTCCGTTCTCGTTGAACTTGGCCATCTCTGCAGCGTCGCTCTCTTGCCAGAGGCCGTCGTTGTCGTAGCCGTAGTACACCCTGATGCTCTCGCCGATGAACCAGGCGTTGGCGATGTCGTCTTCCTTGCCGTTGGCCAGAGATACGATTTCATCCTTCTGGTATGCTGCGTTGATGGTGCTGACCCACTCAAAGTCGGCCACACGCACGGGCACCACGTTGAGGGTGAGGTCGAAACCTTTGTTCTTTGTCTCGCCGATGTTGTCCATCATTGAAGGATATCCGGAGAGCGAGGGGAGGCTGACATTGAGGAGCAGGTCCTTGGTTTTCGATGTGTAGATGTCGAGGTTACCGTTGATGCGCCCGCGGAGGAAGCTGAAGTCAAGACCGAAGTTGTATTGCGTGGTCTTCTCCCATCCGAGGTTTTTGTTGGCCATCATCGTCTGCCTGTTGGTGTAGTAAGGCTCATTGGTGATGAGGATGCGCTCGTTGGCAGTGCTGAAGGGCATGTAGAACGATTGTATGGTGCCCAGCGTACCGTAGGCGCCCACGGCGGAGTTGCCGGTGGTACCCACACCGAAGCGGAGTTTCAACTGGTCGAGCCATTCCACGTCCTTGAGGAAGTTCTCCTGTTCCATGCGCCAGCCGAGGGCCATGGAGGGGAAGAATGCCCACTTGTTGCCCTTAGCGAGGACGGATGCGCCGTCATAACGTCCTGAGACGGTGAGGAGGTAGCGGTCCATGAAGGAGTAGTTGAGGCGTGCCATGTAGGAGAGCAGGGTGTTCTGCGAGAACCCGGAGCTCATGCCCGCCTTGTTGTCGGTGTTGGTCACGTCGATGTCGCCGAAATTGTTCCAGAGGAAGGAGGGCATGTAGATGCGCTCTGCGCTCATGCCGCTGCTTTCTGCTGTGTATTTGGTGGCACTGTGCAGGAGGGTCACGCCGATGGAGTGGTCGCCGAAGATGCGGTTGTAGAGCAGCATGTTGTCGAGTGTCCATGTGAAATGGCGGTCGTCGTTGCGACGGGCGAAGTTGTTGCTGCCCTTGCGGGTGGCTGAACTGGCGTCGAGGAAGATGCCGGAACGTGAGTAGCGGAAGTCGGGGCCGAACTGCATCTTGTACATCAAGCCTTGTACAGGCTCGAAGATTTTGCCGAAGTCGATTTGAGCATAGAAGCTACCCATGGCACGGAAATACTCTCGGTTGTCCTTCGATTTCTTCCATTCATCGAAGACGGTGTAGGCATTGACCACGGAACCGCCGGGTTGGTCGATGATGTCACCAGCCTCGGTGTAGGGCACGGTGTAGTGCGGCAGGGCCTTTGCAGCGCTGTAGATGTCGACGGGGCCTGATGCGGTGCCCACCTGGCCGGTGCGTGAGTAGCCGTATTTCTGCTTGCTCCAGGAAGCGTTGATGGAGCCACCCATCTTGAACCACTTGGTGGCTTGGATGTCGGTGGTCATGGCAGCGTTGTAGCGCTTGTATTCCTGGCCTTTCTGTGTGCCTTCATTGTCGAGGTAGCCGAAGGAGAACGAACTCTGAATGTCCTTCGTACCTCCTGATGCGCGGAGGTTGTGCTCCTGGGTGACGCCTGTCTGGGTAACGAAGCCTTCCCAGTCGGTGTCGCTGACGAGGTTGCCGTTCCAGGTGCCGTTGGCCCATCCTTTGTTCACATTGGCCAAGGCGTCGTTGTCGCCGGAGAAGAAGTCCTGGTCGAACTTCTGGTTGGGCTGGTCGCCACGGGGATAGAGTTCGGGGTTGGAGTTGTAATAGGCCCAACGGCGCCATGTGATGTAGTCGCTGGCACTGAAGGCGGGGCTCTTGTCCACGAGTTTCTCGAAGGTCATGCTGCCGGAGTAGGTGAGCTGCAACTTGCCTTCCTTGCCACGCTTGGTGGTGATGAGCACCACGCCGTTGGCTCCGCGGCTACCATAGATGGCGGTGGATGATGCGTCCTTGAGGATGTCGATGGCCTCGATGTCGCGTGGGTTGAGGTTGTCGATGCCGTCGCTCACGGGGATGCCGTCCACCACGTAGAGGGGTGAGTTGGAGGCGTTGATGGAGCGTGTACCGCGAATGAGGATGCTACCCACCGTACCGGGGCGCTCGCTCGTGGTGATGTCCACACCGGCGGCCTTTCCCTGGAGAGCCTCGAAGGCGTTGCTCACTGGTCGGCTGTTGAGTTGCTCCTCGTTGACACGGGTGAGTGCTCCTGTCACGTCGCTCTTGCGCTGTATGCCGTAACCGACAACCACCACTTCGTCAAGGAGAGCGTTGTCTTCCTTGAGCACGACGTCGACTTTGGTGTTTCCGTTCAATTTCACATTCTGTGTGAGATAGCCCACATAACTGAATGTCAGGGTGGCGTTTGACGGAGCGTCGAGGGTGAAGCGACCGTCGAGGTCGGTGATGGCACCGACGCTGGCTCCATTCTCCACGACCGTCACACCGATGAGGGGTTCGCCCGACTCATCGGTCACCGTTCCTGTCACTTTCTGCTTCTGCGCACCTTGCGCAAACATCGCCTGCGACACGCCGAACAGCATGCCCAGACAGATGAAAAGCATCCAAATCTGATGTTTTCTTGACATAGGTTGTTTAAAATAGGTGAATATTATTAGGTACTAAAATCTCTCTTCGATTGTCCAATTCATCCTTTCGATGCTGCAAATTTAAGGGGAGTCTGCACTTCATACCCTATAAAAACGTACGATTTTACATCATAAACGTCCGATAATGGCTCCAAGAAGTTGGAGGAGTTGGAGAAGTTAAAGAAGTTTGAGAAGTTAGAGAAGTTAGAGAAGTTAGAGAAGTTAGAGAAGTTAGAGAAGTTAGAGAAGTTTGAGAAGTTTGAGAAGTTAGAGAAGTTAGAGAAGTTAAAGACAATACTCCGTTTACTCACCATGCACACTCCTCCCACTCACAGTGTGCACTCTTCCCACTCACAGTGTGCACTGTGGAGACAGGATTCTTCCCGTCTTATGAGCAAGTAGGAGGTCGTAGGGGCAAATAGGAGGTTACAGGAGAGAATAGGAGGTTTTAGGAGCATATAAAATTTAACCGTAAGTTTACATTTTTTCTGTTTGTTTTTTGGATGTTTCGCATGGTTTTTCTATTTTTGCAGCAATTAAGACCCAATACCTTTTTCGGCAACGAAACCTGAAAACCTATTTTCGGCAAGAGAGCCAGAAAACCATTTGTCAACAAAAACTAAAACCTTATTATAATGAAACACGTATTATCGACATTTTGCATCCTGCTGACCGCCATGGTGGCACAGGCAGCACCCATCACCCTCGAAAAGGCCAGGGAGAACGCCATGGCATTCCTCACATCGGGGAGCATGCAGCAACGTGTGAAGGGCCACCGGAGTCTGAAATTGGCCTATACCCGCAACGACACCAAGGGCGTGGCCGCACCCTTGTTCCATGTGTTCAACATCGGCGATGGCGGCGGCTTCGTCATCGCCTCCGCCGACGATGTGGCCGTCCCCGTGCTCGGCTACTGCGACAAAGGAGCGTTCGACCCCGACGACATCCCCGTCAACATGCAGGCGTGGCTC
>JAFWSS010000249.1 GCA_017524385.1 Prevotella sp.
ACCGACGGCGTGCGTGGCGTGAACATCGCGCCTCCGAGCGACGGCAGCACCTACACCATCCAAGGCGTGAAGGTGGAGGGCGAACTCAAGCCCGGCATCTACATCCGCAACGGAAAGAAGTTTGTGGTGAAATAAATTGAAGATTGAAGATTCTGGAGGCTCTAGTTTTTCTAGGGCCTCTAGTTTTTTCTAGGCCTCTGGTTTTTCTAGGGTCTCCTTGGTATTCCTAACTTCTAACTACAAAAACACCAAGAATGTCCTGTCTTCAGAAACGCCAAGGATGTTCTGTCGGATTTGCAATCCGACAGCATAAAACATTAGGATTTGCAATCCGATAAAAGCTTGGTTTACAGACTGTTATTACCGCTTCAATCGGATTACAAATCCTTATGTTACTCTCAGGCGGATTACAAATGCGCCTGAACATTCTTGGTGCAGGTCTTCACTACATCTCCCCTTCTCCGTAGATGAAGGGGTATGTGCAACTGGTATAGTCGAAGATCTCCTCGTCGCGGAAGAAGCGCTTCAGTTCTATCGCAGCGTTCGAGGTGGAGTCGCTGGCGTGAACGATGTTCTGCTGGTTGCTCATCGAGTAGTCGCCACGTATGGTTCCCGGTGCCGCCTCACGCCCGTTGGTGGACCCGGTCATGGTGCGCACCACCTGCACGGCATCCACACCCTCGAGGGCGAGAGCCACCACAGGAGAGGTCTGCATGGAAGCTGCCAGTGCGGGGAAGAAAGGACGGTCCACAAGGTGGGCATAGTGCTCGCGAAGAATCTCGTCGGAGAGCTGCATCATCTTCATACCGGCGACACGCAGTCCGCGACGCTCGAAACGGTTCACAATCTCGCCTATTAGCTGGCGTTGCACACAGCTGGGCTTCAGTAATACAAGAGTTTTTTCCATAATAGTGTTATTTGATGAATTATCCTCTCCGTCACATCACCTGGCTACCGGGTTTCACTTCACGTACGAGGGTGGTGACACTGAGGTCGCCGTCGAAGTTCTCTGCCGATAGTATCATGCCCTGACTCTCGATGCCCATGAGTTTGCGGGGGGCGAGGTTGGCGATGAACAGCACGTCGCGGCCGATGAGTTCCTCCGGCGTGTAGTATTTTGCGATGCCTGAAAGTATGATTCTGTCGGTTCCGCTGCCATCGTCGAGGGTGAATTTCAGCAGTTTGTTGGCTTTCTTCACCTTCTCGCAGTTTTTCACACGCCCCACTCGGATGTCGAGTTTCTCGAAGTCGGAGAATTCCACCACGGGTTTGACCTCCTTTGCCTTGTAGTTGGCTGCCTCGTTGGCCTTCTTCGTATCCTCCAACTTCTTCAACTGTGCTTCAATCACATCATCCTCGATTTTCTCGAAGAGGAGTTCTGGCTCAGCCAACTGATGTCCAGGTTTAAGTATGTCTGTCTGCCCCAGTTGTCCCCATTCGAACGTGTCGATGTTGATCATCTCTCTCAGTCTGCGGCTGCTGAAGGGCAGGAATGGCTCGAATGCTATGGAGAGGTTGGCCACCAGTTGCAAGGAGATGTACAAAATGGTTTCCACTCGCTTGGGGTCGGTCTTCCACACCCTCCACGGCTCACACTCAGTGATGTATCGGTTGCCTATGCGTGCGAGGTTCATCGCCTCCTTTTGTGCGTCGCGGAACTTGAAATGGTCGAGGAGTGCCTCCACCTTCTCCTTCACGTCCTTGAACTCATCTAGAGCCTGCTGGTCCACAGATGTGAGTTCACCGCAGGCCGGCACCACGCCTCCCCAGTATTTCTTCGTCAGTTGGAGTGCACGGTTGACGAAATTGCCATAGACGGCCACCAGTTCATTGTTGTTGCGGTCTTGGAAGTCACGCCATGTGAAGTTGTTGTCCTTCGTCTCCGGTGCGTTGGCTGTCAGCACGTAGCGCAACACGTCCTGCTTTCCGGGCAGGTCGACGAGGTATTCGTGCAACCATACAGCCCAGTTCTTCGACGTGGAAATCTTGTTATCCTCCAAGTTGAGGAACTCATTGGCCGGTACGTTGTCGGGCATGATGTATCCTCCGTGTGCCTTCATCATGACGGGGAAGATGATGCAGTGGAAGACGATGTTGTCCTTGCCGATGAAATGCACCAGGCGGGTGTCCTCGTCCTGCCACCATTTCTGCCAGGTTCCCCAGCGCCCAGGTTCTCTTTCGCACAACTCCTTTGTGTTGGAGATGTATCCGATGGGGGCGTCAAACCATACATAGAGCACCTTGCCCTCCACGCCCTCGATGGGCACGGGGATGCCCCAGTCCAAGTCGCGTGTCATGGCGCGTGGCTGCAGGTCCATGTCAAGCCACGACTTGCATTGCCCATAGACATTCGACCTCCACTCCTTGTGCTCTTCCAAGATCCACTGCTTCAACCAATCTTGATACTTGTTGAGCGGCAGATACCAGTTCTTTGTCTCCTTCAGCACTGGTGTGGACCCACTGATGGTCGATTTGGGGTTGATGAGTTCGGTTGGTGAGAGGTCGCGCCCGCATTTCTCGCATTGGTCGCCATAGGCGTTCTCGTTGTGGCAGTGTGGGCATTCGCCTGTCACGTAGCGGTCGGCTAGGAATTGCTTGGTCTCCTCGTCGTAGAGTTGGGTGGTGGTCACTTCGGTCAGTTTGCCCTCGTCGTAGAGTTTAC
The DNA here is from genome assembly GCA_017524385.1 of Prevotella sp. GTDB lineage: Bacteria > Bacteroidota > Bacteroidia > Bacteroidales > Bacteroidaceae > Prevotella. The sequence continues at coordinate 2,663 of JAFWSS010000249.1, forward strand.
GGAAGAATTCAGCGGCAAACTGATGGTGTGTCTTTGATGTGGTGCGTGAGTAGATGTCGAAAGAGATGCCGAACTCCTCAAACGACTTCTTGATCATGGTGTGGTAGCGGTCCACCACGTCCTGGGGTGTGATGCCTTCGTTGCGTGCTCGCAATGTGATGGGCACGCCGTGCTCGTCGCTGCCGCCGATGAACAATACTTCCTGCTTTTTCAGGCGCAGGTATCTCACATAGATGTCTGCCGGCACATAGACGCCAGCCAAGTGACCGATATGCACACCGCCATTGGCGTAGGGCAGTGCTGAGGTTACGGTCGTCCTTTTGTATTTCTTCTCTTGCATGGTTGATGGTTTATGGCTGCAAAATTAGCAATTATTTCGTGAAAGGGCGAAAAATTGGTATGAAAAACACAAATTGTAGGAAATAGTTGCAGCCATGAAGTGCAACACGGACTAACTCCCCGGCGAAACGCGGAATTACAAGTTTGTTTGTAATCCCCTCGAGGGAGGGGCACAGGGCAATTTTATGTTTCAATGTTATTCGCAGAACGGTTGCTAATAATTCCAATGAATATAATTCAAGTTAAAAAAATGCCCGAAGATTTTGTCATTATCCCAACTTTCACTATCTTTGCACCCACATTGTTGGTCTGATAGTTCAATGGATAGAATAAGTCTCTCCTAAAGATTAGATCCGGGTTCGATTCCCGGTCGGACCACAGATGATCCCAAATGCTTGTATGCCAGGTGTTTGGGATTTTATTATAAGAATATCAGATGACAAGAACAACAAGAGCCATCCTTCTGTGCCTGATGCTCGCCTTCAGCCATCACCTGTGGTCGCAAGACAACGCCACTGGTGGCAGGGGTGTGTCAACGCCTTCCGTCGACTCCTACTCCTCATGGGTAAACGTCACACGTGGGCGGTTGGAGCAAATGCTCAATGCCCCCCTTCTTGCCAAGAGCCAGGTGGGCATGATGGTGTATGACCTCAACGCCGCACAGGTGCTCTTCGCCCATAACGAGCGGCAGCGTATGTGGCCAGGAGCCGTACTTCAAGTTGTCACCAGCGTCACCGCGCTCGACCTTCTAGGTCCCGACTACGGTTTTCACACCAGTCTTTGCTACAGGGGAAGGGTTGTAGGCGACACGCTTCGAGGCGACCTCTATTTCGTGGGCGGTTTCGACCCCACGCTCACCAGAGCCGACCTGAAGGCATTCGCCGACACCATACGTCGTTTCGGCATCCGTCGCGTGGAAGGGATGGTGGTGTCCGACGTCTCGATGAAGGACACCCTGTCAAGGGGGGAAGGCTGGAGCTGGGATATCAACTATGAGCGCCTCATACCGCTTCTGGTTGACAGGAGGGATGAGTTTGTGATGGTGATGATGCAAGAGATGCGTGCAGCGGGCATCGACCTCGATGTGACGCTTTCCAAGGGAAAGTTGCCACAAGGTTGCACAGAGATTTACAGGCATCGCACCGGTATGGAGAAGGTGCTTCGCCAGATGTTGAAAAGAAGCGACAACCTCTATGCCGAGGCGATGTTCTACCAGATAGCGAAGGCAAACACCACGAAGGCGGCGAAAGCCTCTGATGCCTCAAAGGCAGAGAAGCGCCTGGTGGCAAGGCTTGGTCTTGACGAGTCCCTCTACAACTTTGCTGATGGCAGTGGCATCTCGCTCTACTCGTATGTCACCGCCGAACTGTTGGTGAGCATGCTGAAGCATGGCTGTTACAACCGCGACTATTTCACACGAATCTATCCTTCCATGCCCGTGTCGGGAGTGGATGGCACACTTGCCAGGCGCATGACGAAGGCACCGTGCAAGGGAAAGGTGCACGCCATGACGGGGGCCGCCCCCGGCCTGTGCACCATTGCCGGTTATTGCCAGGCATCCACGGGGCACACCCTCTGCTTCGTCATCCTCAACCAAGGCTTGGTGTCGTCGTCCGACGCCATCGCCTTCCAAGACAAGGTCTGCGAGGTGCTTTGCAGATAAAAACCAGGACGGGTCGGACGAGTAGTTGACCCGTCCGACCCGCCCTATTGGTCTTGCCTCATCAAATCACCTCTATGCCTAGTTTTTCACAGAGTTGAAGGCTCATCTCCTTGAGTTTGAATTTCTGGATTTTGCCAGAACCTGTCAAGGGGAACTCATCGATGAAGAACACGTATTTTGGAATCTTGTATCGGGCTATCTTGCCGCGGCAGAAGTCCTGCACATCTTCCGGTTCCATCTTCACGCCCTCTTTCAGTATGATGAAGGCACCCACCGCCTCACCGTATTTCTTGGATGGCACGGCAGCCACCTGCACGTCTTGTATGCCTGGCATGTGGTAGAGGAACTCCTCTATCTCACGTGGATAGACATTCTCTCCTCCACGTATGATCATGTCCTTGATGCGTCCTGTGATGCGGTAGAACCCGTCTTCGTCCTTCACTCCCAGGTCTCCGGAATGCAGGAACCCGTTCTTGTCGATCACTTCCGCAGTGGCCTCTGGATTCTTGTAATATCCCTTCATCACGTTGAAGCCGCGGCAGCACATCTCACCCTGCACTCCAACGGGACATTCCTCTCCGGTTTCGGGGTCGATGACCTTCACCTCGACGAAGGGGAAGTCGCGCCCCACGGTGGTGCAACGCTGCTCGAAAGTGTCGTGGATGTTCGACTGTGTCATACCCGGCGACGACTCTGTGAGGCCATATACGCTGGTGATGGTCAAGAACATCTTTTCACTCACCTGCTTCATCAGTTCCACCGGGCAGAGTGAACCAGCCATGATGCCAGTGCGTAGCGAACTCATGTCAAACATGTTGAACATGGGGTGTGTGAGTTCGGCGATGAACATCGTGGGCACTCCGTAAACGGCTGTGCAACGCTCCTTGTGTATGGAAGCCAGCACCACCAATGGGTCGAATTTCTCCACCATCACTTGTGTGCAACCGTGGGTGAGGCAGTTCATCGTGGCGAGCACCACGCCGAAGCAGTGGAAGAGGGGTACGCAGACGCACAACTTGTCGTCTTGAGTGAATTCCATGTTCTCCCCGGTGATGAATCCGTCGTTGGTGATGTTGTAATGCGTGAGCATGACACCTTTTGGAAATCCCGTGGTGCCCGAGGTGTACTGCATGTTGACCACGTCGTGGCAGGTCACGTTCTTCTTCATCTCATCCAACACATCGTCTTCGATGTTCTGTCCCAGCAGGAGCAGTTCGGCGGTGTTGAACATCCCTCGATATTTCTCCCTGCCGATGAACACCACGTTTTTCATGCATGGGAATCGCTTGCTTTGCAGATGTCCTCTCTCGCAGTTGCGCAGTTCGGGAAGCATCTTGTAGGTCATGTCCACATAGTCGCACTCCCAGGTGCCGTCGGTGATGCATAAGGTGTGCATGTCGGAATTCTCGCAAAGATATTCCAGTTCGCTCTGCTTGTAGTTGGTGTTCACCGTGACGAGCACGGCTCCGATTTTAGCCGTTGCATAGAGGAAGGTGAGCCAGTCGGGGACGTTTGTTGCCCAGATGCCCACGTTGCTTCCTTTTTTCACACCAATGGCGATAAGTCCTTTTGCCAGGTTGTCAACACGTTCGTTGAACACCTTCCACGTGAAGCGCAGGTCGCGGTCGGAATAAACGATGTATTCCTTGTCGGGCGTCACTTCGGCCCAGTGCTCGAGCCAGCCACCCAGAGTCCTTTCAAAGAGTTGTTGCATGGCGGTGAGGGTTTAGAAGGGTATATAGACCACGGCCAGGATTTGAGCAGACTTTCCCGAAGCGCCGTGCACGTGGTGGTTGACGATGGAGTCGTAGAAAATGCTGTCGCCTTCGCGAAGCGTGTAGTGCGTCTTTCCATAGGCTATCTCCACCTCGCCGCTCATGACGTAGATGAACTCCTCACCCTCATGCGCGGAAAGTTTGAAGTCCTTCTCCTCGCTGGGTTGGATGTCGATGATGAACGGCTCCATGTGCCTGCCCATCTTCTTCTTGGCGAGAGAGTGATAGACCATGTTTTTCCTGGCTTCTGCGGCATCGTTGGAAAAACTCAGGCTGCTGTCACGCTCCTCGGCACGGCATACCACAGGTCCCAACTCGTCGTTGTCGTCTAAGAAGGTGCCCAAGCGCACGCCCAAGGCTCGGGCAATTTTGATCAGCGGTCCCAAGGATGGTAGGAACTGGTCGTTTTCTATGGATGTGATCTGCTCGGCTGACAAGCCTGTGCGCTCTTCCATCTCGCTGATGGAGATGTTTTTGGTTTCACGGATGCTTTTGATTTTGGATCCAACAACGGTGCTGTTCTCTGTCATGATTTTTGATGATTTTTTGAAATTGGGTGTAAAAGTACGCATTTTATTTGATATAGCGGCATTTTTTCACCAAAAATCAAGAATAATGTCGTTTTTGTCACGATTTCAGGCTTTTTGTTGACAAGAGGACGAGGCTGCATGCGCTTGCCTCGTCCAAGAATTACAAGAGATTACAGGGAGTAAGAGGCAGGGGAAAGACGACGAATTTGATTGGGTATGTAGGTGATAGTATTTTATGATTTATTTGGATGCAGATTTTGCATAAATTGCTCACGCTCGGCCATTCGCAAGCAAGCTTGCATGGCACTCGCTGACTCGCTTTTTTGCTCTTATGTGAAAAAGTCCGCCGAAAGGAGTGTGGTTTCAGATTAAATGCTTATCTTTGCCATATCATTGATGATTTTGCTTTTCTTGCATCGCAGCACTAAGACAAGTGAAAATCTGATATGATGCCATCTTTTTGCAACACTCTGTTGCTCAACAACTTATAAAAAATCATTCAAAGTGCTGCAATATTCAGGTTTGTAAGACGATGCGAAGAATCATCAAAAACTGTCTTTTACTGCTGGCATTGTCGTTGCCGACAGTATCATTCGCCCAATTGTCCTCCAACCCGGACAAGTTCTTGGGAAACATCACCACAAGGTCTAGTGTGGATGCAGGAAACGGTGTTCCACCCTTTTATCAGTTATGGAACCAAATCACTTGCGAGAACGAGTCGAAATGGGCTTCAGTGGAAGGAAATCGTGGCTCTTTCAACTGGGGATGCGACAGGGCGTTCACATATGCCCGTCAGCATGGCTTTACCTACAAGTTCCACGCGCTGGTATGGGGAGCCCAGTACCCCAACTGGCTGCCCGACCTGGCACCCAAGGAGCGTTATGCCGCCATTGTGAATTGGTTTGACAAAGCTAAGCAGAAATACAACACCCTGCCCATGATCGACGTGGTGAACGAGGCTGTGGGAAGGCACCAGGATGGCAACCCCATGATCAAGGAATCGCTGGGCGGCGGAGGAAAGACCGGTTACGACTGGCTCATCAGGGCTTTCGACATGGCAGGCCAGCGTTGGCCGGATGCCATATTGATTTACAACGACTATAACTCCATCCGTTGGGATGTTGACAACTACATCGCATTGGTGCAGACATTGCGCGACGCCGGTGCGCCCATTGACGCCTACGGCAACCAGTCACACGAATTGAGCGACATCAGTGCCAATGAATTGACCAATGTGCTGAAAAAGCAGCAAGATGCGCTCAAAATGCCGATGTACATCACGGAATTGGACATCGACATTGCCAATGACGCCCAGCAAAAGGCACAGTATGAGAGGATATTGCCGCTGATGTGGGAAAAACCCTATTGCGCCGGCGTCACACTGTGGGGCTATATCCTTGGTAGCACTTGGGTCACCAACTCAGGCCTCTACAGAAACGGCGTGGAGCGGCCAGCGATGACCTGGATCAAGGAGTATATGGCCACCGATGCCGCGAAGAACGCTGTGAGTCCCTTCCCTGGCATGAAGAAAGAGGCTTCCATCTATATACGCCCTGCTGCCTTGAAAGTAGTGAGGGGCGACGTGCTGCCCATCAAGGTGCATGCCCGCCTGGCCACGAAGACCATCGAGAAGGTGGAACTTTATGTAGGCAGCGACCTGGTTGCCACGATGACCGAAGCACCTTATGTGACAGAGTATCTGGTGCCATCTGGCGGCACATCAGGCTGGAAGACCACGAAGGCTGTTGTCACCGCCACCGATGGCTCAACCTATGAGCGTTATGGCCGTTTCAGCGTGGTGAGCGGCACGGCCAAGCATGAGCCCTATGGTGAAGTGCCTGAACTGCCTGGCACCATCAAGGTGGATGAATACGACAAGGGGGTTTCGGGCATATCCTACAGCAGCGCCTCGCGCAACACCGCGTTGACCACGAAGACCGACCAATGGATGGACTATACTGTGGATGTCAAGGAAGACGGTGTCTATTCGTTTGATGCCGTTGTGGCCTCGGCAAACTCCAACGGCAGGTTCCACCTTGCAGAATATGGCCTTGACAGCCTGGCCTACCTCACCGAATTCGTGGAGGTGCCCAAGACAGGTGGCTCCACCGAATGGAAAACGTTGCACGGCAAACTGACAACGAAACTGACGGCTGGCCGCCATGTGTTCACCTTGCTTGTCGACCAGGGGGGCTTCTGCATCAAGGAAATCTCCTTCAGCCGTTATGAGGAAGCCGAAGGGTCTTGTCTGGTGAAACCATTTACCGGCTTCTTTGGCGTAGGCGACAATGTCGCTATCGAAGCCAAAGCCACATCAAAGAACAGCACCGTCAGCGAGGTGAGGTTTTATGCCGACAACTTGCTGATAGGCACAGCGACCGAAGAACCATACGGGTGCATTTTCAAGCCCACCGAGAAACGCACATACAGCATCGTGGCTATTGCTGTTAATGCTGAGGGCCAGGAGAAAATGTCGGGTGTGCGCAGTCTGACAGTTATCAGCGACACTCCTTTGGACATACAGACAGTTGTCGGCGACGAACCCGAAACACCAACCTATAATCTCATGGGCATGCCTGTAGGTGAAGGTTATCGTGGCATCGTCATCAAGAACGGCAAAAAGCACGTGAGAAGATAGGATGAGAACTTGACAAGCTGCACCCCAAAATGAAGAAAGCTATCAAAATCTGCATGGCGGCCTTGCTTCTGATGATGGCAGGCACCAGCGCGCAAGCTCTTAGCATAGTAAAGTCATGGAGGCTGGAATCTCCTGACAAAAAGACACAGGTTGTCGTCGAGACATTCAATTACTTCTCGTTGAATTGGCGTGTGGAGCACAATGGCGTGACGGTGTTGAATCGTTCGGAAATCAACATCCTGTTGGATGATGGCATTGACGTTTTCAAGAAAGGCGGATTGGGCAAGTCTGTCAATGACAGGCAGGTCAAGACGCAGTTTGCCACACCTTTCTACAAAAAGGCGGTGGTGAAGGACGAATACAACGCGATGACCATAGCCTTTAAAAACGGCATCAGCGTGGAGTTCCGCGTCTATGACGACGGGGCGGCCTACCGTTTCCTGATAGACAGGAAGGGCGCGTCGGTGGTGACCAATGAGACGGCGGAGTTCAATTTCGCCGAAGACTATCCCGCTTTCATCCCCTACGTCAACGACAACCGGGGAGGCGAGCGCTATAGCTATAGCTTTGAGTCCTATTATGACGAGCAGCCTCTGTCGAAGATGTTCAAGGATTCGCTGGCCATCACGCCGTTGGCCGTCTGTCTGCCGGGTGGGATGAAAGCCATCGTGATGGATGCCGGAGTGGAGGACTACCCGGGGATGTTCCTCAAGAGCAATGGCCAGAACGGCTTGAAGGCGGAATTCGCACCCTATCCGTTGGAGCAGGGGGTCGGTGGCTTCGACTGTCTGAACATCGTACCCACGAAAAGGGCGGGGTATATCGCCAAGTTGAATGGAAATCGTGCCCTGCCATGGCGTGCGGTGGTCATTGCGGAGAAGGATGCCGACATCCTGAACTGCGACATGGCGCAGCGGCTGGCTCCGGAATGTCGCATCAAGGACACCTCGTGGATACATCCCGGCAAGGTGGCCTGGGACTGGTGGAACAACACGAACGTCACGGGTGTCGACTTCAAGTCGGGAATGAACACCGACACTTACCTCTATTACATCGACTTCGCCGCCAAGAACAAGATAGAATACATCATCATCGACGAGGGATGGAGCGGCAAGGAGTCGCTGATGGACGACCTGAGTGAGGAGATTGACCTGAAGAAACTGATAGCCCATGGCCAAGAGAAGGGCGTGGGCATCATCCTATGGAGCAGTTGGCGCAACCTCATCGGCAACAATCCTGACGGCGGAATGTCGCTCACCAACGATGTGATGAAACACTATGCCGATATGGGCGTCAAGGGCTTCAAGGTGGATTTCTTCGACCGTGACGACCAGCAAGCCATGGCGTCTGCATACCGCATTGCAGCCTGTGCCGCGGAGCACCATCTTTATCTTGACTACCATGGTCTGAAACCCTTCGGCATCCAACGTGCCTACCCCAACATCTTGAACTTTGAAGGGGTGAAGGGTTTGGAGAATTCGAAATGGGAGCCACGTACCGGCGACGGTCCCTTGCACGACCAGCCCCGCTACGATGTGACGGCACCTTATCTGCGCATGCTGGCTGGACCGATGGACTATACCCCAGGGGCCATGATGAATGCCATGAAAAACAACTTCTTTGGCAACAACGACCACCCCATGAGCCAGGGAACCCGTGTGCATCAGATGGCTATGTACACCACTTTCGAGGCGCCGCTGCAGATGTTGGGCGACAGTCCCACGAAATACATGCAAAACCAAGAATGTACCGACTTCATCGCACAGATACCCACCACCTTCGACGAGACGATTGCACTTGATGGCAAACTGGGTGAATACACGGTTGTCGCCCGTCGCAAGGGAACCACCTGGTACCTGGCCGCCATGACCGACTGGACACCACGCGACCTGGCCGTCGACCTGGGTTTCCTCAAGGATGGCCGTTATCAGGCCGATGTCTTTGCCGACGGCGTGAATGCCTTGAAGGATGCCACCGACTACAAGCATTCACGGCAGACGGTAGGGAAAGATGATATCTTGAACATCCATCTGAGCAGCGGAGGAGGTTGGACGGCAATACTTAAAGAAACGAAATGATGAAAAAGACCATTTACACCGCTTGTTGCCTCCTTTGGACTGCCATGATGGTCGCCGCTCCCATCGACGTGAAAGACTTCGGTGCCAAGGGCGACGGCACGACGCTCGACAGTCACGCCATCAACGCTGCCATCGAGGCGTGCGCCGAGCGTGGCGGAGGCACCGTGAACCTCCCTGCCGGCACTTACCTCTCAGGCAGCATCCACCTCAAGAGCAACGTGGAACTGCACCTCGACGCTGGAGCCACCATCCTGGCCACCGACAAGGCGGGCGCCTATGACCCGTCGGAAACCTTCGGCTTCCCAGAATACCAGGACGGCGGCCACACTTATTTCCACAACTCACTCATCTGGGCGGAAGGGCAGACCAACGTGTCGATCACCGGACGCGGGACAATCGACGGACGCGGACTGACGCGCCGCGACACAGAGAACGCCGGCAACGTGCAGGGCGGAAGCATCGGCATGGGCGACAAGGCCATCGCTCTCAAACTCTGCCGCAACGTGCTCATCCGCGACATCACCATCTACCGGGGAGGACATTTCGCCATCATCATCACCGGCTGCGAATACGCCAACATCGACAATGTGTTCATCGACACCAACCGCGACGGCATCGACATCGACTGCTGCAAGCATGTCACCGTGTCGAACACCAAGGTGAACACGCCGCACGACGACGCACTGGTGCTCAAGAGTTCTTACGCTCTCAAGGAACCTGTCACCAGCGAGAACATACTCATCACCAACTGCACCGTCACGGGATATAAGTTGGGAACGGCACTCGACGGCACCTACGTCCCGGAGACCGTCAACTGGGTGTGCGGGCGCATCAAACTTGGTACGGAAAGCAACGGAGGATATCGCAACATCACCATCAGCAACTGCACCTGCATCCATAGCAGCGGAATGGCGTTCGAGGAGGTGGACCAAGGAACGATGGAGAACATCGTGGTGACGGGCATCTCCATGAGCCACGTCCACCATTATCCCATCTACATCACCACCGGCTGCCGCAACCGCGGTCCGAAGGAGCGCACCGATGTTTCCGCGGCACGCGACATCTCCATCAGCAACGTGGTGGCCTTGGACTGCGACTCTCTCTCGGGCATTTTGGTCACCGGTATGCCCGGCCATCCGGTGGAGAACATCCGGTTGAGCAACATCTGTCTCCGCTTCCGGGGAGGGGTGACAAGGACGGTGAGCACCGACTATCCCGAACTGGGCACAAAATACCCCGAACCCGCCAAGTTCCTCGGCACCTGTCCCGCCTACGGGCTCTTCGCCCGCCATGTCAAGGGCCTATACTTGAGCGATGTCACCTTCATGCTCGACAATCCCGACTCCCGCCCATGCATACTCACTGACGATGTGGAGGATGTGAGGATGAGAGAGGTGAGGACGCCGGAGGGAGACTGAAACAATTTCGGCATTTTTTCCCATATGATGCCGAAGTTTTCCCCCCGAAGTCGTAGGGGCGGGTCTTGTGCCCGCTCGAAACCACGTTAGGTAGTGTCCGCCTATGGCATCAAAGCTACAAGGAAATTGGAACGGAAAAAATGTATAACGCCCGACACGCCGTAAATTATCAATTGTAAATTATTAACTTAAGTTTCGAATGTTCGGTTATATTGATATTCAATTATTTATAGTAGATTCTTTTAAAAAGTTGTATGGATAATCAAATGATGAATCCATCAAAACGCCTCCTTTTGTGAGGATTTTTACTTCATACTTGATTTGCTTTATCCTGGTTTGATGTTGAACGAACCCCGAAGGGGTGGTCAGAGTACAGGCAGGTGGTGGAGTGCGAAGCACGGAACCCCTGTAAAAGCATGGTGTGAACAACAACCCCGAAGGGGTGGCAGAATGACAACTTCATACACGTCATATCGTTGCTCTGCCACCACCTTCGGGGTTGTTGATTCCATATCTTTGTCAAG
>JAFWSS010000250.1 GCA_017524385.1 Prevotella sp.
ATCAGAAAAAACCTTGATAAAAAAGGGGCTTACTGGTATTACTGATATTACTGAATAATATGCCGAAAAATGATTTGCGAACAAAAATAATGGGATTTGCGAACAAAATGAGAGAATCTATTATTGCAGAAAGATTATATTGGGGTTCGCGAAATGCAATTTTGTTCGCAAATTGTTCGCAAAACAAAGAAAAAGGAGCTACATTTTTGATGTAACTCCTTGATTTTCAGTGTGGACCAGCCAGGGCTTGAACCTGGGACCTCCAGATTATGAGTCTGTTGCTCTAACCAACTGAGCTACAAGTCCGAAAAAGGAATGCCACAAGGCTTGATATGCCGTGTGGCATTCTAAGTGTTGTTCTACCCTGATTCGAACAGGGACAAACAGAACCAAAACCTGTTGTGCTACCATTACACCATAGAACAATCCTCAAGCATTCTGGAGCTTGTTTATCACTCGCTCTTTGGAACGCGGTGCAAAATTAGCACAAATATTCTTCATTGGCAAATAAATTCACATTTTTTTGAGAAAATCTTCCCAGAACATGTTCCGGAAAGGGGTTTGCCAGAAGACAACGTGAACAAATCACAGATTATTTGGTCTTTCTTGCCACATATTCGACAAAAAAGGCTAACTTTGCTATTTGGAGAAACGACAAGTGACATGAGAACCTACAAGATCATACTCGCGAATGCCAAAGTGAACAACGGCAACCGTGGCTGCGTGGCACTGAGCCTCACCGCCATGCACCTTGTGCGCCAGCTGGTCAACAGCAGCGGCAACGAGGTGCGCTTCTACCTGCCCGACAGTGAGGACAGTAAGATGGGGCCTCACCGTGTGAAGGTCCTCGACGAGGAGATAGAGTATGTCGCCTGTGGTTATCCCATTCCGCTCTCCGCCAAAGGCTACCTGGCCAGGGCCGCCCACTTGAGAAGGACGATGACCGACTACGAGATATTCAAGTCGGCCGACATGATCCTCGACATCGGGCAAGGCGACAGTTTCACCGACATCTACGGCGCCAACCGCTTTGAGGTCATCGACCGCATCCACCGCGCAGCCCGGTTGTTCGGCAAACCCTACTGCCTTCTGCCTCAGACCATAGGCCCCTTCCACAACGAGAAACTGAAACAACGTGCATGCCTCAGCATCCGAAAGGCCGCCCTCACGATGGCGCGCGACCATCAGAGCCTCCAATTCATAGAGGAACAAGTGGGGCAGGGTGTGTCGGCGTCGGAGGTTATCGACGTGGCTTTCTTCATGCCCTACAGAAAGAAGGCTTTCCCACAGGGGCACATCCATGTGGGACTCAACATCTCCGCCCTGCTTTGGCATGGGGGATACAGTCAGGACAACCAGTTCGGACTCGCAGTCGATTATCCCGCCCTTGTCACAAAGGTCATCGACTTTTTCCTCAGCCAGCCCGATGTCGTGCTGCATCTCGTACCACATGTGGTCAATGCCGAGCGGATGGTGGAGAACGACTACGCCGTCTGCTACGACCTCTGCGAGCGTTACGCCAATGAGCAGCTTGTGCTGGCTCCCTTCTTCCTCAGCCCTATCGACGCCAAGAACTACATCTCCGGGATGGATTTCTTCATGGGAGCCCGCATGCACTCCACCATTGCCGCCTTCTCCACTGGAGTGGCAGTGTTGCCCATGGCCTACAGCAGGAAGTTCGGCGGCTTATTCGCCGACACCCTTCACTATACCCATGTGGCAGACTTGAAGACCGCCAGTGAAGCCGACATCATGAGCATGGTGGAAGACTGTTTCGCCCGTCGGGAGGTACTGAAAGAGGAGATAGACCACAGTCTGGAAACAAGTGTGAAAGCATATCACGACAAGTTCAACACCAAGCTCCGCGAACTGCTTCAGTTATGACCATCGACCGCGACATACTCACCATGTGCAATGGCTGTGGCCTATGCGAGGCGCTCTGTCCGGGAGTCAGCATTCAGCTTCAGGACGACGGCTTCTACCGTCCTCATGCTTCATCCGTCAGCCCAAGCGACATGGAGCGCATCAGGAAGGTGTGCCCGGGACTGAACGTTGTGAACCACACAGGTGGCAACCGTTCCATCTGGGGCGATGTGGCGAGGGTGTGCAACGCATGGGCCTCCAATCCCGACATCCGTCACAACAGTTCGTCGGGTGGGGTGACCTCAGCCCTCGCCATCTACCTGCTCGAGTCAGGCAAGGTCGATGCCGTGCTGCATGTCGGCACGGACGAGGATGGCAACTACAAGAGCAACCACCTCTGCGTCAGCCGCACCCGTGAGGATGTGCTCAAGCGCAATGCCTCCAGGTACGCTCCCGCTCAGGTCTTCAACGAGATCAAGACGATTCTCGACAGCGACAGCGCCACCTACGCCTTCATCGGCAAGCCCTGCGATATTGCCGGCATGCAGAACCTGGTCAATGCCTGCCCGCAGTACAAGGACCGCATCGTCTGCTACCTCGCCATCTTCTGTGCCGGCATACCCAGTTTCCGTGCCACAGAGCAGGCCATCGACACCTTGGGACACGATGTGCCGGTGGCTTCAGTGAGATACCGAGGCGACGGTTGGCCAGGCTACTTCACTGTGACCTACACCGATGGCAGTACCCGCCGGATGACCTACAACGACAGTTGGGGCAAGATACTCGGCAAGAGGCTCGCCTTCCGTTGCAAGGTGTGTCCTGACGGCATCGGGCTGTTGGCCGACATCTCCAGCGGTGACGCCTGGCACACGCGCAATGGCTATCCCGACTTTACTGAGGGCGAAGGGCGCAACTTCTGTTTCATCCGCACCCAGCGGGGCGAGCGTCTGATGCGCGAGGCCTTGGAGGCCGGTTATATCGAGGAAGAGCCGTTGGACATCAGTCAGGTGGAGCACATGCAGCGCTACCAGCACACCCGCCGCAAGGAAGTGGGATGGCGAATCGCCGCCGCATGGGTCATGTCGGGTTTCAAGGTGCGTTTCCATGGCACGGGGTGGCAGCGCAACGCCATGAGGATCAACCCATGGAGAGGAATACGTATATTGTTGGGCAGCGCAAGGCGTTACCGGCAACAAAAGCGCGGTCTGCAAACGAAATAAAAAGTAGAAAAGGATGTCGTCATCGAACAGCATCATAAAGGGAGTTTACTGGACCACGATACTCAACGTGGTCAACGCCGTCTATGGTTTCATCTCCGTCCCCTTGCTGATCAACCATTTCGGCAAGTCGGAGTATGGCATCATCGGTCTCGCCATGTCGGTGAACGTCTATATGCAGCTCATGGACCTCGGGTTCAACTCCACCAACGTCCGTTTCTTCTCCTCCTGGCTGACAAGCGGACTGACCGACAAAGTGAGGAAAGCCTTCAGCACAAGTCTCGGTTTCTATGGCATTGTCGGGCTGTTGAACGCCATCGTGCTGCTTGTGGTCTTGCTCCACTCCTCATCGTTGTTCAATGTGGACGCCGCACAGGACCGCACCCTCAAGAGTCTGTTAGGCATCCTGATGGTCAGTGCCATCATCAACTGGTTCACCTCCTGTTTCGAGCAGTTGGTCAAGGCCACAGAGAACGTGGCGTGGGTGCAGAAATACACGCTTCTGCCCAAACTCATACAGATCCTCGTGCTGGTCGCCACCTTGACCTGCAATCTGAGCATACAGGTCTATTTTCTTCTTACCACCTTCTCGCTGATCGCCATCATCCCCTTCCTCATCAAGAAGATCCAAAAGGACCTCCCCTATATCTCCTTCCGGCCATCCATCAATTTCCCCATATTAAAAGAGATACTACCGTATTGCCTGAACATCTTTTCTTTCAGCATCTTCCAGTTCTCGTTCTATAATCTGCGGCCCGTTTTCCTCGGGATGCAGGGCACGATGGAGTCGGTGGCCGACTACAGGATCTTGAACGGCGTCATCGGCATCATCAGTATGTTGGGCGGCGCGTTCACGGGTGTGTTGCTTCCTTCCACTTCGAAGGTAGTGGCCGAGCGCAACAGCGACGCCTACTACCGTATGGCCTACGACGGGACGAAGTACATCTCCATGCTCATCTGTTTCTTCTGTTTCGCCATGATGGCGGTGGGGAGTGAGGTGCTGACCCTCTATGTGGGCAAGGAGTACCTCTACCTCATCCCGTGGTTCAACGTCTGGCTGCTCTGCACACTCGGCACCCACAACCAGGCCATATCAAGTCTCATCCTTGCCGGCAGCGACATACGGGCCATCTCCTACAGCAGTGCTGTGGCTTCCGTTGTGGGACTGGTCCTCTCCTGGTATCTGATTCCCCGTTACCAGATAGGTGGCGTGGTCATCGGGTTCGTGGTCTATACCATGATCCAGATGCTGTTCTACTACCTCTACTACTGGCGCCAGAAGATGAACATCCGCTCACAGAGGGTGTTCTTCTACTCCTTCCTGCCATACGTCGTGTCGGGATTGATCTGCACGGGACTGACCTCCATGTTCAGCAGCCCCGTCAAGGCGCTGACGCAACTGATGGGACTGAACTTGGCGGATAAAGGCGGCATGTTCATGGTCTTTGTCCTCAAAGGCATCCTGTTCACCCTGTTCTACGCCGGTTGCATCTACATGCTCCTCACACCCACCGACAGGACTTTCTTCAAGAAGCTCCTCCACCGAAAGAAAACCAACACAGATAAAGACGCTTGCCAATCATGAGATTCTCTGTCACCATACCAGCATATAAAGGCAAATACCTGCGTGAGTGCATCGACAGTGTGCTTGCCCAGACTTTCACCGACTTCGAACTGGTCATCGTCAACGACGCCTCTCCCGAGGACCTTGGCGCCATCGTGAACTCGTACCATGACGAGCGTGTCCGCTATTATGTGAACGAGACGAACTGCGGGGCCGTGGATGTGGTCGATAACTGGAACAAATGTCTGTCGTATGCACAGGGCGAATACATCATCTGTATGGGCGACGACGACCGGTTGCTTCCCGAGGCGCTCCAACTCTACGACGCGCTCATCGAGAGTCGCCCAGGCCTTGCCGTCTATCACGGATGGACCGAACTGATTGACCAAGCGTCGAAAAGCCATGACATGCAACTGCCCCGGCCAGAGTACGAGTCGGCCTACGCGCTCATTCTCCACCATTGGACCAACGGGCGGCAGTACATCGGCGACTTCGTGTTCCATACCGAGACCTTGCGCGCCAACGGCGGTTTCTACAAACTGCCCTTGGCATGGGGATCCGACAACATCACGGCGGTCATCGCCGCTTCCAAGGGCAGGAACGGCAGGAACGGCATCGCGAACACGCAGCGGCTGGCTTTTCAGTACAGAGTCAATCCACTTTCCATCTCTTCCTCGGGCAGCATGCAGATGAAGATGGACACCATAGGCAAGGAGCGTGCCTGGTACGAAGCATTCCTGCGTCAGTCCGCAACCGATGCCCAGGAGGAGAAGATCAGACAGAAGCTCATGGCGGAGCTGCCCCACTATTTCCTGCTCAAGTATATCTACTGCATTGCCGACGACCTTCCTCACGGCAATGTTTTAGGCAAGCTTTTCCACTGGTTGAGGCACGGAAAGGATTACGGGCTTTCCGTCTCGTCGGTGCTCTACGCCTTTTTCATCTACATGAAACATAGGTTTAGACGTTAGGCCTTAGCCTTTTTAGTCAAGGGTCGAGGGTCAAGGGTCAAGAGTAGGCTCGTAGAATAGCTAATAACTAACTATCGCCAACTCAATAACCAATAACCGATAACCAATAACCATTATAAAGGTCTAAGGAGTGGAGGAGGGAAGGAGGTCGGCCTGCGGCCTCAAAATTATAAAAAAATTGAGATGAAAAAATTATTAAAAAATCTATTTGGAGTCGCCTGGCGGCGAGAAAAATGCGATTGAGCGAGGGCAGAGCCGAACTTGTTCGAACTATGCCGAGCGTGAGCATTTTATCAAAATCTCACAAATCTAATCAAATCTCACAAATCCATATCCGAAGAACCTCGAAAGCAAATGGCTTTTTATTGGAAACAACTATTCACAACATAATCACAACAAAATCAACAAAGAAAAGCCTGGGGGCTTTGAATCAGGTGGATA
>JAFWSS010000018.1 GCA_017524385.1 Prevotella sp.
ATCGTGCTCTTGCCCACCTGGGCATACTCCTTGAACACTTTGTTGCGCTTGATCCGTTTGTTGTGGCACACCGGCACGCATGTGCTGTCGATGAAGCTTATGCCTGTGCACTCGCCGAAGCAGCAGAGTTGGAGGAAGAGCGTAAAAGAGTAGGAATAGCTAAGCAAAGAATAGAACAAGTATGAGTAAAAATATTAAAAGGTCTATCATTTTTTTATCATTTTTAAAGTTGTGTGATATAATATGCAAGTCCGAAATTTGCTCCTGAAAGCACCAGGAAGAGCAGCACGAAGATGATGAGATTCACCATTTGGTAGGTGGTGTGCCATCTTTTGGCCAACTTTTCCAGGTCATTCACGCAGAGCTGAAATGCGTCGTCGAAAGGTAGGCGATAGTGGCGCAACATCCGTATGAAACCATATATGTAAGCAGCGTCATACGCCAACAGCAGAACCGTCGCCACCAGCCAGAAGAGCGAACCGCCAGCGCAGAGCTTGTACACAGCTGCCGCAGCTGGAGCCAGTCCCGACAAGGTCAGAAAGGCACCTTGCAGCCAGAGGTTGACCACCACGGAAATCTGCTTGTATGTCAGGTTGAATGCCTTGGCTAGCAATATAAGGACAACCACACACAAACAGAATGGCAGCAAAGCAAAATCTATCAGTCGAGTTCTTTTCATCATTTCTATCTTTTAATACTTTCAGTTTGTTTACCCATTCATTAGCATTGGAAATATTCATTAGATAGAGGTGTTTGAGAGGGAAAATCTATCATCAGGCATATAAGACGCTGACGAACAGTATCTTATATGATGGGTTGCATTACGAGATGATGCTTGTTCAAGCGGCAGAGGGCAGAGCATTTTCTTCTGCCCCCTCTTCATTCATCATCTTCAACATCTTCCTCAACACTCTGTTTTTCTTACTTTTCACACTATTTCCATTCTTATATCCTATCCTCTTCGCTATCTCCTCCATCTTACATCCTTCCACATAATAACATTCCAAAATCATCTTCTCCACATCCTTCAACTTTTTCCACACTTTCCCCAACTTCTTATATTTTTCCTCATCACTTTCCTTCTCACTCAACACATCAAACATCTCCTCCAATCCATTTTCACTTTCAACCTCACCGCCATATCCTCTTTCAATCAATCCATCCAAACTTACCACATCCTCATCCACCTTCCTCAGATAATGCATACCCACATTCCAACAAATTTTCATCAAATAACAAACCAAACCATCCTCTTTCAATTCAAAATCCTCATCCATCATCTTCATCCACAACACCAAACACCCATCATCATACACCTCTTCCAAATCCTCATACCTCAAGCCCTTAAACTTCACCACCAACCACTTCAGCACTTTCTTTCTCTCTCCTTCCACCAACTTGTAGAAAAGACGTTTCCTCACTTTGAGAAGTTCTCTTTTTTCTTCCTTAAGAGACAACTTCTTCTCTTTCTTCTCTTTCTCTTTTTCATAGCCACTCTCTCTTACCACTCCTACCATATTTTTCATTTTAAAAATTTACGCAACAGAGATACGTTTGGGCTATCAAATCTATCATCAGCCCCGTTTCGGTGTATGTAGCCCATTCTTCTTGCATGAACATATTCAATTTTCGCAAGTAAGGAGTCCAATTTGTTGTACCTCTATCATCATATCCCGCGCTCGGCTTTGCCGCTTGGCTCGTCCAAGAATTATAGAATTTGAGAATTCATTGCAAAGAATACTTTGGAAAGTGGACAATGAACAAAAGTGGTAGTGTGGACAATTTTAGGGGGAGACGCTCGGAAGCGTCTCCCCCTATGGTTGCACCGATGACTTCGGAGGACCATTTCCAATCACGCCGAGTTATCTGTTGCTGAAGGGACTTGCTCCATGCATATCCATACAAAACCCAAGAATGGTGGTGTGCATGTTATCGGGCGGGCACAAGACCCGCCCCTACGACTTCGGGGGTGTTTCGGCTCGTCCAAGAATCATATGTAGTTTCATGCTAAGTAAAAGAAAAAAATAACTTGGTATTATTTTAACATATAATTGCCATAGAATTTATCATAAATTGCTGTGTATCAGAATTTTTGTTTAATTCGTGATAATTCATGGACGAGCCAAGCGGCAGAGCCGAGCGCGTGTTCTGCATAATTCATCCCAATTAATTTTTTTATCGTCACTAAATCCCGATTTTTAAGTTTAAAATAGACCGTATCATTTGTTCATAGTCGGCTTTTATTAAAAAGACCCTTTCTCCAGCGGTATTAAAACCATCGATGTACTTTCTATTGTCATCCTTCAGACTCGCAATGGTGCAATTGTCATCATCTTGCCGAGTCTCGATATCGGAACAATGTTCTCTTATTTCAGCGAAGTGAGTGTCAATGTATTCATCTGAGAAGGCGAGACAAATAAAGCTGATGGAGTCTAAATAGTGTTCATCAAAACATTCCCGCCAGTTGCATGGGACATAGCCACCTTCTACAATGAGATTCTGATGGTTCTCTATAGCTGTCTTTATCATTTCACGCACGATAGGCCAAAGCTCATCCGTGAGGGCATCATCGTCTTCTGGGGTGAGGTAGGTCTTGCCGCTTCGAATAATGCCCATTTTCAAATGGTCTATAGACAAATATGGATACTTGTATTTCTCAAGCATACGCTGTGCCAAAAGTGTTTTGCCTGTATGTGAAGCACCTGTTATTAGAATGACCATAAAAATGTTACTATTTTGAAATCTTTCGAATTAACGACAAATCGCTACTTGACAAGGCTTTGAAATTGCGTTCTATCTTCTCTATGTCCCAATCCCACCATTTCAGTTGCAGCAGATAGGCGATGAATTCATCGTCAAAACGCATTCTTGCAACTCGGCAGGGATTCCCTACCGCAACAGCATAAGGCGGAATGTCTGAGGCAACCACAGAGTTGGTTCCGATAATGGCTCCGTCGCCAATATGAACTCCAGGCATAATGGTGACATTCTGACCAATCCAGACGTCATTGCCCACAACGGTATCACCTTTCAGGGGCAGTTCTTCTTTCACCGGTGCAATGGCACTGCCCCATTCGCCGCCAATGACATAAAACGGATAAGTTGTCACCCCGTCCATCCTATGGTTGGCTCCATTCATGACAAACTCCACACCCTTGGCAATAGCGCAGAATTTGCCAATAATCAGCCGGTCACCTATGAAGTCGTAGAAATGGGTGACATGCTTCTCGAATTGGTCGGCACCATCCACATCATCGTAGTAGGTGTAGTCACCGATGATGATACGCGGGTTCTTCACCACGTTTTTAATGAAACAGAGGCTTGGAATATTGGGATTAGGAAAAGCCTCATTGGGATTGGGTCTGTTTTTTATCTCCATTAATTCCGATTTATCTATCATATACCGTGCAAAGGTAACACATTTTTTCGATGAATCCTCTCTGCGCGGTACACATTAGTATCTTCACATCGTCTTTCTTGTTCTTCCACCAAGGCTTCAGGGAGATTGTCACCCTTCAAGCCGTGTGACCGTTGCTGTTATGATCCGGTAACACGGCAGACTATTCCCGGATGCCTGTCGGCCACGGAGAGAAATCAGTGATCATGTTGCTGAGTCTGAGTATGAAACTGACCCTCGACGAGACCGTGACCTTTTTTCGTGCAAGGGATAAAAATGAAAGAATGTGTCATTTTTTTTTATAAGCCAGTCGGGATACAATTTTGCTCTGAGATTCCATCATATTTATAAAAAACCAACGGATGGTATGCATGCTCATGCCATCCGCTGTCTTGTACTTCTCTTGCCAAAAATTCGCAATGCTCAATCACTTGGAAGCCGACCTTTCTTTCCGGTGGTGTGAAAGAACAGAAACGCATTTTCTCAGGAGTCTTGCGCTCTTTCTTGGTTTTTCCTTTTCAACCGGCCCTTCAACCGATTATATCCCTCGACTCCAAGAATGGTAAGCCCTCCATATTGGCATGTCTTTGCCATCCCGAAAAGGACCGTCCATAAGATACCCTTTGCAGCTGTACTCAGAGGGAGCAACATTTGGGCAAATGACAGGATATAAAAGGGTATGCAGCATAGCAAAACTATGACGCCAGTCCTGAATGAAAGGGATTGCAACCATTGTCGTATTTTCATGCTACTTGATAGACTTTACTTTCGAGCTTCAAGTTGCTCGTCAGGATAACCGATGGCAAGGATGTGCTTCAGTTTGTAACCCTCAGGAATGTCGAGACGGTCGAGGAAGAACTTGGCATCAGCATTTGAGTTCAGGCCATCAGTTTCTTCATACTTTCAGTTTTTATCTTATTTCCTATATTTCTCAATCATTGCCCGCAGGGTTGCCCCATGACAGCCTTCCTCTTTGGCAAAGACCTCCATTTCATCAGCAGCCTCATTATAACCCGCGGTACGAAAGGCTTGGGCGAACTGCCTCACCTGTTCCTCACCCTTTTCCTCTCCGACTGCAAACGCTTCTGCCAACTGCCAAATGTCTGCGTTGTATTTGCCGTTAAGTGTGGCATAGAATCCGGCATGAACGGCTTCCTGGTTGGCCATCTCAACAAATTTCTCAGAGACCTCATCGGGATAACCTTGTTCCTTGGCCATCCGTGCAAGGGCATAATACATCATCACTCCTGCGGCTTCTGCCTTGGCGGCTCCTTCACACAGTTTCTCAAAATCTGTTCCTTTGGTAATTCCGTAAATCATATCTATTTCTTTAAAGTGTCTATTATCGAGTCCAACTCCTGTGCAAGCCGTTGGTAGTCCTCTGACTTCAGCGGACAGGCGGAGAGGCGTTTGCCCATCCCTGCCGGAACGAGATCATAGGCTTTCTCCTCCATGTTTTTTCCCTTCTCTGTCAGGCTGACAATCTGCTGACGCTTGTCCATCTCTCCTTTTTTCCGGCTGACAATTCCGAGCTTCTCCATTCTCTGAAGCAACGGTGTGACGGTGTTTGTCTCCAACTGCAGCCGGTGTGCGATGTCGTTCACGGGCAAGTTGTCCTTCTCCCAGAGTACCATCAACACCAAGTATTGCGGATAGGTGATTCCCAGTTCGGTAAGCATCGGCGTATAGGCCTGAATAACCAATCTTGTGGCTGTGTAGAGGCGGAAGCAAATCTGATTGCCGAGTTGTAATTCTGTGTGCATGATACCCAACAATCAATCAAACCAGCATGGCTTCTACATCCTTCTCGAAATCTTTTGGTTCTGTGGTGGGCGCATACCGCTTAATGGTCTCGCCGTCCTTCGAGATCAAGAACTTGGTGAAGTTCCACTTGATGTCGCTGTCCTTTTCCACGCTCTTGCTGATGGTCTTGAAGAGGGCTTTGGCTGCCTTGGCTTTCAGTCCCTTATACTCTTCGGTTGGGGCCTGAGTCTTCAGGTGTTCGAAGATGGGATGCGCGGCGGGGCCGTTCACATCTGTTTTCTTCATTATTTGGAAAGTCACACCATAGTTCAACTGGCAGAACTCTTCAATCTGTCCGTCTGTGCCAGGATCCTGCTCTTTGAACTGGTTGCAGGGGAAACCAATGACAACCAGTCCTTGGTCCTTGTATTTTTTATTCAAATCCTCCAATCCGGCAAACTGCGGTGTAAAACCACATTTACTGGCTGTGTTCACTATCAACAAAACCTTACCCTTAAAATCATTGAAATCAATCTCCTTGCCTTTGCTCGTGAGAGCCTTGAAATCATAAATCTTTTCCATTCTAAATTCTTTTATTCAAGTTTTACATCTATTCAACTTCCAAGCAGTTTACTACTCTCAATTTGGGGAAGCTGAAAATCAAACAACCATTTATATCGTTTGCGACACAAAGTTACTGCAAATAGTTTATTTCGCAAGCAATTTAGTTGAATTCTTAAGTAAGTTTAACAATAAATCGCGTGCGACATAAAAAGACAAAAGTTCGGTTATGATGAAAGAACTGTATGTGAAATCACTTGTTTTTTCGCTATTCTTGCCAAATAATCATAATTTTTTCCTCATAATGGTATGAAATCACCATCAAAAACGTGCCTGCACAAAAAAGGAGCAGCCCCGTATGCAGCTGCTCCCAATGCTTGCTGATCTATTTCTTGATGCTATGAAATCTCTATGGCCTTGGCCTCTTTCTTCTCCTCTTTCTTCACCTTCGGCAGTGTGACGGTCAGGATGCCGTTCTCCACCTTTGCGGCGATGCCTTCCTTGTCCACATCCTCTGGCAGCGTGTAGTTCTGCTCATAGTTCGAGTAGCTGAACTCGCGGCGCAGATAGTGGTGCTTCTTGTCCTCATCCTTGTGCTCCATCTTGTTCTCGATGGCGATGCAGAGGTTGCCATCGTCGTTGATGCTTATGCGGCAATATTCCTTCTTGATGCCCGGAGCGGCCAACTCCATAACATATGCGGTTTCATTTTCCTTGACGTTGACTGCGGATGCCGTTGTATTGGCGCGAGGCATAAAATCAGTGTTAAAGAAATCTTCGAACACAGTCGGCAGCCAGCCATTTGTTCTCATCAAACTTGTCAACATAATCTTTACCTCCAAATTATATTTTAGTTATACGATGTTGTTTGGGATACCTTGGATAACTCCTTGGCTCTCACTCTATTTGTTGCAACAAACGTGCCATTGCTCCAAAAGTGACAAGATGTCACCTTTTGTTGACAAATTGTCAATAAGACACTTTTTTTTGCAATTATGTTAGGATTTGACCCCGCGCGGATTCAACAGGAAAGCCCATAGGGCGACAATGTTTTCCACAATGCCACATTTGGCTTATTACACAACGATTTGGGCTGACCACATATGATATGAAGGTAAAAAAGCAGTTGAAAATTTGGAGGGAAAAGTAATAATTGCTAATTTTGCCACTGAGTGGTGATAAAAGGCCACCAACGCCGTTTTGTAATGATTAACTAAGACAAACGACTATTATGGAAAGAAAGATAATATGCAGGGAATGCGGCCATATGATTTCCGACAAGGAGATTACCTGCCCTTTTTGTGGACGGCCTGTCGCTTCTGATAATGCTCATTTTAATGGCAATGCAGATGGCTACCCTGACGACGACATTGATGACATCACTCATGATAACATCGATGATGATTCCAATGACGATTCCGACACCAACCCCACTTCCTCTCGCATACCCGATGACAACAGCAGGGAAATCCAACCTTCTGTCCAAAAGTGGCTCTATGCCATTATTGGTGGGTTGGTTGCTGCATTGCTGGGCTTGGGGCTGTTGGCTTGGAATTCAGGCATCTTTTCCAAAGGCACCCCCCCGCCTGAAACAGAGGTTAAGGATTCCGCCCCTGAGGTTGAAGAACAAGTCACGCTGGTCTATTGTAATAGTGCCGACGGATTTGTGAATATCCGGCGATCACCTTCTGCAAAGTCTGATACATTGGGGAAACTGGTCAAGAACGGGCCTCCTGCAACCCTCATCACCGATAATGGGAAATGGTATAAAGTGAAATATGACAATATTGAAGGATTTGTGAATAAAAAGTATGCCAAGATTGAGAATGGCACTTTGAACGCGACAAACTCAAACAAGGTGTATTATATATATTTTGGGAAATGGGATAGTCTGAAAAAAGCACAAGCGAATTATAAAAACTTGCCTGAAAGTCTCGACAAAAGCGACATCTACAAAACGACGGAGAAAGGAAAAGCGGTTTATCTAATGGTTGTAGAAAAATATACTTCCAAGAATGATGCTCAAAAACATATCAACAACCTTAAGAGCAAATATGGTGAAACCTTCAATATGTGGGAGTCTGACGGACCAGCAGAATTCGTCTATAGCCCTGAGAACAAATGACTCAACTATCGGAAAATGAGGTGTGAAAAAGTATTTGAAGAAGTAGGGATTGCATTGTTTTTGATGCTGCTATCGTGGGCATCCTCTGCCCATGCTCAAAACCCAGGAGGAGAGTCTGGCAACCAGGAGTCTTCTGTTGGCAAGCTTATGAGCATGCTCAACAATATGAACGATGAGCAAAAAGCATATGCACGTGCCAATTGGCTTGTAGCGCCAAAGCAATATGACAACAAGCACGACCATCCGTCATCTTTTGTCATCTTTCCCAACCCCCAACCCGACACGCAGGATGGGAATGAATGCGCGGCTTGCTCCAGCGCCTACTTGTTGAGATTCTTCGGAGAGGATGTCGATGGCGTCTCGCTCTATCATCAGCCCTCTTTTCCCTGCAAGTATGACCAAGGTGCCTACCCGAAATGCTTCAAGATCCTATTCGAGGAGCAATACAAGACCTACGCAACGGAGTATTATACAGGGACGACCGACGATTTGAAAAACGCCGTAAGCAAGGGAACTCCCGTCATAGCATTGGTCAACACCGGCAGGGCGCTTCACTATGTGCCAGTGGTAGGGTATGACGAGTCCCATATCTACATCCAAGATTCAGTAGATGATTACAGAAACGCCGCAGGCAACAAAGCCTACAACGAGTGTATCGACATCGATACCTTTGACAAGATGTGGAACATCCCCATCGAATCATGCCAACGGCTATTTGTCATCGTGAATAACGGTGATTGACAAAGAAAACCATCTTTAAGAATTGATACCTTGAACCTATGAAAAAAACAATATGATGAAACGTTACTTGTTTTTCTTTTTGCTTTCATTGGCTATGATGGCAAATGCCACACCCGTGAAAAAGGATGTTGCAGCCCAGAAAGCCAAGGCTTTCCTGAAGGCAAGACACGGATTGGAATCCCCCTCCCTCTCCCTGGCCATGCAAGGTCGCCAGAAGACCATCGGAATGGGAACGGCGGTCACCGACCCTTATTACTATGTGTTCAACAAAGGTAACAATGAAGGCTTCGTCATCATCGCAGGTGACGACTGCGCCGCCGAAGTGCTCGGATATGTCGACTCCGGGAACTTCGACCCTGCGGACATGCCTCCCAACTTGAAGGAAATGCTCGATGCTTACGCTGAGGAGATTGCCTGGGCACGGGTCAATGTCAAAAGTTCAGGCACCGAAATGCCCCAACTTGCCAGACAGGTGGTGACACCGCTGATGGCAACCAAATGGGGACAGGATAACCCCTACAACATATATTGTTTCACCTTGAACGGGCAGCAAGCCGTCACAGGATGCGTGGCCACCGCTCTTGCCCAAATCATGTATTACCATAAATGGCCGAAGAGCAGCACCACGGAAATACCCAGATACACAAACAAGGAACAAGGCGCTACAGACGATGACTATTATCCTGCTTTGCCTCCCATCACTTTCGATTGGGACAATATGCAGACCTCATACACGGGCGACGAGACCTCCGACGACCCGAAAGCCATCGCTGTGGCTCAACTACTCTCCTACTGCGGACATGCGGCGAAGATGTCGTATGGCAGGGGAGCGTCCGGTGCAACAATGTACGACTGCATCCCGGCTTTGACCGACTATTTCGGATATGCCAACACGCCTGTCATGATTCAGCGCTCTTGTTATACGAAAGACGCATGGGAAGAAATCATTTACAATGAACTCCACCATAAACGCCCCGTCATGTTCCTAGCCTATCCATCTTACGGTTCAGGTCATTCTTTCGTATGTGACGGGTATGACGGAGAAGGTTATTTCCATATCAACTGGGGATGGGAAGGGGTTTACGACGGCTATTTCCGTCTTGAAGCACTCAATCCGTATTCACAATTCAAGGGAGAAACAGGAGTCACTGTCACGGGAGGAAGTGCTGGCTACCTTGGTTATTCCTACAGGCAGTCTGCATTGGTGGGCATCAGTCCTACGGTATTGGATGAAGAAGGAAACTTGGCCTCTGACATACCAAGGGTGAAAGTGGAGACCTTCCAATTGGTCGATGAAACGAACAACACCTTCGACTATACCGGGGGGTACCTGCCTTCCATCAAAGTGAAATACTCTTTCAGCGTCTCACAGACGGGAAAATACGGGATGGGCTACGGTCTTTACCAAGGCGAAAACCTGATTGACCAAAATAGCATCAGCAACTCCACTAGCCTGACATCCGCTTATTCTCTCACGTACTCAAACCTGAGTCTTTATAATATTGGAAGGAATCTCGCTGATGGCACTTACCAAATCAAAACCCTGTGCAAGCCTGACGGTGAGTCACAATGGTACAAGAACGATGATGCCGACTATAAATACATCGAAGTGGTAGTGGCCGATGGCAAAGCCACCTATACCAGCAAGGTGGTTTACCCCACCCTGAAAGTGCTCGATGTGAAACAACAGTGCAAAGGACAATCAAAAAAACAGCTCAGGGTGACAATGAAGAACATAGGGGAAGCGAACATGATTGGGATTCAATACTTGCTGATCAACGACACCATCTACTCACGCGAAAATGTCTACATTGAGCCAGGCGACGTGGATTACGTAGATTTCGTCTTCGATTACAGCAACACGGCGCCCGTCACACTCAAGGTGGCAAGCAGCACCACCTCAAATGTCATTTATGAAGATGACCACTTCCAGTTCACCAACACTTCCTCACAACCTTATCCCGAGGTGCTGGCCAAGGAAATCAGATTCCTAGACAGTGCTAACAAGAAGATATATGGCAAGGTCGTAGAGGCAGCTTTCACCTTGAGGAACAACACCGACACCGATTACAGTGGAGGTATTCAACTCGACATTCAAAAGTCGATAGGCGGTGGATGGTGGTCCAATTGGTCGGTATGCGGTGATGCTGAAGTGAAAGCCGGAGAGACCAAGGTGGTAACTTTAAAGTGTTACGATTTGGATTATGGCGACAAAGTGCATCTAATTGCATCATGTGCGGGGCAGAAAGTATCGGCCACGGGACCCTACACCATCACTCCTGGTGTATTCGAGTGGGACGGCAACGGCCAACCAACGGTCAAGGCACTCGATAGTAGCGTCACCGTCTCCGAAGATGCTGCAGCGGTGAGTTTCGAGGGACTCGACCTCACGGACAAGACCATCACACCCAACAGAAACCCCAACACCATCTACTACCTCGATGCCAATGCCGCCACGCCGTCAAGCCTCACGGGAAAGAACGTGGTGAAGGGATTAAAGGCAGCCGGTGCAATACACTTGACAGAGGGTCATCCCTATTATGTCCCATACACTTTCGATGTAGATGGCACGGTGGATTACTCCTTCACTCCTTCCAAGGCTTGCGACGGCAATACAGGATGGCAGACCCTTACGCTGCCTTTCGCCGTGACCACTGCCAAGGCCAATGAAAATGCCAAGGAATGGAACCGCAAAAATCAAGATGACGGGAAAGACTTCTGGGTGAGGGAATATGGTTATGTGGAAGATGGCACCGCCTATTTCCATAACGCCTCCGAATGGATTGCCAGTGAGCCTTACCTCATTGGTGTTCCTGCAAGTCTCAAAAATGCATCCTGGGTGTTGTCCGCCACATCGACGAAATTATTCAATTCGGTAGAGAACACCATGTTGGGCAGCGGCTACCGATTCGTGGGAGCGACAGGCGAGAAGAATGAGAATGTCGCATACATGCTCAACGACAAGGGTGATGCATTCGTGAAAACCACGGCTGCGAGCATATTGCCCGGAGACGCCTATTTCCTGGCAACAGGAACAACGAACCTGCCGGAAAGAATACTTATCGCGAGAAACGGGTTGATTGGTGATGTTAATGGCGACGGCTTCGTCACTATATCAGATGTATCCACATTGGTGGACCATATCCTGAACAAAACAACCACTGTTTTCATCAAGGCAAATGCAGATGTCAACGGAGACAACAGCATCACCATTGCCGATGTGACGGGAGTGGTCAATATTATATTGAAGATTGAAAATTGAAAATTGAATTTTTGGAGCAGCGAGAGCAGAGTCAAGCTTGCTTGAACTCTGCCGAGTCGCGACAAAAATCAGCGAAGCTAAAATTGAAAATTGAAGATTGAAGATTGGAATCCGGTTGTCAATAAGACAACCGGATTTCCTATTGTTCCATTTTTTAGTGGCTCAAAGTATTTGGAACTGCGGGCGGGCACAAGACCCACCCCAACAATAATCTTCAATCTTCAATCTTAAATTTTCAATTTAATTCATTCCGTGTAGTATTTGATCAGTCGGATGAGGAGGTTGTTGAGTTGTTCCACTTCATAGTCGCCCACGGAAGCTTCGATGTGGCTTTCCCCCACCCCACTATGGTCGGTAAGGAAGACATAAGTGCCGCCGGTGGCGTTGGCAAAGAAGCGCAACATAAATTCGGTGTTCTTGTCTACTCCGCTGGCAGCCACGGGGATGACCTTGATGCCTTGCTTGGCGAACTTTTCCATCGACCCTTGGAGTGAATGTATGATGTCACTCTCATAGTGTGCCGGGGCGTCGAGGATGAGGAATGCGATGCGCGTGCGGGCCTTGCCATCCCATGACAGGTCTTGCAACGTCTTCTCAAGTGCGGTATGCACGGCCTCCGGATAGTCGCCGCCACCACTGGCATTCTGTTCTGCCACATAAGCAGCGGTCTTTTCAACTTCATCGGTGAAGTTTTGATGACGTGTGACATATTCGTCACCCTCGTCGCGATAGAACAGCGCCGCCGTGCGCATCTTCATCCCACCACTTGCAGCCCTTGCCTTGGTGATGATGTCTACAAGGTCTTGCTTCAAGAATTCTATCTCGTCGGACATGGAACCGGTGGCATCTACGATGAAGGCGATGTCGGCCTGCAGGTTGGGGACCTTCGAATTCTTGAGCACATATTTGTTGACAGGCGTTGTTTGTCG
The DNA here is from genome assembly GCA_017524385.1 of Prevotella sp. Lineage (GTDB taxonomy): Bacteria > Bacteroidota > Bacteroidia > Bacteroidales > Bacteroidaceae > Prevotella. The sequence continues at coordinate 12,759 of JAFWSS010000018.1, forward strand.
GAGAGAGTCCCAGGAGCATACTTCGGGATGCCCATCCATCATCTCACCATTCAGGCTTACACGGAGGTGCTTGGCATCACCGGCATTTGTTTTCTGGAACAAGCCCACCCAACATTCGGCTTGACCATGGTTGTCGGTGACGGTCTCCCACAAGGCACTCGTGTCGTCGCCTTCACTCATCAGTTTGACATTCACTCCTGCCAAGGCGTTGCCATCCTCGTCGGTCACTTTCACTGCGATACGGTTGTTGGTGAAAAACTCCCAGTAATCGCTCTTGTCGGAGAAGGATTCTCCAAGCATCAACTTAGACCAGAAGTCCCAATGCGATAGGTCGCACCACTCCCCTGCCGTCACCACGCCGGCTTGAGTGTTGTTTCCCGTGCCCTTGCCGCCACCATTGTCACCACCAATCATGTCTCCATTAAGTGCGGAATATCCATAACCACTTTCGTCATAATCACCGATTTCATCATTCTTCGAACATGAGACCAATGCAAGTACAACTGCCAACAAGCCGATGCAAACATGGCAAAAGGTTTTCTTTCTTGTTTTCATAAATGATACATTTTAAGTTCTTCTTTTAACCACAAAACACATGCATCTGTGAATTCTTGCATCGCGAACCGATATTTAACAATCGTTAACCGATTTTTTCCACCCTATGAAACCGCGACATCACCATGCACGGAAGATTTTTCGTACCTTTGCCAACACTAAAACAAATCAAGACAAAATATGAAAAAACTGCTAATAGCTATGACGGCCATATTGGCATCCATATCCATGAATGCACAAGGCACATACACCAACCCCATCCTCGGGGGTGACTTCCCCGACCCCACCATCCTGCGCGACGGCAGGGACTACTACCTGACCAATTCAGCCTTCGACTATGTGCCGGGATTGGTGGTGTATCACTCCCGCGACCTGGTCGACTGGGAACCTGTCAGCTATGCATTGAAGACCTACCTGGGGAGCATATGGGCCCCAGACATCAAGAAACACAAAGGGAGATACTACATCTATTTCACCGTCCATGGTGAACGCCGCACCAACTGCGTGGTGTGGGCGGATTCACCATACGGTCCGTGGAGTGAACCCATAGACCTCAACATCGGCGACATCGACCCCTGCTTCATCGAAGGTGATGACGGGAGGTGCTATCTGATCATGAGCGGTGGAAACCGCTGGACACTATCCGACGACTGCCTCTCCGTGGTGGCAGACTCAAAAGTCCATTTCTACGACGGATGGCAATATCCCGAGGAATGGGTCACCGAAGGCTTCTGCCTGGAAGGGCCCAAACTCTACCATATCGGTGGATATTACTACTATATCAGCGCGGAGGGTGGCACCGCCGGCCCTCCCACCAGCCACATGGTGGTGGTGGCACGCTCGAAGTCCATCGACGGTCCTTGGGAGAACATGCCTTCCAATCCTCTTATCCACACCTACAACAAAAGCGACCGCTGGTGGTCCCGCGGCCATGGCTCTCTTATCGACACCCCTGATGGTCAATGGTACTGCATCTATCACGCCTACGAGAACGGGTTCTACAACCTGGGACGCCAGACACTGATGGAGCCGGTGCATTTCACTTCCGACGGGTGGGTCGCTTCCGATGGCGGCGACGCCAGCCAACCCCTTCCCCGTCCTTCACTGGCAAAAACAGAGGATGGCAAAATAAGCCGCCATGCCCATCTGCCGGAATTCCGCATAGGCCTCGACTGGCGTTTCTACAAACATTTCTCTCCCTCCCGCACCATCATCAAAGACAAAGCACTCACCCTTCATGGACAGGGAAGCACCCTGAGTTCATCATCTCCGATGATGTTCATCGCGGGAGCCCATCGCTATGAGATAGAAGCAGAGATAGAACTCTACGGTGAAGTGAAAGCCGGACTCTGTCTCTACTACAACGCTGACTACAACGTAGGAACCGGCTTTGACTCCAACCGCCGCTATCGCTATCGCCGCAACAAATCCAACGGCGTAGGACAGTCTGGCGGCAGCCACCTGTGGCTGCGCCTTCGCAACGACGCGCATGTGGTGACGGCGTTCTGGAGCCAGGATGGAAAGGAATGGAAACGGGAGACTTGGGGACAGGAGGTTTCAGGATTCAACCACAACACGCTCTACGACTTCCAGAGCATCCTCCCGGGACTGTTTTGCGAAGGCGAGGGCTACGCCACGTTCAAAAACTTCAGTTACCGTGAACTAAAGCCATAATCCTTCATACTGAACACAACTTTTGCTAGTAATGGAAAATGAGGAGAGAGGAGGGTTTTAAATTACTCTGAATGCACCAATCCCCCCTACCCTTTCCGTATTTTCTTCTTAAACACCTTTTCTTCGATGATTTGGAATATCACGAACAGTGGTGGAACGATGAATAGCAGTGATATGGTGCCGATGAGCATGCCACCGATGGCACCCACTCCGAGAGACTGGTTGCCGTTAGCCCCCACCCCTGATGCAAGAGCCAACGGCAGGAGTCCGAACACCATCGTCATGGAAGTCATAAGGATGGGGCGCAGTCTTACGCCGGCAGCATCGAGGGCGGCCTCCACGATGCCCATGCCGTGCTTTCGCCGCTCCGAAGCATATTCCGTCAAGAGGATGGCCGTTTTCGACAACAGTCCGATGAGCATGATGAGTCCCGTCTGCATGTAAATGTTGTTTTCCAGTCCCCATATCTGTGCAAAGATGAACGACCCCGCCAGGCCGAAGGGTACGCTGAGAATGACCGCCAGAGGGATGAAGAGGCTTTCGTATAATCCACAAAGAATGAGGTAGATGAAGATGATGCAGATGACGAATACCAGGGTGGTGGTGTTTTCTGCCGCCGCCTCCTCCCTTGTCATTCCACCAAACTCATACCCATAGCCCTCGGGCAGCACTTCGGCAGCCACTTCCCTGATGGCTGCTATCGCCTGTCCGGTGCTATAGTCCTCCTCAGGCATGCCATTCACCACGATGGAGGGGAATAGATTGAATCGCGACAACGTTTCTGAACCAAAGACACGTGTCAGTGTCACATACTGTCCGATGGGTGCCATCTCTCCACGTTCGGTCTTGACAAAGATGTTGTTGAGCGACTCCTTGTCCAACCTGTATTCCGGCGAAGCCTGCACCATGACGCGGTAGAGTTTGGTGAACCTGACAAAGTTGGAAGCATAGAGTCCTCCCACATAACCTTGCAGGGCGGAAAGCACGTCGTTGGGCGATACGCCATGTCGCTTGCAGAGCGCGGCATCCACCTCCACACGGTATTGCGGATAGTTCAAGGAGAAATTGGTGTAAGCCCTGCTGATTTCAGGACGTTCGTTGAGTGCGGCGATGAGTGCGTTGGTCTGCTGCATCAGTTCCTCCATAGTGCCTCCTCTCTTGTCCTGAATGTGCATTTCAAAGCCATTCATCCTTCCGAATCCCGGAAGCATGGCCTGGGTGCTCACTTGTATCTTGGCATTCGAGATGTCGGAGGTGAGGCGGTAGATTTCCTCGGTGATGGCGTCCACGTCGTCGCCCTTGCCCTTCCTCTCGTTCCAGTTTTTCAGTTTCAGCGTGAAGTTGCCGCTTGACGACGACTGGTCGAATCCCACGCTGTTGCCTGCCACCAAGGAATACATCCTGACCTGCGGGAGTTTTTCCAGGTGTTTCTCCACCTCCTTCATGATGCCATACGTCTGTCTCAAGGTGGACCCCGGAGCCGACTGCACGTTCACGTAGATGGTTCCCATATCCTCCTTGGGCACCAGTCCTGTCTTGGTGCTTTTCATCAGCAAGGCTAGGCCCACGGCTGCTACCACCACCAACATCAAAGGCACCCATTTGTATCGGAACAGCCACCCCACCATTTTCTTGTATTTGACCACCATCCTGTTGAAGGCCGAGTCGAAGGCGATGTGGAAACGTGACGAGAAACTGAGTTTCTCACCCTGCTCCACGTCGGCATGGGGTGTCATGATGAGTACGCAGAGGGCAGGCGACAAGGTGAGGGCGTTGAAGAGCGAGATGGCCACGGCGATGGCCATGGTGAGACCAAACTGCGTGTAGAATGTGCCAGTGACACCGTTGATGAAGCACACCGGGATGAATACCGCCATGAACACGAGCGTGGTGGTGACGAGTGCCGACGTGATGCCCCCCATGGCTTTCGTCGTCGCCTCGTAGGAAGACCTGACACCCTCGTCAAACTTCGCCTGCACCGCCTCCACGACGACGATGGCATCGTCCACGACGGTGCCGATGACCAGCACGAGGGCGAAGAGCGTCAACATGTTGAGGGAAAAGCCTATGGCATAGATCACCGCCAACGTACCGATGAGGGACACGCCGATGGCGATGGTGGGGATGAATGTGGAACGGAAACTCTGGAGGAAGACATATACAACGAAGATGACGAGCAGGAGTGCTTCGAAAAGTGTCTTCAACACGCTTTTGATGGAAGCATCGAGAAAATCCTTTTTCGATTCCAGGTCGTCGATGGCAATGCCCGCAGGCAACCCATCCCTGATTTCCGCCACCTCGCGGTCGATTTGCTCAATGATTTCATTGGCATTGGACCCTGAAACCTGGTTGATGGAGATGTTGATGCTGGGATGCCCGTTGGTCTCTCCGATGTAGTTGTAGTTTTGCGCACCCAACTCCACCTTGGCAATATCACCGATGCGCAACACGTCGCCGTTAGGCAGCGAACGAATCACCATCTGTTCATAGCCCTGCTCTTCCTCGTAGGTTCCCCTATATTTTAGGATGTACTGAAAGGTGTTGGGAGAGTCGGCCCCCAGGGTTCCCGTAGCCACCTCGAGGTTTTGTTCGCCAAGCACCTTGGTGACATCGGCGGGAGTCAGGCCATAACTTGCCATCTTCATCGGGTCGAGCCAGATGCGCATGGAGTAGTCGGCGCCGATGACGTTGACCTCTCCAACGCCGGCTATGCGGCTCAGCCTGGGTTCGATGTTGATTTTGGTGTAGTTGGCCAGGAAAGTGCGGTCGAAAGAGTCGTCTGGACTATAGACGGTGAGTTGCTTGATGTTGCTCGATTGTCTTTTCCTCACCGTCAGACCACCTTTCACCACGTCGCTGGGCAGCCTTCCTTGCACGGTGGCAGCCCTGTTCTGGACATTGACCATGGCCATGTCGGGGTCGGTGCCTTGTCTGAAGAAGACGGATATGTTGGCATTTCCCGTATTAGACGCCCTTGACGACATATACATCATCCCCTCCACGCCGTTGATGGCTTCCTCGAGGGGTACGACGACGCTTTTCATCACGGTTTCCGCATTGGCGCCCGTGTAATTGGCGTTGATGCGTACGGTGGGTGGAGCAATCTCGGGAAACTGCTCCAGGGGTAGCTGCGTAAGAGCGATGATGCCGACGAGCACCATCAGCACGGAGATGACGCCCGACAAGATGGGCCTGTCGATGAAGGTTCTGACATTCATATCTTCACACCCTCCTTCAAGAGCCCTGCTCCTTCAGCCACGATGGTGTCACCCACGTTCAGCCCGTTTTTGATGATGTATTCCTTTCCGTTGCTCTGCGGGTGCACCTCCACGGGTGTGGCCTTGGTCACACCGTTGACCACGCGATAGACAAAGACCTTGTTTTGCAGTTCATATGTTGCCTCTTGTGGCACCACCACGCAGTTTTTAATGGTTGTGGGCATGACGACGGTGGCGCTTCCCCCATTGTGGAGAAGCCTGTTGGGGTTGGGGAAGGTGGCACGCATATTCACCGCTCCTGTCGAAGCATCCACCGAACCGCTGACGGCATCAACACGTCCTGCCATCACATAGTCGTTACCATTGCTCAGACGCAAGCCCACTTGAGGTGCCTGGCCTACGAACTTGTCGATGGAACCATATTGCTTGATGATGTCGAGCGCATGGTTTTCTGTGATGGAAAAATAGGCATACACCTCATGGTCGTCGGCTACGGTGACGAGGGGGTCACTGATGCTGCTGCTCACCAACGCCCCCACATGCCATGGGATCATGGAGGCGACACCGGTCAGTGGACTTCTCACCACGGTGTAGGAAAGGTTGTTTCGTGCGTTGCTTTCCTGTGCCTTCGCTTGTTCGAGTGCCGCCTCGGCCTCGCGCATGGCGTTGCGCATGGTCTCCACTGAGAAGTCCGACACTACGTTGTTCTCCTTCAGCCCCATCTCACTCTTGTAGTTCATACGCGCCGTGGCCAGTTTCGCCTCCGCACTTTTCCTTGCTGCAACGGCAACCTCCAAGGCGGCCTTGAAGGGAACCTGGTCGATGACAAACAGCACCTGTCCCTTACTGACGTGGTCGCCTTCCTTGATACAGATTTGTGTGATGTTGCCCGAGACTTGCGGGCGCACCTCCACGATTTGCCTGCCGGAAAGCCGTGCCGTATAGGTCTGATGCAGCGTGACGTCGTGGGCCGATACCACCATCGTCTTATAATGGGCGGGGCCATGTGGCTTCTCTTGTTTCTTTTCCTTGCAACCACCGACAAGGAGGAGTGCCACTATGGCAAAAAGCATTTCAAATCTATTACATCTCATATTCCCTTTGACTGTAAAAAAATATGACTGTTTAACGTATCACTTCATCATTTATAATATATTAACGTATTTCATATGGATTTCGTACGTCTTGAGCGAAAACTTTGATAAAAACATCTTCATCCCTATTTTTCAACCATCAATTTTCAATATTCCATTTTTTTCCTTATTTTTGCATGTGGAATCAGAAACCATTCAATCTTTCTATTTTTCATATCAATGAACGAAACTATTACACAAGTGAATGATGCCTTATGGGGTTATGTGCTCACAGGAGCATTGGTCCTTTGTGGCATATGGTTCACTTTTAAGACCAAGGGGGTGCAATTCCGCATGATAGGCGAAATGTTCAGGTTGTTGGCCGACTCGGCAACCTCTGGAACGAGCGGCCTTGACGACAGCAACAAGAGACACAAGCACATATCCTCTTTCCAGGCTTTCGCCGTTTCCGTTGCCACGCGTGTGGGAACAGGCAACCTCGCTGGTGTGGCAACAGCCATTGCCATCGGAGGTCCCGGCGCCGTATTCTGGATGTGGGTCATCGCCCTGTTGGGGTCGGCAACGGCATTTGTTGAATCCACGCTGGCCCAACTTTTCAAGCAGAGGCATAAGGATTCCTTCATCGGAGGTCCCGCCTATTACATAAGCAAAGAACTCCATCACAAAGGAATGGCTTTACTCTATGCCATCCTCATCACCCTCACCTTCGGCCTTTCCTACAACTCCATTCAGAGCAACACCATCTGTGGTGCCATGCAGGAGGCTTTTGGATGGAGTCCCTTGGTCGTGGGAGTCATCCTTTCCGCAATGGCTCTCATTATCGTTTTCGGCGGAATACATCGCATTGCAAACGTCAGTGCCGTCCTCGTGCCCTTGATGGCCATAGGATATTTCATCTTGGTCGTCGTCATCATCCTGATGAACATAGAGCACATCCCTCATGTGATGAAGGTCATCGTGACAAACGCCTTCGGCTTTGAACAAGGAGTGGGTGGCACCCTGGGGGCGACAATATTGATTGGGGTGAAGCGAGGACTGTTCAGCAATGAGGCTGGCGAGGGCAGTGCGCCCAATGTCGCTGCCACAGCCACTGTCTCCCACCCCGTGAAGCAAGGGCTCATCCAAGCCTTGGGGGTGTTCACCGACACCCTCCTCGTCTGCTCTTGCACCGCTTTCGTCATCCTCATCAGCGGCCTGTATGAAAATCCCGAGTTGAATGGCATAGCATTGACACAGGCGGCACTCGACTCTGAAATCGGCAATGCCGGTCCCATTTTCATCGCCGTGGCCATTCTCCTCTTTGCCTTCTCCTCCATCATCGGCAACTACTATTACGGAGAGGCGAACATCCGTTTCATCACTTCAAACAAAACGGCCCTCACCCTTTACCGCCTCCTCTCCGGTGGCGTGGTCGTGATGTTCGGCGCCATGGCCAGCCTTGATTTGGTATGGAGTGTTGGCGACCTTTTCATGGCTCTCTTGACGGCGTGCAACCTCGTGGCCATCATCACCCTTGGGAAATATGTGTTCAAACTGCTCGACGACTATCTTGACCAGAAACGAAGAGGCATCAAGGAACCGACATTCCATCGTGGCAAACTGCCGGAGATTGAGCGCGACATCGAATGCTGGGAAATCGAAAAAGATTGAAAATTGAAGATTGAAAATTGAAGATTGAAGATTGAAAATTGAATTTTTGGAGCAGCGAGAGCAGAGTCAAGCTTGCTTGAACTCTGCCGAGTCGCGACAAAAATCAGCGAAGCTAAAATTGAAGATTGAAGACCTGTGTAGCTA
>JAFWSS010000019.1 GCA_017524385.1 Prevotella sp.
ATGATGCCCGACCAGGATTGGCATGCTGTCATCAACACTTCATTGAACGGCTTTTTTTACGTGACACGCAAACTCTTGCCCAAGATGATGCAACGCAAGCATGGTGGACGAATTGTCAACATGTCGTCCTTGTCGGGATTGAAAGGCATGCAAGGGCAAGTCAACTACAGTGCAGCAAAGGCAGCTCTCATCGGTGCCACAAAGGCTCTTGCGCTGGAGGTGGCTTCAAGAAACGTCACAGTCAATGCCGTCGCACCAGGCTTCATTGACACCGATATGACGAAAGAGCTGCCTCAAGACGAATTAAGACAACTGGTGCCGATGAAGAGATTCGGAAAACCAGAGGAAGTGGCTGCATTGGTCAAATTCCTACTTTCCGACGAAGCCGCTTATATCACCGGCGAAGTCATCAATATCAACGGAGGATTATACACTTGATGTTTATATAGCAACAAAATAAGGTGGTGGGGGCAAACCGTTCTTCTCCACCTCAATTGAATATTTATCAAACATTTGAAAAATTGAATAGTATGAAAAAAATTGCATGTCGTTTCAATCGCAGGTATATGTTGCTTGCGTTGTTGTGTTCCATATTTATGGTTGTTGATGCACAGGTGGTTACAGTTAATAAGATGTCTGCTGTAAAACCTGGTTCCAAAATCAACTTGGTGATAGACTTTTCGAAGGCTACTATCATGGGTATGAGTGAAACAGAATTCTCCAATTATGAGAAAGATTGGAAAAAGGACCAACCTACGATTATCAGCAGATTTCGAAAAGGTGTCAATAGCAAGCTCAATGATATGCTGAACATAGGGGCATTCCCCAGTGCTGATTATACGATGAAAGTGACAGTCAAGACCATCTCCGATATGGGCAATGTCTATTGTGATGCAGTCATAGTGGATATGAATGGCACTGTCATTTTTAGTGTGAACAATGTAAATGGTGGTTCCGAGCCTCCCATCCTCCCTGGTTCAAAACTTGCCAGGATCAAGTCATGGGCTTATTTGACAGGACGCTCATTAAGTAGCATTTTGAAATCAGAGTATCTTGCTCAATAATACGGCGTTAATCAAATAAATGGATAGAAGAGTCGTCATAACGGGAATGGGCATATGGTCGTGCATCGGGACGAACATAGAGGAAGTGACAGAGTCACTTTACACGGGCAGATCGGGAATCGGACTGGACCAGGACCGTTTGGATTATGGATTTAGGTCGGGACTGACAGGTATTGTAAAGCGCCCACAGTTGAAAGGGGTCTTGGACAGACGTACCCGGACTGGGATGTCTGAAGAGGCGGAGTATGCCTTTATGGCTAGCAGGGATGCTTTCCAGATGTCAAAAATTGATGATGATTATTTGAACACCAACGAGGTCGGGGTCATCTTCGGCAATGATTCATCTGCAAAAGCGGTGGTTGAGTCTGCATATCTCATGGATGAGAAACATGATACGGCCTTGATTGGTTCCGGATTGATTTTCCAAGGGATGAACTCCACCGTCAATATGAATATGAACACCATCTTTCATTTGCGGGGAGTCAACTTCTCTGTCAGTTCTGCATGTGCCAGCGGCTCTCACTCCATAGGCTTGGCCTACCTTCTCATCAAACAGGGATTGCAGGATGTCGTCCTCTGCGGAGGTGCCCAGGAGGTGAACAAATATGCCATGTCCACTTTCGACGCGCTCAATGCTTTCTCTGTCCATATGGATGAACCTACCAAGGCCTCACGCCCCTTCGACCGCGACCGCGACGGATTGGTGCCAAGTGGCGGGGCGGCCGCACTCGTCCTTGAAGACTATGACCATGCCGTAAAACGTGGGGCAAACATTCTTGCAGAAGTGTGTGGATATGGTTTCTCAAGCAATGGTGGAGGCATCAGCCAACCCAGCGACGAGGGTAGTTTCATCGCTGTGACAAGGGCGATGAAAGATGCCGGTGTCACAGCCGACGACATAGATTATATCAATGCCCATGCCACTTCCACACAACAAGGAGACATGTATGAGGCCATGGCATTGAACCGCATCTTCAAAGGAAAGAGGGCGCTGGTCAGCAGTACGAAGTCGATGACGGGGCACGAATGTTGGATGGCGGGAGCAAGCGAAATCGTTTATTCCATCATCATGATGCAGAAAGGATTTGTCGCTCCAAACATCAATTTCGCTAATCCTGACGAGCATTCAAGGTTCCTCAATCTTACAGCAGAAACCGTAGAAAAGGAAATAAACGTGGTTCTTAGCAATTCCTTTGGCTTTGGAGGAACCAATTCTGCGCTGATAATAAAGAAACCCAACTTTTGAAATAAGGAATGAAGGGGGTGTGATGGAGGTGGTTTTAAAGATGTAAGGATTGTTTTCTTTGTCTAAAAAAAGACACAATGTGAACAAATGTCCCTTTAACTCCCTTTTAACTCCCTTTTTAACTCCTCTTTAACTCCTGAAAAGAAAAAATGGATTCGGGGCAGCATAGAAATGAAGGAACTACTTATGGCAATGAATGGATGCATAGGACTCTGATCAGTTTGTTGAAGGTCATCAACATCAAACTGGTTTATTCTTTCGTGTCCATCTTTGTCATTCCCTTCACATTGTTGCTTAGCCCTGGAGCGAGACTTACCTATCGCTATTTCCGTCAACGAAGAAACCTTGGGCGATGGAAATCCTTCTGGGCCACATACCGTAATCACTGTTTGTTTGGCCAGACGGTGATTGATAAGTTTGCGATGTATGCCGGACATAAATTCAAAATCAACTATATTGGCCTGGAACGTTATACTGAGTTGGAATCCAAACCAGAACCATTGCTCTTGCTCAATGCACACATCGGATGTAATGAGATAGTGGGATACTCCATTCATCTGTCAAAACCTTGCAACGTGCTGGTCTATGGGGGTGAGAAGAAATCACTGATGGGCTATAGGCAATCATCTTTTGCCTTGGGGAACATCAAAATGATTCCCGTGGGAACGAGCCAGTCGCATAGTGACGACATCATCAAGGCTCTCGACAACGGCGAGGTGCTCAGCGCCTTTGCCGATAGGTTCATGGATAGCGGGAAATTGTTGACATCAACCATCCATGGCCATAAGGTCTATCTGGCTCGTGGACCTTTCTCCATTGCTGTCACAAGAGGGTTGAATGTAATGATGGTTAGTGGGATGAAAGAGGAGGACGGTTCTTACACTGCCTATGTCACACCTCTGCATTACGACCAGACATTACCCAAAAAGCAGCAGCGGCAGCAATTGGCCGACGCCTATACGGCAGAGATTGACAGCCTTTTGGAGCATTATCCATTGCAGTGGTTTAATTATTCTGACATTTGGGTGTAATGATTGACTTTGTAATAGCTTGTTCTTTTCTCACGTTTTGAAGTATGGAATTATCTGAGTCGCTAAGAAAGAAATATACAAAGGAGCAAATGTCGGCCTTGGAGGCCCAACGGCTTGCCGAGTTCATCGCATGGAGCCCCGTAGTGTTCCAGGCATCGCGCTTGATGGTCAAGTGGGGTATCCTGGAACTTATCCAGGACTCCAAGAATGGTCTCACACGCGAGGAAATAGTAAAGGAAACCGATTTGACCGATTATGCTGTCAAGTGCTTGCTGGAGGCTTCCCTCAGTATAGGATTGGTCATTATCGACCCGGAAACCGACAGGTTCTCCATCACAAAGACGGGATGGTTCATGCTCTCAGATGCTGCCACACGGGTGAACCTGGAATTCAACCATGAAGTGAATTATCAGGGTATGTTCGTGTTGGAAGAGGCATTGAGAAAAGGAAAACCAGAAGGGTTGAGGCATTTCGGCGATTGGCCCACCTTGTATGAGGGATTGGCCACCATGCCTGAAGTGGCAAAAAAGAGTTGGTTGGCTTTCGACCATTTCTATAGCGACATCTCGTTTCCAGATGCATTGAAGGTGGTCTTTGACAACCGTCAAGTGGAAAACCTCTATGATGTCGGTGGCAACACGGGGAAATGGGCGCTTCAGTGCGTGAATTACAATCCGGATGTGAAGGTGACCGTCCTTGATTTGCCACAGCAGATTGAGATGATGAAGGCCAATGCTAAAGGGAAGAAGGGCGCCGAACGCATCACAGGATTTGGCATTGATTTCCTGGATGAGTCTGAGGAATTCCCCTTGTCGGAAAAAGGGGTGGATGTCATTTGGATGAGTCAGTTCCTCGATTGCTTCAGCAAGGAAGAAATCGTGAGCATTCTGACAAGGGCACAAAAAGTGATGACCGGCGGCACCCGCCTGTTTATCATGGAAACCTTGTGGGACAGGCAACGCTTTGAAACCTCGGCTTTCTGTCTCACCATGACAAGTCTCTATTTCACCGATATCGCAAATGGCAATTCAAAAATGTATAATACCGAAGATATGAGGGATTGCATCAACAAGGCTGGAATGGAGGTGGAATGCATTCATGACAACTTGGGAATGGGCCATTCCATCATTGTTTGCAAAAAAAGTGAATAATATACTCTACTTTCGCAAGTAGGAAAAAAGAAGTGCAAAGAAGTTTTTAAAGAAGTGCAAAGAAGTTTTAAAATAGGTGTGTATTGCTTCATTAAGGCTGTAAAAGTGAACATATGTCCCTTTAACTCCTTTTTAACTCCCCTTTAACTTCCCTTTAACTCCTATCACACTCCCCTTTAACTTCCCTTTAACTCCTATCACACTTCCCTTTAACTCCTAAAAGTAGAACTAATGCGAAACTTGAATAAATATACATTATAAAATGACAAGACAAGAAATTGAAGAAAAGGTAAAGGCATTCTTTTTGGATGACCTTGAAATTGAGGAGGAAAACATCTTTCCAGATGCCAGGTTGAAAGAAGACATTGGTATCGACAGTTTGGATTATGTAGACATAGTGGTCATTGTGGAGAAGAATTTCGGATTCAAGATCAAGCCTCAGGAAATGACAACTGTGAAGACCTTGTCGCAGTTCTATGACTATATAGAGTCAAAGGTTGGATGACAAAAGGCATGTTTGATCCCGATATCCCTATAACCAAACTTATTCCTCAGCGTCCTCCATTCGTCATGGTGGACAGGGTGTTGAGTTGTGACAAGAAGAACGCCGTTACGGAATTCTTGGTACGGGAGGACAACATCCTATTGGATGATATGCATTTGTCACCCGCGGGCATCATTGAGAATATGGCTCAGTCGTGTGCGGCACGGATGGGTTATGTGAACATGATGAAAGGCGAACCCATCAAGATTGGCTATATCGGGGACGTCAGGGATTGCGTGATCATGCGATTGCCCAAATGCAACGAACTCATCCATACGCATATCCAAATTGTGGAAGAGGTGTTTCATCTGACATTGGCTTATGTACACTTGGAGATTGATGGCGAAACCATAGCCTCCTCACGGATGAAAATCGCTCTTACCGACATCGAATTGCAAGAATAAAGACTCATCTTTCGCACCAAAGGAAAGAAGGGATAAGAAGGTAGGCAAGAAAGGAAGAAAGGAAGAAACAATGAAAACAAGACAAGAGAAGCCTAAGTACATGAAGCCTGCCATGCAGGTGTACGAAATGAGACAGACGTCGCAGTTGCTGGCGGCCAGTAAACCGGAC
>JAFWSS010000251.1 GCA_017524385.1 Prevotella sp.
AGGGGCATAAGCATTTGTAGATGAAAGGCTTATGCCCCTACAGGGCGATTGCCTTCTTCCCAATTTCCCAGGGCGTTGCCCTGGGCTGGAGGCTTATTGCCCCTTCGGGGCGTTATCGGAAAGATGCGGATAATCATTTATCAAATTCATAATGTTTTCAACTCCTGATTACAAATAGCCCTCACCCCATGCCATCGAGAATGGAAAAACCAGGTGATGGACGAGGTCGAGGCAAGATATGGGAAACTTTGGTCATGTTGTCTTTTCCCGACCGTCAGACTTTAGGAAAAGTCCTGCCAGGATGGTTCCGCTGATGCTGTGCCACGCGCAGGAGATGGCGCAGGGGAGTACGGCGAGCGGCTGTGCTGCAAAGAAGGTGCCGGCCAGGACGGTTGCCAGTCCGGCGTTCTGCATGCCCACCTCGATGGATATGGTGCGCTTCTTGGCCTTGTTGAACCCTGCCAACTTTCCTGCGGTCCATCCTAGCAGGTATCCCAAGGAGTTGTGGCAGAACACCACGGCGAAGGTCCACACGAACAGCATCAGGCCACGGGCGATGAGGTCGTCGTGGACGGTGCTGATCACGCCTCCCACGATGCAGGCAAGACAGGTCACGCTGAGTCCTGGCATCAGGGATTGGATGGTGGGGAAGCTGGAGTGCTTGGAATAAGTGTAATTGAGGAAACAGCCTATTCCAACGGGGACGATAGTGACAATCAGGATATTGAGGAACATGCCGATGGCATCGATTTCGATGATCTCTCCTGCGGTCAGCTGCATCAGCAGCGGGGTCATCACGGGGGCTAAGAGGGTGGAGGCACAGGTCATACCCACCGAGAAGGCCACGTCTCCGTGACAGAGGTACGACATGATGTTGCTTGACACACCTCCCGGACAGCAGCCCACGAGCAGGATGCCCAAGGCCAGTGCCGGCTCAAGTCGGAATACATGCACCAGCAGGTAGGCCACGCAAGGCATGATGAGGAATTGCGCACATGCACCGATGAGTATGTCCAAAGGACGTCGTGCCAGAATTCTGAAGTCCTTGGTGGTGAGCGTCAGTCCCATGGTGAGCATGATGATGCCGAGGATGATGGTCTGTGTCGTTCCCCGAACCCATCCGAATAGGTCTGGCACGAAGAAGGTAAGCACTGCGATGGCTGTAACGAAAAGAGAGGCATGGGCGGCGAGCCATCTGCTCAGGTTTTGCAATGATTGTAGCATATCAGTCACGTTTCAGGCTGCAAAGGTAGTGCAAAACTTTGAAAGAGGTGATTAAGTAATCGTAAAAAACAACCCTACGATAATTGAAAATTCAGTACTACATTTTTCCAAGAGCCATTTTTTCGAGGTCGGAGGGTTTCATATACGCAGGGGTCTTTTCCCCCTAGACAGAGGGTCTTGCCTGTGGCGGCGCCTCAACAATGAAAACAAATTAATAACACTTTTATTTTGTATTGTATTCGGTTTTCACTATCTTTGCAAAATGAAAAACTAAATCATTAACTTTAAAGTTGCGCCCGACACGGACCAAGGGTATACGCTATGAAAAAAATGACAAAAATAGGGATGTATCTTCTCCTCTGTTTCATGACACTTGCATTGTTCAGCTGTACGCAATCATTGGACGAAATCGTTCAAAGCAAGAAAAAAGAATTGCCAAAAGATTGCGGTGGTGGCATGAAAATTATCAACATTGAGAACAAAGCCGATTTCTTGGAAATGACCATGTCGATGAATGAAGATGAGGTAAGAATGGACAACCCCTTGATGGAAACAATGCTTCAAGCAATGGCAGGACAGATGAAAGAGGAATTCTTCAAATCTGACGACATCAAGCCGCTGATGTCCCAATGCAAGAAAGAGAACAAAGGCTTCAAGGTGATCATGGAAGGGGAAACCTCCAAGGCTTCCGTCACATTCCTGGAAATACCTCTAGAAGAATTGCAAAAACAACAAGACTTATAGAACGCACAATCCCCAGTCATTTCAATGGCTGGGGATGTCATTAGTGGTCGCGTCAAGCGTGCATTTTGGCACTCTCGCGTGATTTTGGCTCCGCCGAAAGTTCTCTTATGCGTGATTTTGGCTCCGCCGAAAGTACTCTCGTGCGTGATTTTGGCTTCACCGAAAGTACTCCCGCTCGGAAACGAAAGCAAAAACTTCGTTGTTTGTTTTGCTTTTCGCTCGCTTATGCGTACTTTTGCAGAAGCATTGAAAAAACGAGAAAAAAACACAAATATGGAATACATCGTATCAGCACGCAAATACCGCCCCATGACCTTCGCGTCGGTCGTGGGACAGTCGGCGTTGACCACGACGCTGAAAAACGCGGTGAAGAGCGGCAAACTCGCCCATGCCTTCCTCTTCTGCGGTCCAAGAGGCGTGGGTAAGACCACCTGCGCCCGCATCTTCGCCAAGACCATCAACTGCGAGCACATGACCGCCGATGGCGAGGCTTGCAACGAATGCGAGAGCTGCCGCGCCTTCAACGAGCAGCGGTCGCTCAACATCTTCGAACTCGACGCGGCGAGCAACAACTCAGTGGAGAACATCAAGACGCTGATGGAACAGACACGCATACCGCCGCAAATCGGGCGATACAAGGTGTTCATCATCGACGAGGTGCACATGCTCACCACGCAGGCCTTCAACGCCTTCCTCAAAACACTGGAGGAGCCCCCGTCGTATGTCATCTTCATCCTCGCCACAACGGAGAAGCACAAAATCCTTCCAACCATCATCTCCCGTTGCCAGATTTATGACTTCGAAAGGATGGACGTCCCCCACATCGTGGGACACCTCAAGATGGTGGCAGGAAAGGAAGGGATAGGATACGACGAGGAGTCGCTCTCACTCATCGCCGAGAAGGCCGACGGCGGCATGCGCGACGCACTCTCCATCTTCGACCAATGCGTGAGTTTCTGCGGAGGAACGCTGAGTTATGACAAGGTGGTGAGCAACCTCAACGTGCTGGTGAGCGACAACTACTTCAACATCGTGGACCTGAGCTTGGAAAACAAGGTGGCCGACGTGATGGTGCTGCTCAACACCATCATCAACAATGGCTTCGACGGAGGCCAACTCATCAATGGCCTTGCCAGCCACATCCGCAACGTGATGATGGCAAAAGACCCTGCCACCCTGCCACTGCTGGAGGTGAGCGACCGCCAGAAAGCGAGGTATGGGGAACAGGCGAAGAAATGCCCGCCGAAATTCCTCTACCAGGCCCTGCGATTCTGCAATGAGTGCGACATCAACTACCGGCAGAGCAGCAACAAGCGGCTGCTGGTGGAACTGACACTCATCGAAATCGCACAGGTGACACAGGACGACGGCACCGGGGCGGGTCGCCCCCGCAAGTCTTTGAAATCCCTGTTCAAGAAACTCGTAGCATCCGGTCAGAACAAGTCGGCAGCACAGGTGGCCGCGACCGGACAGCAAAGCCAACGGCCCTCCCAGGCGGCCGCAGCCTCGACTGCTCCTGCTACGACAACGTCTGGGACACGACAAGAACCTCTGACAAACTCCTCTTCACAGACAGGCTCAACACCTCCCACCACCACCATCCGCCGCCCCACCCCGGGCATGCGCCCCAAAGGCTTGGGGATGTTCAAGCAGATGGAAGCGGAAAAAGAGGTGAAAGGGACAAATAAGGAAGAGGTGGAAATCACCAACAAGGAAGAGGATGCACACTTCGAGCAGGACGACCTCGCCCGCGAGTGGTTGGCCATGTGCAACCGCATGATGAAACCGCTGCCAGGACTCGCTCCCCGACTGAAAAACATCATCCCCCGCATCACCGAGCATCCCAACATCGAAATCGTTGTAGACAACCAACAGCTGCTCGAACAACTCACACAACTCAAGCCCCGCATACGGAAGACGATGGCCATCTATCTGCATAACGGGAAAATCAACTTCAACATCCGCCTGGCCGAGGCCGACGAGGTGAAGCCGATGCTGTCGAGACGGGAATTGTTGGAAAAACTGAGCAAGGAGAAGCAAGTCATAGACATACTCCGCAAGCAACTGGACTTGGAACTCGTCTGACAATGACCCTATGGGAGTATAGAGGATGCCTTAGGACGAGACAGGGTGCATAGGGTGCCATAGGGCGGCACCAGGATCCACAACCATCAAATCAGGGGCATCCCCAACTGCTCACATTCCTTTCGCATCTCCTCGGGCCATATGCTGGCCTGGATCTCACCGATGTGTGCCTTATGCAAAAGCATAAGGCACAAGCGGCTTTGCCCTATGCCGCCGCCGATGCTGAGTGGAAGATGGTCGCTGAGCAACTGCTGATGGAAAAAGAGGTCCTTGCGGTCCATCTTGCCTGCAATCTCCAATTGGCGCAGCAATGCCTCCTTATCCACACGGATGCCCATGGAAGAGAGTTCGAGCGAACGGCCCAATACGGGATACCAGACGAGGATGTCGCCATTGAGCCCTTTCAACCCGTTCTCCCCCACCGTTGACCAATCGTCATAATCGGGTGCGCGGCCGTCATGGGGCTCGCCGTTGGACAGGTCGCCACCGATGCCTATGAGGAAGACGGCACCATATTTCTTGCAGATTTCATCCTCACGCTCCTTGGGTGTCATATCCGGATACATCTGCAACAGTTCCTCGCTATGTATGAAATGGATGTCAGAAGGAAGGAATGGCTTTACCTGACGGTAGGACTCACACACGAGATACTCGGTGCGGCGGATGGCGTGGTAGATGCGTCGCACGACATCCTTGAGAAACGCCACCGTCCGGTCTTTTGGGGTGATGACCGCCTCCCAGTCCCATTGGTCGACATAGAGCGAGTGGATGTTGTCCAACTCCTCGTCAGCGCGAATGGCATTCATATCTGTATATACGCCATACCCCGGCTCTATCTCGTATTCAGCAAGCGTCAGACGCTTCCATTTTGCCAACGAATGCACAACTTCTGCACAGGCGTCGTCAAGATCCTTGATGGGGAACGTCACCGGGCGCTCCACACCATTGAGGTCGTCGTTGATACCTAGTCCCTTCAACACGAACAAGGGTGCGGTCACACGATGGAGACGCAGTTCGGTGCTCAGGTTCTGCTCGAAAAAGTCCTTGATCAGTTTGATGCCCTGCTCCGTCTGGCGACGGTCAAGCAGTGCCTTATAGTTCGTCGGCTTGATAAATTTGCTCATTGATACAATACATTAAAGGCTCTCCTTTAAGGGAGCCCGCTCTTTTTTGCGGTGCAAAGGTAGGCATTTTTATTAATATGCAAGAAAAAATGGCAGGAAAATGTGCAAAAAGATACGAAATTTAAAAATTTCATAACATTTTGACGGAAATAATGCATGTAAGATTGATAATAGAGACCATAGTGGGCGTAGAGACTGTGATGAAATGGCAGCAACAGTTGCAGCATAGAGAACAGACACCTCTATGGTGAAGCCGGGGCTGCCTCTATGGAGAAGCCGGGGGGCTATAAGTTTGCGGGGCCAGTCATCCCGGTGGTAATGGGGGCTAGCGATACTAGAGGTTCTAGAGATACTAGAGGTTCTAGAGATGCTAGTGGTTCTAGAGATGCTAGTGGTTCTAGAGATGCTAGTGGTTCTAGAGATGCTAGTGGTTCTAGAGATGCTAGTGGTTCTAGAGATGCTAGTGGTTCTAGTGATACTGGTGGTATTGATGATACTGGTGGTCATGGAGGCCAGCCTCTTGGGTGTCAAAAGCTTTTTTTCCATGAAAAACTTGTGGGTTCCGCGAAAAATCACTATTTTTGCATCCACTTTTGAAATTGGTCCCGTAGCTTAGCTGAATAGAGCGTCAGATTCCGGTTCTGAAGGTCTTGGGTTTGAATCCCAACGGGATCACA
>JAFWSS010000252.1 GCA_017524385.1 Prevotella sp.
CATTGGCCGTCCTGTCCGTTCTGCATGGTGTAATAGACGTTGATGGCGGGGTACTCCATCTGACGGAACGCCTCCACCTGGTCGATGTCATAGAAGCTGGGCATGAAGCAGTGCATGATGAACTGGTCCGGTCGCTTGTACTCGCTCACGATGTCCGCCTGCCAGTTCAGGAAGTCGGCCGTCACCTTGCGGTTCCAGCGCTCCCACCACACCTTATATGAGGGGTTCGTCACGCCCTTGCGGTCGTAGAAGTCCTCCCAGCGGTTGATGTTCATGCCCCAGTAGTTCAGTCCCCAGCGGCGGTTCAGTTCCTTCAGGTCGCCATGGAACTCCTGCCTGATGTACTCGCGGAAGCCCTCGAAGTAGTCGGAGTTGTCAATCTTGCGCGCCTCCACCTCGTTGTCCACCTGATAGCCGATGATGGCGGGGTGTTGGGCGTAGTGCTCCATCATCTTGCGGATGATGCGCTCCGAGTAGCGGCGATAGGTAGGGTTCATGAGGTCCATGTTCTGCCGGATGCCGTAGTGGCTCTGCCCGCCGTCCCACGTCTGCGACAGCACCTCAGGGTACTCTGCTGCCAACCACGAGGGAATGCTATAGGTGGGAGTGCCCAGGATGACCTTAATTCCGGCCTTGTGCAGCGCGTCGATGATGCGGTCCATCCAGGCGAACTCAAACTGCCCGTCCTGCGGCTCGAAGAGCGACCATGTAGATTCGCCCACGCGTACCACTGTTAGATGTGCCTCCTTCATCAGCTGGATGTCCTCGTCCAACCGGTCCGTCGGCGTGTATTCCGCATAGTACGCCGCCCCGTACAGCGGTTTTTCAAACTGGAAATCTTTTGTCTCTTTCTGGGCCGAGGCTGTCATACTGAGCAACCATCCTGCCATCATCAACATTATTATTCTCATTGTTTTAAATATATTTTTTATGGCGCAAAGATACAACATTCTTCATATTAGTCAAAACGCTTTTATGGCTTTTCGTCCCGCTTGTTACAAATGAATAGGCTCGCGTTACAAATGAATATGTCCGTATGCACAGAAAAGGCTACATTTGCAACGGAAATCAAAAAACGATAACGAAAATATGAAAAGAGTACTGAACCTTTTTGTGCTTCTGATGGCAATGACCTCAAGCATTTTCGCAGCTACTAACGACATCGGGCTGTATGTAAAGGACATCATCATCGGCTGGAGCGGTGGCGGTGGCACGAAGGATGTGGAGCACAACGCTTTCTCCTACAACCAGTATGCCGAGAACTATTGGGACATCCACGACTTGAGCACCAATGTTTATGACCGGGTGGAGTTCGCCTTTGCCCAGGCTGTGAACTACGACAACATCAACGTCGTAGCCACCTATAGCGACGGCAGCACTACCGAGACCAAGATTAACAACGGTGCAACGAGTCACACCGTGAACTTCGCCTCTGGCAAGACACTCGTCAAGATTGCCATCACCATCGGTTGGGACGGTCCCAGTGGTTCAACTACCATCTACTTCGACAGCATCGTTATCCGTGCCAAGGATTCTACTGGTGTTGTCGGTACGATGCCCGTTGGCTCGCCCAAGTTAGGTAAGGGTATGGCCAATCCTCTACTGGACTTCCACTACATTGCCGACCCCACGGCCATCGAGTACAACGGTCGCCTCTATGTCTATGGCACCAACGACCATCAGCAGTATGAGGCTGGTACACCCACTAACACCTACGAGGCCATCCAGTCGCTCGTGGTCATCTCTACCGACGACATGGTGAACTGGACCTACCACGGACTGATTGACGTGAAGAGCGTAGCCCCCTGGATCATGGCATCGTGGGCACCCACCATCATCAGCAGTCCGCAAGCCGACGGCTCGACCCTCTTCTCGCTCTACTTCTCAAACAGCGGCACTGGTTCCGGTGTCATTCAGGCCACGTCGCCCTTGGGTCCCTGGACATCTCCGCTCACGCAGAATCTCACCGACGGCTTCGACCCGGGTGCCGTTGTCGATGCTGATGGCGACGCATGGCTCGCCTACGGCAACGGTACGGGCAAGATTGTCAAACTGGGAGCCGACCTTCACTCCATCGCAGCCGGTCCTGTGCTGCCTCCTACGCCTTTCCATTTCGAGGCCAACGAACTGAACTTTATCAACGGCACTTACGTATATACCTATAATAACGACTGGAGCAACCACGAGCCGTGGAACTATGGCGGCGAGAAACCTACCGGTTGCAGCATGGTCTATTTCACCAGCAAGACCCCGCTTGATGCTAATTCATGGACCTACGGAGCCAACTACTTCAAGAACACCGGTGAGAACGGCATGAACTACGGCAACAACCACACCCACCTGCACAAGTATCAGGGCAAGTGGTACCTGTTCTATCAGGCAAACAACCTCGAGGCATCCATCGGCACTAACGGCGGTTTCCGAAGCATCTATGTTGATGAGATTGAGGTTGATGAGGAGAATGTGGTCATCAAGGAGTGTAAGCCCACATTCGAGGGTGTGAGTGCCATCAAGAACCTCGACCCCTACGCTGCGCAGTATGCCTCTACCGCTGCCGCCACGCTCGGCATCGTGCATGAGCAGGCCGACGGTCAGGGGCACATGGTGGCAAAGGTAGGCACGCCCAGCACCATAGCCCCCGTTCCTGCTGAGGGCATCATCGAGGTGCGCAACGTTGACTTCAATGGCACATCCAATGAGCTGAAGTGCCTTTTGAAGGGAAATGGCAGCGTCACCCTGCGCCTCGACGACAAAGACGGTGCCGACCTCGCCACCGTCAGGTGCACCGCCGACAGTTGGCAGGAACAAACGGCTACATGCAGCACAGCTCCAAGCGGCATGCACACCGTCTATCTGATTCTGAAGGGCGATGTGCAGTTTGACACATGGCAGTTTGTCAGCAGCTCGACAGATGGCATCGGCATAATCAAAGATCGAAAATCCACAAATCGTCAATCCTATGACCTTCTGGGGCGTAGGATCTCACCAGCTGACTACAATGGTATTTACATCGTTGACGGAAAGAAATACTTGACCAAATAAACTTATAAAACAAAACAGATTATGAAAAAGATGTTACGCCTATTGCAGCAGCCACACCACTTTCCAACCAACTTATCCCACATTGCTGAATGCCTTGCTGAAGGCAAAAGACTATTGATTATTATTGGTGTCCGCTTAATATTTTTGAATAATATACAAATTAAGGTCGAGTTCCTCGCTTGGAACTCGACCCTTTTTGTTATCTTTGTTTCTGCAACAAAACTTCAATAACATGAACAAAGGTACGCATTTTATCGGA
>JAFWSS010000253.1 GCA_017524385.1 Prevotella sp.
ACTGTCTTGCACACGTCCGTAATACTGTTGGGCGTTGATGCCCAAAGCGGAGAGCATCAAGACCATAAGGATAACAACTCTTTTCATAATTACATGGTTTTTTATGTTACTTAAGTTTCTGAAGTGATTATCGTGAGTATTTTTAGTTAACAGAAAGAGGCACGGAAGCTTCCGTATGTCGCGAAAAAATGAGTAACTTTAAGGTGTCTAACAAAAAGGAACTCAATTTCTATACCTGAGTACAAAAGTACAACGAATCTTTCAGAAATCGGCAAGTTTTTCACAAAAAATGATGCCTGCAATTCTCTAATTCGAGTGAAAAATAAAAGATTAGTGCATTTGAAAGAAATGAGAGAAACTTCAGTAATGACAATTTGCGGACAATTCTTGGACGAGCCAAGCGGCAGAGCCGAGCGCGTGGGAATTTGTGTAAAAATAAAAGATAAGATGTTTTCTTGTCACATTTATTTTTCGACATTTTTTTGCTCGTTCTTGGAGAGTTTGAAGAAAATGACTACATTTGTAAACTGATATGCCAAAACGCATCAAGTATATACATACACAATTTTTCATTAAAATAGATACAATGATGAAAAAGTTATTTTTATTAACCATCGTACTTTTCACCTCACTGTTCATGAATGCCGCTGATGCGGTCAAGGCTTCAAGTGAGGAATACGGCATCGACAAAGTTCAAGGCGGCACGATGGAGTATATAGGCAAGATTGGCTCTTATGGAGTAGAGTTCAGTTACATCAACCTCCATATGGGAGATGGCGCCCATTTCCTCTACCGCTACACCACCATCACGGTGAACAAAGGAGAATGGATTGAACTCAAGTATGTGGGAAAGAAGAATGGCTATCAGGTGTGGAAGGAATACATCAACGGCAGAAACACCGGGACTTTCACCATCAAGTGGACCAAGCAGTACATCAAGGGCACCTTTGTCAATTCACGAGGAAAGAAATACAATGTGTCTGCGGAACGCACGGAAGACAACTGGGCGGACATAGGTGACTCGCCATTCAGCAATTGATTGCCAGACAAACCATCAGCTCATGGCCACAATTCTCCGTTCATCCCTCCGCCTCACGGCATTTCTCTTGACATGGTGCCTCGCCATCCCCTCCCCCGCCCAGCACCATGACTGGGAGGACCAGGGCGTGCAGCATTTGCACCGCGAGGCTCCCCGTGCCGCCTTCTTCGGCTACAAGGAACGTCCCGGCGACCGTCAGCAGTCGCTCGATGGCCTATGGAGATTCAACTGGACGAAGACCCCTTCGGAGCAACCAACAGGCTTTGAGCGCCCCGACTTCGACGACAGCGGCTGGGAGATGTTTCCCGTTCCGGGCGACTGGGAGATGCACGGCCATGGCACCCCCATCTACAGCAGCAGTGGCTATACGTTCAAAATCGACCCTCCCCGCGTGATGGGTGCTCCCAAGGAGAGTTACACCTCTTTTATTGAACGCAACCCCACGGGCGTGTATCGCCGCCATTTCACCGTACCCGCCTTATGGGAAGGCTGCGACATCCATCTGCGGTTTGGAGCTGTCAGCAGCGCCTTTTACCTATGGGTGAACGGCCGGCTGGCAGGCTACAACCAGGGCAGCATGGAACCCGCCGAGTTCCGCATCACCCACCTCCTCACCCCCGGCGACAACCTGCTCACCCTGGAAGTGTTCAAATACAGCGACGGCAGCTACCTTGAAGACCAGGACATGTGGCGACTTGCCGGCATCCACCGCAGCGCCACCCTCTTCGCCACCCCCACCCTCCGCATCCGCGACCTCGGCATCCGCACCCTGGTGGACGACGATGGCAACGCCCGCCTCATCGTACACCCTGAGTTGGAAGCGACGCAAGGCCGGCGTGGCGAGGGTTTCCGGGTGGAGGCCCGCCTGACCGACGAGTCTGGCCGACCAGTGCTCGATAGCGTGCTGACAGCCGATGCCGCCACCATGCTCAACCTCGACCACAAGGCCGCCATCATGAATGACCGCACCCCCCAGCGCGGCTATGCCAAATGGGGTTGGCTGGAAGCCGACATCGCCCACCCCCGCCTATGGAGTGCGGAGCATCCCCACCTTTACACCCTGCACCTCTCCCTGGTCGACTCCTTGGGGAATGTGCTGGAACAGGTCGCCCAGCGTGTGGGGTTCCGCTCCGTAAAAATTGCGGATGGCCAACTGCTGGTGAACGGCATCCCCACCCGTCTGCGCGGTGTCAACCGCCACGAGATGGACCCGCTGTCGGGCCACGTGATGACCGAGGAGCGCATGCTGCAAGACATCTTGCTGATGAAACGCGCCAACATCAACGCCGTGCGCACCTGCCACTATCCCAACAGCGAGAGGTGGTATGAACTTTGCGACAGCATCGGACTCTACGTGATGGACGAGGCGGACATCGAGGAACACGGCCTGCGCGGACAACTGGCCGGCGACCCCACATGGGCGGCGGCGTGGATGGACCGCATGCAACGCCTCGTCATCCGCGACCGCAACCACCCCTCCGTAGTGATGTGGAGCCTGGGCAACGAGGCCGGATGGGGGCCCAACTTCGCAATGACCGCCGCTTGGACGCACGAATACGACCCCACACGTCCCATCCATTACGAGGGAGCTCAAGGCACGGGAGCAGAGGCATACGGTCTACACGGCGACCCCTCGTCGGTGGACGTCATCTCACGCTTTTATCCCCGCACGCAGGACGAATACCTCAATCCTGGGGTGAAGGACAACAATATGGAGCGCCCAGAGAACGCCCGATGGGAGCGGCTCCTCTCCATCGCGCGCGACAGCAGCGACCAGCGCCCCGTGCTCACCAGCGAATACGCCCACGCCATGGGCAACGCATTGGGTAACTTCCGCGAGTATTGGGACGAAATCTACAGTCACCCCCGCATGCTCGGCGGCTTCATCTGGGAATGGGCCGACGAGGGCATCTTCACTGAACGCGACGGCAAGCGCATGACGGCCTACGGCGGCGACTTCGGCGACGCGCCCAACCTGAAGGCCTTCTGCCTGAAAGGCATCGTGAGCAGCGACCGCCTTCCCACGCCGAAATATGAGGAGGTGAAAGCGGTGTATTCACCCATACAATTCAATGATGAGAACGGTCGGGTCGTTCCCGTGCTGCGCGACGCCCACTGCGACCTGAGCGATTATGACATCCACCAAATAGAGCACGGCGGTCTGATGAACGCGATGGCCACGCTGAAAACGAAGACCCTGTGGGCTGAAGCCGGACACGAAGTGGTGCGCAGCCAATGGGTCACCGACGCCTGTTGGTACGAGCACGCGAAGCACTGCCCCGTATGCCACCCCGTGAAAGTCGTGCCCCAAAACCGCAAAAAGCAACAACGGCAGCCCGACGAGTTGAGAGCCGATGCTGCGGAATGGATGCATCGCCTGCTCCCCCATCTCTTCCGCGCCCCCACCGACAACGACAAGGGATTTGGCAACTGGATTGCCAAGGACTGGAAGCAACAGCAGCTCGACCAACAGCGCCACACCCTCACGACCGGCCCCGTCTTCACCACGAATGCCGATGGCACCGTCATTTCCAAAGCCACCTTCGTCACCCAAACCCTCGAAGGCAGCATCACCACAGAATACACCGCAACCTTCCTCCCTGACGGCAGCATCGACCTATGCGCCACCTTCACCCCGGAAGGCACACTCCCCCCTTTGCCCTGCCTGGGCACGACCTTGGAGCTTCCGAAAAACCTCAAAGACCTTACATATTTCGGCCGCGGCCCCATGGACAACTACCCCGACCGCCACGCAGCCGCCACCATAGGACTATGGCGCAGCACCGTGGCGGAGCAATACGTGCATTATCCTCGGCCACAGGACAGTGGCAACCACGACGACACCGCCTATCTGGAATTGACCGACGCAAAAGGCAACGGTTGGCGGGTGAGTTGCACAGACGCCCCGTTTTCCTTCTCGGTGCTGCCCTACAGCGTGGAACAACTTTACACCACCACCCACGACTGCGACCTGGTGGAGGATGCCGAACACATCTTCCTCAACCTCGACGCCGCCGTCCTGGGACTGGGCAACAGTTCCTGCGGACCGGGCGTGCTCAAGAAATACACCATCCCGCAGCAGCCTCACACCTTGCACGTGAGAATAGAGAAGATTGGGAAGTGAGGGATTTTTTATAGTTTTCATAGTTTCTATAGTTTCTATGGCATTTGCACTTTCTTGTTTAACAAAAAATGCGAAAAAAGGGATAATTTTTTTCGTTTTTATAGGAAAATGATTAATTTTGCATATTAATTCTAACTTTTGGCGGAAACCACGCATGCTGTTATCGCAAACAAAAGCGATGGGAACCTGCCGACATGACGGAAAGAATCAACAAGAGCATATTTTTATTATCTCTAACTATATTGTCAAACAAAAAACATCTATTATGATTAAAAAGTCTACATCTTTATTATGGATGTTGGTGGCAGTGCTATTCGCATTGCCGCTTCAAGCGCAAGACTTCGCTACGAAGCGCGGCCCTTCCAAGGTGCTCAAGGCCAACCAGCCTTCCACCGTTGTGAAGAAGGTTGATGCTCCCAAGTCGAAGGACTTTGTTCCAGAGGGTTTCTCCTTCCGTCAGGCAGGCACCCAAGCTACAACTTTCAAGGCTCCCCAGGCCAAGGACCCCAATTCCAAGGTTCCTATGACCAAGAAGGGGCTTAGGACCCCTAATGAGGGACTGTTCAACAACAGGACCAGCTTCTCCCCGATGTCGTTTACAAGAATGGCCTCTCCGAGTCTGATTCTCAACGCAAGCGGCGAGGAGAAAGACGCCCACGGCATCATCACCGCCCCGGCAGAGGGTGCCCAAAAGGTTTACACCCGTTCTGGAAAAGCCTACACCTATAGCAACAGCAGCGTACAGCTTGTTGACCAAAGCGGCAACATCCAGATTGTGGAATGCGAGGATGGCACCATCTATTTCAAAGACATCGTCTCCACTGTCAGCATGGGTTCATGGGTGAAGGGTACCAAAGATGGCAACACCATCACCGTTCCCGCCAAGCAACCCGTCTATTACAGCTCAGACTACCAAGCCACCATCAGCCTCCGCTGGGTGAAGAAGAGCGGCTCCGACTTCACCGCATACGATGAGTACTCCGACCACATCACGTTCACCATCGAGGATGGAAAGTACAAGTTAGAAGGCACTTCTGAAGATATTTTCATTGGTTATATCTGGGATGACGACAACACCATCACCGGTTATGGCGACTTCGAGACCGTTTATACTTTCTCGCATGACTATGAGGCCCCCAAGGTTGTCACCATCACCGCTCCGGCCGACCTGGTCACCGAGTCCTGGTACATCAAGGGACGCCAATACTCCGAGCAGCAAGAGACAAGCTTCTCCGGCTTCGTCGATTTAGGCTTCGATGGAAACGATGTTTACGTCAAGGGCATGTTCACTGACTTCCCCGATGCTTGGATGAAGGGCACTATCAATGGCAACATCGTCACTTTCAAAGACTTGCAATACCTTGGCATGTATGCCGACACCTACGATATGTACGCTATCGGTACCGATGGCAGCAACTTGGAAGACTTCACCATGACATTCGATGCAGAGAACAAGGTGCTGACATCCAACAACCAACTGTTGGCCAACGCTGCCACCGACAGGATTTACTACCTGTCATGGTACACCACCTTCTCCATCATGCATGACTATGAGGCACCAGAAACCGTCACCGTCACTCCTCCGGCAGACCTTGCCACCGAGACTTGGTACACCATGGGCTCTCAGGTTGTCGACCAAGCCGAGCAAGCCTTCAAGGGCAACATCACCATCGGTTTCGACGGAGCAGATGTCTACCTCAAGGGTATGTTCGCCGACTTCCCCGATGCTTGGATGAAGGGCACCATCGAAGGCAGCACAGTCACATTCAATGGCTTCCAATACCAAGGCGTGGCCTACGACTATGACATCTTCGCCATCGGAACAAACGGCGAAGACTTGGAAAACTTCACCATGACATTCGATGCAGAGAACAAGGTGCTGAAGTCCAGCAACCAACTGTTGGCCAACGCCGCCACAGACAGGATCTACTACCTGCGCTGGATCACCGACCTCACCATCCAGGCTGAGAATCCTGCCAAGCCCATCGAGGAGCTGCCTTACAGCAACACCTTCGACACAGCTGACGAGCAAG
This sequence comes from Prevotella sp., assembly GCA_017524385.1. Taxonomy (GTDB): domain Bacteria; phylum Bacteroidota; class Bacteroidia; order Bacteroidales; family Bacteroidaceae; genus Prevotella. The sequence continues at coordinate 6,197 of JAFWSS010000253.1, forward strand.
GTGAATTCACCATCCTCGACGTCAACAACGACGGCAGCACCTGGTCGTTCTATGAGAACGCCGCCCGCTATCGCTACAGCGCCACGAACGATGCCGACGACTGGCTCTTCTCACCGATGATCAAGCTCCAGGCTGGCAAGAAATACCGCTTCTCCTTCGACGTCTACGGCAAGAGCTACCCGGAGCGTTTCGAGGTGTACGCCGGCAACGCCTTCACAGGCGAAGCCATGTCCATCGAGATCCTTCCCGCCACCGATGTGGACTGGAACGACCCGAAGAACTTCTCCAACTTCTTTGAAGTGTCCGAGGACGGTTACTATGCCATCGGCATCCACTGTATCTCCGACGCCGACCAGAACGTGATGATGGCCGACAACTTCCTCCTCGAGGAAATCAATGCCGACGCTCCGCAAGCAGTTGAAAACTTCACCGTGACTCCTGGCGACAACGTGCTCGAGGCCACCATCAGCTTCACCGCTCCCACCAAGAACAATGGCGGCGAGGACCTGACCGCCAACCTGACGAAGATTGAGATCCTGCGCGACGGCGAGGTGATCAAGACCTTCGAGGACGTGGCACCCGGCACCGAACTGACCTACACCGACAACGACCCCGCCATCACTTATGGCAAGCACGTCTATCAAGCCATTGCCTACAACGCTGCAGGTGCTGGCGAGAAGAGCGCTGAGGTGGAGGTGTTCCTGACCACTGTCATGGAAATCCCCTACACCGCCGACTTCACCACCGAGGCTGCCTTCGGACAGTTCACCTTCATCGATGCCAACAACGACGGTTACACCTGGGCATGGAACGATACCAACCACGCTTTCTATCGCTACAACAGCGACGAGGCCGCCGACGACTACCTCATTTCTGCCCCACTCCACCTGGTGGCAGGCAAGAACTACGACATCACCGTCAATGCCGGTTCCGCTGGTTATGACGAGCGTTTCGAGGTTGTGATTGGCAAAGAGCCCACCGTTGCAGGTCTCTCCACCAAGGTCTTCGGTCCAGTGGAACTGACCGACGAGGACGACGAGCCATTCGAGGGAGTCTATTCCTGCACAGAAGACGGCACCTACTATGTGGCCATCCACTGTATCTCCGACGCCGACCAATACCTGCTCATCATCAACAAGCTGACCGTGGAAGTTGGTGCCGCCGACGAGGCTCCCGCCGCTCCCGCACTGACAGCCACCGCTGGCGCCGAAGGTGCACAGAACGCCAACATCGAGGTGACCGCTCCCACCAAGACCGTCGCCGGACAAGACCTGGCTTCCATTGAGAAGGTGGAAATCTTCCGCGATGGCGAATTGCTGACAGAAATGACAGGCATCGCTCCCGGAGCAACCTTCAACTATCTGGACGAGACTGTCGCCGACAGCATCCACACCTACTATGCCGTGGCTTACAATGAATTCGGCATCGGTCTGAAGAGCAACAAGTCCTCCGTCTATGTCGGCTTCGACATACCTGCCACTCCGGAGAACTTCACAGCCTATGACAAACAGGACAAAGTCTTGTTTAGTTGGGACAAGGTGGGCATCATCGGCTCCCTTGGCGGATATGTCAATCCCGCCGCTGTTGACTACAGCCTCTATGGCACACACGTTGAGGACACCTGGCTCGGCCCGATGCTTGTGCTTGACGAAGAGCCATTTGCCGTCGTTCGTGACATCGACAACTACGAGGTTGAATACAACACCGAGGAAGGTGAACAAGACTTTGCTACATGGGGCATCCTCGCCAGCAACGACAAGGGCGAGAGCGATGTCGCAGCCGCCTCGCTCCTCGTGGGCAAGCCCTACGACCTGCCTGTTATTGAAGGATTCACCGACACCTCGCTGCACTACTTCTGGGACAGCAATGCCAGCCTGATGGTTTCCGACGAGTCCACCGACGATGACGGCGTGTCACTGATGATGCTGATGGAAGAGGCCGGCAAGGGTTATTTCAACTCTGGCAAGCTGAACCTCAAGAATGCCTCCAACCCCACCCTGCTGTTCGACGTCGCTGCTGACGGCGTCAGCCAAGTGGAAGTGACGGGCGCCATCAACGGTGAGGCCCAAGAGGTGCTGACCACCGTTGCACCCACCGGTGAATTCACCACCGTTCAAGTGCCTCTGACCGCCCTCAAGGACGGCAACTATGCATGTGTGGGCATTTCTGCAGAATACGCCAACCCGACTACGTTCGACTGGATGACCGGCGGCATCGAGGAATTGGGCGACGTGTTGCTGATTGACAACATCCGCATCGTCGACCTGCTCGAGCACAACCTCTCCATCACCGTTTCCGCTCCCGCCTCCGTGCAAGCCGGCAAGTCGGCCGCCATCACCGCCGTTGTGAAGAACGAGGGTGAGAAGGAAGCCTCCGGCTACATCGTGACCATCAAGGCCAATGGCAAGGAATTGTTTGCCCAGACTGTTGACGAGGCACTTGCTTCGTATGCTACCAAGGAATTCACCACCGAGTTGGCTACCACCATCTTCGACGAAGCAGGCAATGTCAACATCGTGGCCGAGGTGTCCTACGACAAGGATTTGAACACCGCCAACAACACGGCAGAGACCGTGGTGGCCATCAAGGAGTCCACCGCAGCCGCTCCGACGAACCTTGTTGCCCAAGACAAGGGTGGCGAAGGTGTCGACCTCAGCTGGGAAGCTCCCAGCACCTCTGCCATGGAGCAGACCGAGGACTTTGACAACACCGAGGTGTTCCCGACCTTCAGTGTCGGCGGCATCACCGAAACCGAGCACAATGGTGCATTAGGCAACTGGACACTCTACGACGCCACCGGCATCGAAGTGTACACATGGAACAGCAGCTCCATTTCCTATGACAACGCCACCGCTCCTTGCGCATGGCAGGTGTTCGATCCCGAACAGGCTGGATTTGCCAGCGACAACTTCCCGCCCCACAGCGGCTCGCAGTTCATGATGTCCATCTGCGTGGTTCCCAACGACAATGGCAGCATCAACTACACCGACCACTGGCTCATCTCACCCGAACTCCCCGGCATCGCACAGACCATCAAGTTCCAGGCTCGCACCATCACCGACCAGTATGGCGAGGAGACCTTCGAGGTGCTTGCTTCCACCACGGACAACAAGCCTGAAAGCTTCAAGAAGGTTCAAGACTTCAGCACCAGCGTAACCGAATGGACCGAGTTCTCTGCCGACCTTCCCGCCGACACGAAGTACTTCGCCATCCGCCACACCTCTGGTGACATCTTCGGCTTGTTCGTCGACGACGTTGTCTTCACCGCTGGTGGAGCAGACGTGGCATCCTTCAACATCTACTATGAGGGTCAACTCATCGCCAACGTTGCAGGTGACGTGACCACCTACACCGTAGGCATCGACCAGATCACCGGTGGTGAGCACACCTTCGGCGTGAGCGCTGTCTATCCGAACGGCCAGGAGTCCAAGCCTGCCACCGCCACCGTGCTGGTGACCGACGGCATCGAGAGCATCATGGTCGACGGCCAACCTGTTGACATCTACTCGCTCGACGGCAAGCTCGTTCGCAAGCAAGCCAAGAGCCTCGACGGCCTCAAGGGCGTCTATGTGGTCAATGGCAAGGCTGTCATGGTGAAATAATAGCATAGGAAGTCCTAAGTAGTCCTAGAATCTCCTAGGACTTCCTAAAACTTTCAAGGAAGGGGATGTGGTTCCACATCCCCTTCCTTTTTGCATTTTTTCTGCATTTTTTTTCATCTACGCAAAAAACTTGCGTACATCACTCCTACCTTTGCAGCGGAAATCACGGAAAAGAGGGCACAATACCCCTTGAAGTGATGCAGTGGCATCTTTTGCTACGCCTTTCGAACAGGCTCTGAGGCGAGAGCGGAAAGCACCACATCGGGTTCTTTGACATGCTGACACATCATCTATATACCGACATCCAGCTGCCGACTGCAATCATGTTGCTGAGTTCGAGACCGGGCAAAAAGGGAAACGTGTCCTGCCACGTTATGGAAAAAGAAGCCTCTATGTGTAAAGACACCTCGCGTGTCGCAATCATGTCTGTTGAAACAGACCTCTTTTAAAAAACCTAGAACATCCCTAGAATAACCTAGAGCTTTAAGTCTTATAAGCCCTATTTATCTTATAAGTCTTATAAGCCTCCTAGGAAAAGCCTCTTATAAAATTCGTCATACGCTTCACACCTGTCAAAGGCATTCAGGAGTCTGACCTGTCAGACGATATGAGAAAATATAAAAAAAAGAACACATCTCAACAATGAAAGATAACAACAATCTCCCTGCCCGTAACATCGCAAACGAAGAAAAAGAGTTGACTGTGAAGATCCGGCACATGCTCCTGCTCAACCCCTTGATGGATTTCAAGGTGGTCAAGCATGCCTACAACAGCATCGCCGAACTCAAGCTCGGTGAGAAATGGACTTTCCTGCGCAAACTCAATGAAAGTCGCAAGGAGTTTGTCCGTGAAGCTTCCGACACCGACAACGTAATAGAATATGTGAAGGACCACCTTGAGAACTGGAACCAAGAAATTGCCCCCCTCACCATCGATGACATCATGGAGATTATTAAAGGCACGAAAATGGATTTCATGGACTTGGCTGAGAAATACATCACCCCCATGGCCATCTCCCAAAAGCTCAACCAATATCTCATCGGACAGGATGAATATTCCCGCAAACTCTCCCTCTGCTTCTACATGCATGTCATGAGGTCGAGAGGGAAGGGGAAGAGGATGCCCCGACCCAGCCTCCTTGCCTATGGACCCTCTGGCGTGGGCAAGACCTTCGGTCCCCAGACGCTTGCCAAGCTTTTCGGCTTCAAACTTGGCGTCGTCAACTGCAACACCCTCGTGCAGGAGGGCATCGTGGGACAGACTGTCACCGACGTGTTCACCGAGCTCTACGCCGCCAACGGCAACAGCGTGGATGGGATGGAGGACTCCGTCATCTTCTTCGACGAGTTTGACAAGCTTTTCGAAGCTGGTTATTACAACGAGCGCATCCTCAACGAGATACTCAATATCATCGATGACAACAACACGGTGCAGTTTGCCACTGGTTCATGGGGCAACAGCAAGGAGCGCGTTTCCACCGGCGGCATGCTCTTCATCTTCTCCGGTGTCTTCAGCGGCATCGAAAGCATCGTGCAGAAGCGTGTCAACACCCATTCCATCGGCTTTGGCCAGGAAAAAGGCGAAAAGGTGGAGGGCGACTACCACCGCTATGTGCAGGAGAATGACTTCGCCGAATATTTCAACCGCGCCGAGATTGCCGGACGAATCACCCAGTACGCCTATGTATGCCCCATCAGCAAGGACGGCATGGCAAACATCCTCCGTGATTCCAAGGAGTCGCCCGTGGGATATTTCGAAGATTACTTCAACCTCCGCGGCATCGGCTTCAATGTGACCGATGATGGAGCAGAAGCCATTGCCGACTATGCCGCACGCAAGAACCTCGGCGTGAGAGGATTGAAATCCACCCTCTTCAAGATTCTCGAAGACGACATGTTCACTCTCGACAAGCAGGAAATCGTGGTGGACAAGGAGTATGTCGAGCGGAAGACTGCCTGATGATGTGTCGGCAAGAATTGCGTCCCTCGCAGTCCGCGACTGCGAGGGACGCTTGTTTTTTTTCTTTCAAGGAGGTAAAGGGAAAATTGAAGATTGTCTTTCAGGAGTTAAAGGGGAGTTAAAGAGGAGTTAAAGAGGAGTTAAAGGGACATATGTTCACTTTCAAGGAGGTAAAGGGAAAATTGAAGATTGTCTTTCAGGAGTTAAAGAGGAGTTAAAGGGGAGTTAAAGAGGAGTTAAAGGGACATATGTTCACTTTCAAGGAGTTAAAGGGAAAATTGAAGATTGTCTTTCAGGAGTTAAAGAGGAGTTAAAGGGGA